>NZ_JBFUBW010000001.1:0-436361 GCF_056405555.1 Variovorax sp. P1_G12 | reverse complement strand
TCGTGGGCCAGAGCGGCCGCCAACTGACCCATCACGGACAAGCGGCCTGCGTGAGCGATCTCATGCCGCAGGCGCAACATTTCCTGCTCGGCTTCCTTGCGGGCGGTGATGTCGCTGCAGGCACCCCGACTGCGGACAGCGCGCTGGCGTTCGAACTCGAATTGTCCTTGCGCCGAGATCCACCGTGTGCTGCCATCGGAAACAAAAACGCGAAACTCCGTCTGAAAGTGGCCAATCCTGCCCCCTCCCGCCTCGGAGAAAGCCAGGCGAACCATGCGGCGGTCGTCGACATGCACCTTCGATAGCAACGACTCCAGATCCATCGGCTCGTTCCGCGAAAAGTCGAACAGCTGCCGGGTCCTCGGGCTCGCCCAGAAGGTGCCGCACGCGGTATCGCGCGTCCAGAGGCCCAGGTTCGCGGCCTGCATGGCGAGCGTCATGCGCTCCTCGCCTTCGCGCAATTCGTGCAGCAGTCTCGCCGCGCGATGCACGTTGCGACTCAGTTCATAGGCCATCGCCAACACAATGCCCAATGAGAACAAGCTGACCGTGGTCGGCGCCTCGACAAAGCCCCAGAACACCACCACCGCCTGCGCCACACCACCCAGGGCGAAGAAGCAGGCCGTGCCGCCGATGGTGAGCGCTGCGGCCCTGTCACCGCGGCGCCAGGCCGAAATGCTGGCATCCAGGACAAAAATCGCGAGCAGGCCAGTCGCCAACTGGCCGACCAGCATCCACGGATTGGGGGTCCCGATGGCGATCGAGACGTTCTCGCCCAGGAACGGAATGGAGCGCAACGCCGAGATCTCTTTGTAGTTCAGTGACTGACCGGTCAGGAAGTTGGGCAACAACGAGGCGGTCCGAAGTACGACGACTGTCCACCCCAACCAGGCGCGACCGCTTTTGAGATAGCTGCGCACGAAGCCGACCAGCGACACGTTGATGAGCCAGATCCCTACCTGTCCTGTGCGATGGGCGAGGGCAAATTCATCCGGTCCCTGCGCTTTCATGGCGACGAGTTCGCCGAAGGCAACCGCAGCGGTCGCCACCGCCAAGGCCGAAAAGAACAAACTCGGCCAGGCTGTCCGATCCTTCACCCACAGGGGCAAATTCACGGCGGCCAGCATGAGGCACGCGGACCCGACCATGGCCCAGACAATGGTGACCCAACTCATCAAAACTCCATTCGGTGACCAAGCCCGATTCTCGCCGGGGTCGAGTGGCGTGATTTGGGAGGAACCCAAGTCATTGCCAAACCTGGCGCACCTGGCCCTCCTGCGGGCCATCGGTCTCAAGACGGTCTGGGTTCAGGACATGGAACTCTTCGGCTGGCGGCGCTTCGCCGATCGGCGCGATCTCGCCGGTTGCCTGGGTCTAGAACCCGCGCCTATGGCTGCGGCGCATCAAGATTGAGCAAGGCATCAGCGAGGCAGGCAGCAAGCGAGCCCGCGCGTCACTGGTGGAGCTCGCCCGGGGCTGTCTGCGCGTGCAGCTCGACAACGCGTTGACGCAGTGGTTTGACCGTCAGTGTCAACGTGGCGCTGTTGAGCTTCCCGACGACCGGCTATCGAAAGCTCGACTCGTGCTCGGCCTTCTTCTACGGCGTCACCGGAATCACGCCGGCGATGGCGATGCGGCTGCCGGACATCGGATCGACCTATCTGTGGACCATGGTGGACGCCCAGGGGGACTACATCGACGGCGCCAAGACCTACAAGGTCACGCTGCCGAAGGGTATTCCGGCCGCGAAGTTCTGGTCGTTCACGCTGTACGACACGATGACCCGATCGATGCTCGACACGCCGCAGGGCTACCCGCGCGCCGGCAGCCAAAGCTATCCCATCGCCGGCCGCCGAGCCGAACGCTGACGGTTCGACGACGGTGTACTTTGGACCCCGGCAACCCGAGGGCGTGAAGCGCGGCAACTGGATTCGGACGACCCCCGGCAAGGGCTTCATCCCGGCGCTGCGCCTATACAGCCCACTCGAGCCATTTTTCTCCAAGCAGTGGCGTCCGACCGAGGTCGAGCGGGTTAACTGAACGAACGCAAGGCGATGCGCCTTTTGGGGCTGTTTGTGGTGGCGCTGACGTTAGTTATGTACCTGTTCAGGCCTCAGTAAACGCACGTCGGGTACGATTTCGCGCTGCGGTTTGAAGGGCCGCTTTGGAGCGGCGAGGTATTTCATGATGGCCTCTGCGTTTGCACTGAGTCTACGGGCCGGGCTTGGCTCGTGAGATGCACCAAGGGCCAAGGTCGGGGCGTGACGAGCGTTCGAGCCACTGCTCGGACGAGCTTCTATCCGTGCACGGTGTGAATGCCGTGCACCTCATGCAGCATGCGCGCAAAGCGCAATGGCAAACCCCAGTTACCGATGCGCCCCTTCTTTTTGGTCGGTCACCGTGTGGTGACCCGCCGACTTTCCGGGCGCGTCGACCTTTGACCATCAATGTGCTCCTTGCTTAGCCGTGTGGGAGGTGGAGTTACTCGTGTTGCTTCACGCGCCGGCCGGCTTGAGCATCGCTCCGACCGGAATTTCCCCATGTTCGAGGTAGCGCCACAGCGCGATGGCCAGGCGCCGTGCCAGCGCCACGATGCCTACGCGCCGCATGCGCTTGCCACTGCCGGCGAAGCGCCGGTTGAACCACTGGGTCAACGCGCTGTCGGGCTGCAGACGCAGCCAGCCCCAGGCGAGTTCGACCAGCAACGCCCGGGCTCGCTTGTTGCCTGCCTTGCTGATGCCCTGCTCAATCTTGCTGCCGCCGCTGTCATAGGGCGTGGGCACCAGACCCAGGCAGCCGGCGAGTTCACGCCGGTTGGCGAAGTGCCGCCAACCGAAGAGCTCCTTGTCCAGCACCCAGGCTGTCTTGAGACCGATGGCCCGCAGTTGAGTCAGGTGCGCTACCACCGGCTGCTTGCCAGTTTCGACCTCCCGGCGTCGTTCAGCTTCCAGCGCCTTCACCTGCCGCTTGACCAGCGACAGACGTGCGCTCTCGCGTTCGATTTCGGCACGCAATATAGGTGGCACTTGCTCGCGATGGCGCTCCCACCAGTTTGCCCAATCGCGCCCGCCGATGACGGCGTTCGGGCGCAGGTTGTGCAGCACGAGCAGCGAGCCGATGCGGTTCATGTGTGCCGTGCGCTCCGTCGTCAGCCGGGCGAGCTCGCGATGCGTGCGGCGCGCGTCTTCGTCCTCGGGCGTCGGTTCGCGCAACACCGACCAGACGCGTTCGCCACCGTGGTGGCGCAGCAGCATCGCCAGCAGCTTGTCACCGTCCAGACGGTCGGTCTTGGCCCGCCTGGCACGTCGGTTCACCTCGATGCTGGCGGCGTCGACCACGATGTTGTCGACACCTTGCTGAGCCAGCCAGTGGTGCAACCACCAGCCGTCGCGACCTGCCTCGTAACAGGAATGCGCCTTGAACCGAGGACCGAGCTTGCAGCGCTCTGCAGCCTTGCAGATGCAATCGGCGACCGCTGTCGTGTCGCCCGCGTCCACGTTGTAGCGGCTCGGCCCGCGGCAGCCATCGCTGGCCGTCACCTTCCACTTCTTGTTGCCCAACTCGAAGCTGATGTACAACTCGCCCGCCTGCGCCGTATCCTTGCCTGGTAGGACTGTCTGGGTCGTCATTTCCGTCTCCTTGCGTAGAGGTTGGAAATCCCGTTGTAGCTAAACGGGGCTGACTCGGGTAGTCCTACATAGCATCTTCTGGCCGCATTCTTCCCTCGAAGGTCATCCACAACGCAAGGCGAATTGCCGGTCCCTCGCGCGCCTGCGCTGGTCCTTGAGGCGGTCCTGTTCAAAGGCAGGCTGAGGCTGGCGAGCAGCCGCGTCAATCGAGGCAATCAACGCATTGAGCTGCGCGCACTCCGTAGAGGAGCTGTCGACGTTCATCGCCACCCGGCGCTCATGCTCGAAGACGGATTGGGCGATGGCGCTGTTCCGGCGCATCGACGCCTGCCTGGCAGCTTGAGGCATCCCCTCGGCCAGGTTGGCATCAGGCGCCACGGACACCTCGCCAGTCCGTGTGCCAGCCGGGCAAGGTCCGTCTGAATAGGTTGCGGCGCCCGCAGGCGATATGCATTTCGCGAATCGCTGTACGCGCGACGACGGCCCAGGCTCCAGCTCACGCTCTTCGTACCTTGGTGCCGGCGAAGCATTCACCGCTGGGGGCGTGGCTGGCGCGACTTGCCGCCCCTTGGGATATCGCAGGGGGTCTGAATCTCGCCAACCGTTAAACGCCACGAACGCCGCGAGTGCGGCCGCGGCCGCCGCAAGCAGGAACAACATTCGATTGGATGGCCGCGACGGTCGCAGCCCGTTTTCCCAAGCCGTCATCGGCGTGTGGGACTGATTCGACCAGGGGTCGCGGGAGTCTTCCTTGTGCATGCCGTTCAAATGTCCGCCATCGGCGAGCCGCTGGGAGTTCCGATATTGCATGGATGCTCCACGCATTCGTGAACTTGTTCACGTTTGCAGGACGCCAGATTGAACGTCGCAACTCAATCAGGCCCAGTCAGTGAGCATCTGCTTGTGGCCGTTCACAGCTCAACGGCAATTCCTTGAAACTTCAAGGCGGCCACGAAGTTCGCGCGCATCTGGGCCTGCTTCTCGAGCGAGTTGGTTAGACGGAGGTTGTCCCAGTGCGCGAAGGCGCCTCGCTCGATGCCGACAGACTGCCCCCCGCCATAGAAGCCATCCTCTACGTAGACTGTCACAACCTGCGAGCCCTCGCGGTAGGCGATGGAGAAACGGTCGATGCTCTGGACCTCAAAGCCATCGCTGCTCCTCACCCCTTGTTTGCCTATCCAAGTGAACATCTGGGTTTCCTTCTCGAAGGTCAGCTCATGGCCGACTGTGGCCGGTCGCTGGCTCAGGGCTTCGGGCTCGGAGCGGACATGATGACATCCAGAAGGCGGATGCTCGAGTCGTCGCGTTTGCTCACGGGAGCGAATCTCCGCAAATTCGCGCTCCAACCCTAGCTCGGCGCCATGAATCTCGAAGCTCCACCAAGAGCAAACGGGCCGCAGAGCGGCCCGTTTGTGTGTCCCATCGGCCGAAGCAGGCCAATGGTGTTATCAGCTCGCGGATGCAGCCGTCTCCGGCGTGGCGGAGGTCAACACAGGCGCCACAGCGTTCGTGGACGTGCGCGCGCTGCGGGTCTTGGCGGCAGCTTGCGACTTAGTGGCGGCGGCCTTCTTGGTGGTCTTCGCAGCAGCCTTTGCAGTCTTGGAGGCGTCAGCTGCCTTCTTTGCCGGTGCGGCCTTCTTCGCGACCGGCTTTTCAGCCTGAGTTTCGGGAGCTGTGACAGAAGCGGGAGCAACCTTCTTGGCGCGACGCGACGTCTTCACCGGTGCTGCAACTGCGCGGGCCTTACGGGTGGCCCTTTTCGCCACTGCAGCGACAGGCGCCACGGCCTTTTCGACCGAAGGTTCTGCGACGACGCCAGATTGGTCGATGCGAAACTTGTCACGGTTGCGAACCGTGGCAATCCATCCGGGAGCTTTGCCGAAGCCCGTCCAGGTCTTGCCCGTCTTGGGGTGTCGGTACTTGGGAACGCCTGCGCCCTTGCGCACTGCTTTGCCATCGCCGAGGGCTTTGCCGGCGACTACTTTCAATGCTTTGGCGCCTCGGCCAAAGAGGTGTTCGACGGTCAGGCCAAACGTGGCAATCGACTCCTTGATTTGCGCAACCACCTTTTTCGTCTCAGTTTCACGAAGCGCAGCCGCTTCCCTTTCGAGTTTGGCGATGGCGGATTTGAGTTGCGCGTAGGACTTCGTCATTGAGTCTGGAACCTTTGAAAGTGAGGGAGTTCGTCGCCTAGCGTCATGAACGTTGGCGACAAAGGCGTCTGAATTTTGATGAATCGATGGAAAGACGTCTTCTCTTCAAATGCACGCCGGCCCGGATTTTATTCCTGCGTCGGCGTCCCCGGGCCCGATACCGAGGTAAGACCTTCCCAAGAGCTGACGCTCAGACCCGCCCCTGCACAATGGCTTCCTCAAGGAAACCGAAATCGCAATGAATCAAGCAAGCTTCGGCAAGGCAATACCCGTCCTCGCTTCACTCGATATGGAGCGCACTCTCGATTTCTACGGGAATGTCCTTGGTTTCCGGACTCAGCACTTTGAGGGATTTTCGTACGGCATGGCGGTGCGCGGCGACACGGAGCTGCACTTCTGGGCCTGCAACGATAAGCACATCGCCGAGAACACCTCGTGCTACATCCGCGTGGAGGACATCGAGGCCGTGCATCGTGAGCTCAGTCCGAAGCTACCCTCGCTGCAGGCCGTGGTTCGCACGGCATGGGGCATGGATGAACTCTATGTCATGGACCCGGACGGCAACCTCATCAAGTTCGGGCAGGAGTCGTCGGCGCGGTAGTGCATGGCACGACCGAATTGGGGTCGGGCATCAAATTGGATGCCCACCAGGAATGTCCGCTCCTGGCGACTTCAGTCCTGGACCTCGGAATGCCTCGCGCAAGAGCGAACTAGTTCTTGAAAACCGGGCATGGAAAACTTCTGGCTTCTCGCGTCAAAACCACTTGGTCGCGTGTTGCGCAGCCTTCCATGGTGAGTAGGACGCCAGTCGATTTGCAGGTTCCGGACGCGGATGTGAAGGACCCATCCGCATCGATGAAAACAAGACCCCATGCCCCGTCATCGGGTTCGCCAACGGCAGGGTACTTTCGACCGTACTTCTCCGGATAGAAGTCCCCCGCATACCCGTGAGCATCGCAGACCATCTCCCAATCTCCAGGCATTTGCGCCCCTAGGTCCAAGCGCTCACCTACCTTCTGCTCAGAGAGTCGCCCGAGAAAGCGGTACTCGGAAACCGAGTTTGGTCGCCCCAAACCGTGCCAGGTCGCGGCGAAAAAGACGAGGCCAGAGAACACCAGCATCAGGATAGTTCGGACAGGTGAAATGACTTCCTCGAAATTTTTTCGCAACGTCACCGAAGGTCCTTTTGAAAGTCTGGTTCTGGTCGCATTCTGCCTTTGCTCACCTACCCCCGGCTTGGCTGAGCCTCTCCCGAATCTGCTTCGCCGCTTCGCTCGCGGTGAAGAGCGCGGAATCAATGACAAGGCGGCTTGTTGTCCATGCCTCGTATTCATGATGAAGGACCGCCTCCCAGGTTGGCGGCGTGAAATCCTGAATATCAGCTTTCCGCCCCTCAACCCGCCGGCGGTGTTCGGTCCGGTCAGAGCAAACGATTTCGACCTCGAGCACGTCAGTGGACGTGCTGGCAGCCACAGCCCGCCAGTGCCCGGCGTTGCGCTCTCCAGATCGGGCCCTCTGAAGCGCGCCGTGCGCAGGAAGGAGCCGTCCTTGTTGAGAACGACGCCCGGGGCGACGATGCCCGCCCATGGCAGCCAGTCGGCCAGCAGGGCTGGGCGTCGGCGATATTCCGCGAGATTGAGCATTGAGCGACTCCTCAGACGTCAAGAAGGGATAGTTGCGCTGCGCGCGCTGCTCGGTGGCCGTGCCCAATGCCTCCGAGATCCGCTTGGCGGTGCGTTCGTCGTTGGTCGCGAACGCCACGCGCACATGGCAGTTGTCCAGGATCGAGTGGTTCTGTCCGTAGGACTTGTTGATCTGGTTGAGGGATTGCGCGATCAGGAACGCCCGCAGGCCATAACCCGCCATGAAGGCCAGTGCGGACTCGAAGAAGTCGAGCCACCCGAGCGCCGGGAACTCGTCGAGCATCAGGAGCATCTTGTGGCGTCGCGCGATGCCGTCGCTTCCGTCCAGGGACTCCGTCAGTCGCCGCCCGATCTGATTGAGGATCAGGCGCACGAGCGGCTTGGTGCGACTGATGTCCGAGGGTGGAACGACCAGGTACCCAAGCAGGTGAATTGCTCAGCGCGCAGGCGGCACCATGACCATGACCTCGAGCAAGCGCGACGGACTTGAACGCCCGGGCGCGACGTAGCGCCGCGGCATGCGCTGCCGGCGCCTCCTCGGCCCGAGCGCGGCGCAGGGCCGCCCACGGCTAGCCGCAACAACCCGGCGTCTCAGTTCCGCGTGGTGACGCTCACCATGAGGTAGCTCACGGGCTCCTCGAGGATCCGCTCGACGCCGTGGGGCGCACTGGTGTCGAACAAGAGCGAATCTCCCTGGCCGATCTCCAGCGCCTGGCCGCCATGGCGATAGCGGATGCGACCCGACAGGATGTGGATGAACTCCCGCCCGGGGTGCAGGAACTCGACGAAGGGTCGCGCACCCGGCTTCAGGCGGACGACGTAGGGTTCGGCCAGCAGGTTGCCGGACAGCGAGTGGCCGAGCAGCTCGTAGCGGAACCCTGCGGTCGCGCCGAGCCGATCCACCACGATGCCTCGTCCGGCGGGCACGAATGACAGCTCGGGCCGGGCGTTCTGATGACAGAAGAAGCGTGACGGCGGGACCTCCAGTGACTCTGCCAACTGATGCAGGGTGTCGATGGAGGGCGACACCAGCCCGCGCTCGATGCGCGAGAGCATGGACCGCGAGAGCCCGCAACGCCGAGCCAACTCACCGCCCGAGGTCCCATGGGCGATCCGGAGGTTGCGCACCTCCTCGCCCAGACGATGCAGGGCCTCGCTCTTCGCGGGTGGCCCTGCACGAAGAGGCACCCGCGCGAGCGAGGCGGGCAATCGGGGCTTTCGCGCGCTCGGCAGCGGCGATGGCGCAGCGCGCGCGCGCATCACCGGCCTCGCTCTGCGACCATCGCGGCTGCCGCGTGCACGGCAGCCGCCGCACACGGCCACCCGGTGCTTTCACGCACCCCGGGCCGCTGTGCCTTCGTCGACCGCTTGCCCGCGAGCGGGCCGCGGCCGACGCGGCCACGCGCACGGGGCGGAGCGACGACGAAGAAGAACACAATAAAGTCCATTCTGGCTTTTTTCTCTCGAACGATCATACACAACAATAGTCCGAAATGGGTTTTTTATGATTCTTGGAGAGCATGTGTGCGTGCTTGTTCCCATCCACCACCGCCGCTACGAGATTCTGCGCAGACATCTGCGCAAGCTTCGGCGCCAGAGCGGTCTCACGCAGGCCGAACTCGGTGCCCGCCTGAAGATTGCTCAGTCAGCGGTATCCAAAATCGAGCGCGGCGAGCGCTACATGGACGTCCTGTTCTATCTGGACTGGTGCCGCGCGTGCATGCAGACGCCCGAGGCGTCGCTCGCCGAATTGATTCAGGCGGGCGCCTAGAGAGCGTTCCGGGTCGAGGGCACGGCATCGGCCTGCGCAGGCCCCGTCGCCTGCGCGTCCCTTCCCGTTTTTTCACCTTCACCTTTCTCGGTTTCCCTGCCGGCCGCGCCGCGTGTCCGGTTGGAACGCTTCAGCCCGCGGATCACGAAGGCGCCGGGTCACCCTCTCGGCATTCCGCGCGCCGATCTCGCGCACCGAACGAACCCACCCGTTCTGGTAGTTGGACAGATCCATCCGCCGCTTCACCATCGAAGCCCTCAGGACACCGGCGAGGTTTTCCATGCACACCCTGCTGATCGACAACCACGATTCCTTCACCTACAACCTGCACCAGTACCTGGCGGCCGCCAACGGCCGCGAGCCCATCGTCCTACGCAACGACGAGCTGCCATGGGCCGAGGTCCAGGCCATGGAGTTCGAGAACATCGTGATCTCGCCCGGGCCCGGGCGGCCGCAGCGGGCCAGCGATCTGGGGATCTCCGGCGACGCGCTGCGCTTCTCGGATGTCCCCATCCTGGGTGTGTGCCTGGGCCATCAGGCCATGGCCCACTTCTCGGGGGCGACCGTGGACCTGGCCATCCGCCCGATGCACGGGCGCCTGGACAAGGTCTCGCATGTGGACTGCGAGCTCTTCCGCGGCATTCCCTCACCCTTCGAGGCAGTGCGCTATCACTCGCTCGCGGCCAGCCACCTTCCCTCCGACATGGAGGAGTTGGCGTGGACGCCGGACGGCACGCTCATGGCCCTGCGACACCTTCATCGACCCTGGTGGGGCGTGCAGTTCCATCCCGAGTCGATCTGCACGGAGTTCGGCGCCCGGCTCTTGGCCAACTTCCGGGACCTCACGCAGGAATGGCATGCGCGGCACGCATCCCGTGCGGGCCTTCCGGGCCGCGGCTCGGCCCAGGCCGCGCGGAAGAGCCCCAAAGGGCCTCGCTTCAGCGTCCACATCCATCGCCTGCAGAACTTTCCCGAGCCCGAAGCGGTGTTCTCGGCCTGCTTCGCGGACGCCCATGACGCCTTCTGGCTCGACAGCAGCGCCCCCGACGGCCAGCGAGGACGCTTCTCGTACATGGGGGATGCCCGCGGCCCTGCTGCGCAGGTCGTGACCTATCGCTCGGCCGAGCAGGAGCTCCACGTCCAGGGACCCGCCCCGGACCACCTGCTTGCCGCCGGGGCGAGCAGCGCCCCGGGCAGCATCTTCGACTTCCTCCAGGAGCGCCTCGCCCAGTGCGCGGTCCCCGCGGGCGAGTGGCCCTTCGAATTCATCGGCGGCTACGTCGGCTATCTCGGCTACGAGCTGCGCGGTGAACTGCAAGGCCAGCCCACGCCCGACGCGTCCACCCCCGACGCGCTCTGGATCTTCGCGGACCGTCTGGTGGCCTTTGACCATTTGAACCAGGACGCATGGATCCTGTGTCTCGACCAGGGCGCCTTGTCCAAGGCGAATATGGAATGGATGCACGGACTCGCCGAGCGGCTGGATACGCTTGATCTCGCCGCGCCCATCCTGCGCGAAGCGGGTGCCGAGGCACTCGAGCCCATGGCATGGCGCATACCGCTGCCGCAATACCGTGCGCTCATCGAGCGCTGCCAGGATGAGATCCTCCAGGGCGAGACGTACGAGGCCTGTCTCACGAACCAGCTTGTCGGCGCCGGCGGGATCGACGACTGGAACGTCTATCGCGTGCTGCGCCGGAACAACCCGGCCCCCTACGCCGCCTACCTCAAGTCGGGACCCCTTGCCGTCCTCTGCGCCTCGCCGGAGCTCTTCCTGGATCTCGCGGCCGACGGCACCCTCGAATCCAAGCCGATCAAGGGAACCATCGGCCGCGGCGCGACACCCGAGCAGGACGCACGCAACAGCCGCTTTCTGCTCGAGGACGAGAAGACCCGGGCAGAGAACCTCATGATCGTCGATCTGCTGCGCAACGACCTGGCGCGCGTGTGCGAGGTCGGCAGCGTCCACGTCCCGCTGCTCTTTCACGTCGAGTCCTTCGAGACCGTGCACCAGCTCGTGAGCACCATCCGCGGACAACTGCACCGCGACAAGTCGATCATCGATGCACTGCGCGCAACCTTCCCGGGCGGGTCCATGACAGGTGCGCCGAAGATTCGAACCATGCGGATCCTCGACGCCCTCGAAGGCGCCCCGCGTGGCGTCTACGCCGGAAGCCTGGGCTTCCTGTCCCTGGATGGCCAGGCGAAGCTCAACATCGTCATCCGCACCATCGTAAGCGACGGAGAGAAGGTCTCCATCGGATCGGGTGGAGCAATCGTGGCGATGTCGGATCCCGACGCCGAAGTGGACGAAATCGTGCTCAAGGCCAGGGCGCAGTACGAAACGCTTCGCGCCTGCGGTGCCGCGTCCTTGGACGGGCCGCCCGCATCGAAGGCGCAAGACGACGCGGACAGCGGCGCGTGATGGCCTCCGCCGAGGAGAACCGGCATGGCATCGGTCTCATGCTGCTCGCCATGGCCTGCTATGTGCTGAACGACGCCTTCATCAAGCTGGCGGCGGCTCGCTACGGAGCCGGACAGATCCTGCTGCTGCGCGGACTGCTCGCGTCGCTGATGCTTCTGGCGGTCGTTGCGCGTGCCCGGCTGCATCACGCCTGGCGCAGGACGCTTCGGCCCATCGTCGCGCTTCGCGCATTGCTCGAGATCACGACGGCGGCAACCTCCGTCGCCGCGCTGTCGCGCATGTCGCTCTCCACGGTGACCTCGATCATGATGATCGCTCCCCTGATCGTTGCCGCCGTGAGCATGGCGACGGGACTCGAGCCCAGAAGGATGGATCGTGTCCTGGCGGCGACCGCCGGCTTTGTCGGAGTCCTGATAGTCCTGCGACCCTCTTCCGCGGTTGACCTCCCAGGGCTCACGTTGGCCCTCGCCTGCGCGGCCTCTCTGGCGGGCCGCGAACTCGTCAATCGCGCCATTCCGCTCGATGTTCCCTCGCTGCTGGTCGCCACCGTCACCACCCTGGCGGTGACCCTTGCGGGCGCCGCCATGGCCACCCTGGAAGTCCGTGCGCCCACGGACCCGCAGACGCTCACCTGGATGGTCGGGGCTGCGGTCTTCACGGCTGTCGGAAACAGTGCCGTCGTGGCCGCCAGCCGGCGCGCTGACCTGTCCGTCGTCGCGCCGTTCCGCTTCAGCAACATCATCTGGGCCCTCGTGCTGGGATTCGCGGTCTGGAACGAAGTGCCGGACTGGCACGCCGTCGTCGGCATTGCGCTGGTCGCCGGCTCCGGCGTCTACGTCCTGCGCTCCACGCGGCGAGCGCCAGGGGCCGGTCGGTGATCCCATGCCATCGCCGGGGGTCCGCGCCCGAATCATCCCGGCTGCGCACAACCTGCGCACAACCTGCGATGCGTCAGCCCGTCGGCTCATCCGTGGCAAGGAGGCGCGACACGGGACTGGACGTCCAGACCACGGTCTCGCCACCATCCACGGCCGTGCGCCCGAAGAGCACCCACGCGTCACAGATCGATCCGATGGGAACGACGACCTCCAAGGCCTGCGGATGTGCCTCGGCGAACGAAGCGAAGCCGATGCCTGCCGCATGGCGTCGCGCCAGCAGGCCCAGGCTCACGGCCATGACCGTCGGCTCGATCACCACCCGAGACCAGGGCGACAGGTCCGCGTAGTAGCGAGTCGCCGCTTGGACTGCCACACAATCCGGGACCCCGACCGGATCCTTCTGACGCATGAGGGCCATGGGACGACTTTGGGAAATGAAGGCGTCCACCACGAAGAGTTCCTCACGATAGAGGCCTGTCACTTCACCCAGATCAGGATGCGCCGCGCACTGAAGCATGAAATCCGCTTCACCGGCGACGACCTGCCGGGCTCCCACATGAAAGTCGTCCACCAGGCCGATGCGGGCGCGGTCGCCGAGGCCATGGGCATCCAGATAGCGACGCAGGACGAAATCGTGGTTGCTGCCTCTCGGACCCAGGGTGACAAAGGATGGCATGGTTCTGTCTCGGAGGTGGTGGAAGGTGAAAGGTGAATGGACGGGTGGATGACGAGATCAGGCTTGCGCCGGCCGATGGTGCGTCTAGTCTCGCATCGTGAAGACGACGCAGAGGTAGGCGACCGGCGCCTCCTCAATGCTGTCCACGCCGTGGAGCGCCATGGCGTCGAAGAGCAGAGAGTCCCCCTTCTTCAGCGTGACCACCCGGTCGCCGTATCGGTATCGAACGCGTCCGCCGATCCAGTGGAGGAGCTTGATCCCCGGATGCTGAAAGCTGGTGTACGGCATGGCTGCGGGGAGGAGCCGGACGAGGTAGGGCTCCACGAAGAGATTCCCCGACAGCACATGGCCCAGCAGTTCGTAGCGATACCCGGCCACGGCGCCCACCCGGTCGACCACGATGCCTCGGCCTGCCGGGACGAAGGAATAGTCCGCTCGTTGCGCCTGGTCGGAAAACATCCGGGCAAGCGGCACATGGAGTCCTTCTGCGATCCGCTCGAGCGTGTCCACTGTGGCTCGCACCAGGCCGCGCTCGATCCGCGAGAGCATCGAGCGCGAGATGCCGCTGCGGCGGGCCAGCTCTCCGCCCGAGACGCCCGCTGCGATGCGAAGCGCGCGCACCTGCTCTCCGAGCCGTCGCGCGGTTTCACTGCGCGGCGTCGCCACGGTGCTGCGGGGACGGCTGAGCGCTTCCGGGATCCGGATCTTCCGGGCCGTCGGAAAGGGCGATGCGACGAGATGCTTTTTCACAGGCTCACGCAGCGCGCGGCCCCGCAAGCATTCCTGGCGGAATGCGTCGGCGAGGACCCGCGCGAAGATCGATGCAGAAGGTCCCGGTCAGGCAGAGCGAACGGCCTGCGGCATGGCCGCTTCCGAGGCGATGATCTCGTCCTCGAGGCGGCAGGTCTCCGCGATGATCAGCTCGTAGAGCTGATGCAGGAAGGTGGGATTCAACGCGTGGCTGGCGGCGAAATCGGCGGCGCGGCGCTGAACGATCCCGATGCGATGCGGTGCCATCATGGGCACCGCGTGCACCTTCTTGTGGTGCCCGATCCGGGCGCAGCAGGCCAGTCGCTCGAAGAGCACGTCCAGCAGCCTCGCATCGATCGCATCGAGTTGCGCGCGCAAGGAGGCGAGATTGGCTTCCTGCGCCGCAGCAGCAGACGACGCCCCATCATGGCCCGGCTTTGGCTCGCTCATTCCAGCCTCACGCCTTGGCTGACGATGATCTTGCCGAGCAGTGCAGTGTCTGCCTTGATTCGCGCGGCCAGGACATCTGCGGGCGCACCGACCGCCTCGTACCCGTCCAGGTGCAGGCGCTGGCGCACCTCGGGCGTGCGCGTGATCTCCCCGATCAGCTTCGACAACCGGTCGATGATGGGTTGGGGCATGGTGGCGGGCCCGGCGGCCGCCGTCCAGATCTCCAGCTGGAAGTTCTCGACACCGGCCTCGCCCAGCGTCGGGTAGTCGGGCACCAAAGGGCTGCGCGCCAGCGAGGTCACGCCGATGGCGCGCAACCTGCCAGCCTTGATCTGCTCCGCCGCCAGACCCGGGGGCAGCAGGGATATCTGGAGCTGGCCGCCAATGAGTCCACCGATGACCTGCGGGTTGCCCATATAGGGCACGTGCACCGGGGCGATGCCGGTGCGGGACTTCAGGAGCTCCATGCCCAGGTGGCCCACCGTGCCGATGCCCGGCGAGCCATAGCTCCAGCGACTGCCTGCGGCCTTCGCTGCGGCGAGAAAGGTCCGTCCGTCGGTGCCAGGAGCGTCCATCGGGGCCGCCAGGACCAGCGGCGCCACGCAGATGAGGCTGATGGGCGCCAGATCCTTCAAGGGGTCATAGGGCGTCGCAGGGTTGATCATCTTGGCAATGGTCATGTTGCCGTTGATCAGCATCCCGATGGTGTGCTGATCGGTGGACTTGGCCACGATGTCCGCCGCGATGTTTCCGCTCGCGCCAGGTCGATTGTCGACAATGACCGGCTGACCGAGCGCTTTGGACAAGGGGTCCGCAATGGCCCGGGCAACGAGGTCGGGAGACGATCCACCGCCGAACCCGACGACGATGCGTATCGGCTTCGTCGGCCACTTGGGCGTCTCGCTGGCAGCGCCTTGAGCGAAGGCCCCCTGGGCGCCGAGGCCGATCACCAGGGCGGCCGCGTAGATGGCCCCTTTGAACGGCCGTGGCGCGGCGGGTGCATCCGGAGAAACATTCCGCCCTCGCCCGCCCTCCAGCCGCAGGCCTCGAATGAAGAGACGGGAGAGCCACCGCGACGAGAGCGTCACGGCCTGCGTGCTGCGCCTCTTGCGCACACTGCGATCCTGCGGATCAAGGAAGACGGGCGTGTTGTTCGGCATTGATCACCTCTAAGAAAGAAGCGCCAAGTTTTCCCCGATGGTCTCCAAGTCTCAACGCTTGCTCATTGCGTCACGGCGCGCCATCCATCGCGCCGCGCCGGACCGACCGTCGCAGGCCTCATTTCATTCGGGGAACGGGGCAAAGGGGCACCCGGACATCGCAAGCCGTGTTGCACGGCAGGCTCGTTGCGCAATGGCAAAGGTCCGAGGCGACCGGGCATTCCTCGGCCCGGGTCGATGAAAACCGACTTGTTCAACCCGACGCGCGAACCGGCGGCGTCGGCGCATCGCCGAACGAGGCCGCAACCCGCGCATCCCGCAGTTGCAATCTCACCTGATCGGGTAGTGGCATCCGCCTCGCGACCGGGCTGCAATAGCACCCATGCAGTCGCCCGAACAACGCATCGAATACCTCGCAGGAACACCTGCACAACTGGCGCCGCTCGTCGTGGCGAGCGTCGCGCGCTACCGTCACCAGGTCTTCGTGGAGCGGCTTGGCTGGTCGCTTGCGACCTTCGAAGGCCTGGAGTTCGACCAGTTCGATCGTTCGGACACGGTCTACATCGCAGCCCGGAATCCGGATGGCGCGCTGGTAGGGGTGGCTCGACTGCTTCCGACGCACCGGCCTTACCTGCTGGCAGACGTCTTCCCTCAGCTGATGGGTTCGCAGCCGCTTCCGCGCAGCGCCGAGATCTGGGAGCTCTCCCGATTCGCCGCGATGGATCTGTTGTCGGAGCTCTCACCCTCGCGCCAGGCCTTCTCTTCGCCGGTCGCGGTCGGGCTCCTTCAGGCTGCGCTCGACCTCGCCGCTGGCTGTGGCGCGCGTCGTCTCATTACCGTCTCGCCGCGTGGTGTGGAGCGACTTCTCCGTCGCGCCGGCTTCGCAGCCCGGGCTGCAGCGCCGGTTCAAGTGATCGATGGCCACGCGCTCGTCCCTTGCTGGATCGAGACTCGGCAGAGCCGCGAATGTGCGCGATCCTCCGCAAGCCGCAAGGGTCGCCCCGCGTTGCCCCCGCCCGCGGCGGCGCACACGTCGTCAGCGTGTTGAACGCATCGCGCGCGACGACCGCAACGGTCGGGTCATCAGGAGAGCGACGGCGCCGGCCTTGGTCGCTGCGCCGAGTTTGGGAAGCGCGCGCTTGAGGTGGTAGTTCACGGTATTGACGGACAACCGAAGGATCTCGGCGATCTCCGGTGACGTTTTCCCATCGGCCGTCCAGCGAAGGATCTCCTCTTCCCGCCGGGTCAACTCCGCAGCAGGCCACTCCGAAGTCAGCAGCGCTGCGGACATCGCCAGATGCGCGACGTGAACCAGCATTCGAAGCGACGGCTCGCGCGTGCGCAGTTCCGCGGCCGTGATCGTTTCATGGGAGCGGGAGAGCGACAACATTCCACCCGTACCGATGGCATCGAAGCAGGATTGGGACCACCCCACCTCGAGTCCGAAGGAGCGTGCTTCATCCCACAACTGCGGCGCGCTGCGAAAGAGTCCATCCGTCCACATCACCGGCTCGACCCGTCGCGCCCCGTGCGCGACCACCGGGTCGATGTTCAGATAGGACGCGCTGGCGTAGCGCTGTTGCCAGCGCAGATCGTAGTTGTTCAACAGGACGAAGCGAGGTTGCGAAAGCGGCAGGCCGCGCCGCAGACCGTATGCGCAACCCTCGAAGCCCAGCTCGCGCGCAGCGGCGGCGATTTTCGAGAAGATGACCTCTGCAGGCAGCCCTGGCGTCAGCGCTTCGCGAAATTCCGCGATCCGATCGTTCATGGAATCTCCTCCTTCAACTGCGCAAGCGCACCCAGGCTTTCGCCTTCGGCGGCGTTCGCCACCTCCGGCGTCTCAAGGGGAGTCATGACTCTGCGCCTCGCTCATTGGGTCGAGGTCCGCCGGCAGGCTCAGACGAAAGGGCGTGGTCGACGAATCGAAGCACGGCGTCCGGTGAACGCACCGGCTGGCGCCTGTGCAACACGTACGTGTGAAAGCTGAATTCCTCGAGCAGCGGCACGGCCACCAGGTCGCCGCGATTGCAGGCCTGCAGATGCCCAACGTCCGCAACGCCAATGCCGGCAGCCACCCGCGTCAGGTACCCGGCCAGGGTCGTGGCCTCTTCCGTGTGGAGCCGCACGCATGCGTGAGCCCGCTGCAGTTCATCCATCTGTCGGCGCAATCCCGGCATCGCGCTGGCGTCGCACGTCACGGTGGGGTAGGCCAGGAGTTCGGCGATGGACAGTTCGCGGCGCCGCGCAAGGACATGCCCCGCGGGGAGAATCGCGCGCACGGGGTACGCCCAGGCCACACGCTGTTCGATGGCCTCGTGGTGCGGGGCCCCGAAGCAGAAGCCAACGTCCGCTTCCTCCCGGCGCAGGGCGGCCACCAACTGATCGGCGCGCAGTTCAAGCAGTTCCAGCGGGGCGTCTGGGTAGACGGACTGCCAAGTCTGCAGACAGTGCGTCATGTGCGGTTGCGCAATGCCGTCTGCGATCGCGATACGCAACGACCGGTGGTGCTGCGCCTTGGAGCGAACCGCCCGTTTGACGCGTTCAAGCCGCACGAGGAGAAGCCGCGCGTGTCCGAGCAACTCGCTGCCCGCCGGTGTGAGATGGAGCCGCCGGGGCGTGCGCACGAGCAGGCTCACGCCCAATTGATCTTCGAGATCGCGCATAGCTCGCGCCAGCGGCGTCTGGTCGATGTGGACCCGCTCGGCGGCACGGTTGAAGTTCTGCTCTTCCGCGACCGCAATGAAGTAGCGAAGGTGACGCAACTCGAGCATGGGACAGATTCGACACCCATGTCGCGACGCCACGACATGGATCCTTATATGGATGCCTCCCGGGTAGCGAGAAGAATTCGTGTCGCGTTGTGAAGAAGTCGGCGGCGTCCTTATATCCGGCCTTGATTGCGCGGCTCGCCCGGTTTCCCCGACTCGCCCGCTGGCCCCCATGCATATCCGCTGACAAGCGCCTCATCTCCGATAGCGGACTTTTCATGTCCGACGATCCATGCAGGTTTAGCTCGTCCCGGTCTGACCTGTTTCACATCACGTCACTCTTTGCTGCCTCATTACCCTTGCGAAGACTGATCCATATCCTTTCTATGGTGGTTGATGAATTGGCTGTCTTGACGTCACGCCGTTTGCGGCCTGACGCTTTGAAAGCCCCGTTGGTAATCCTGCTGCTTGGCCGTCACGGCCCAGATCGTTCGGGCCATCTTGGCGGCCTGTGCCACGATCACCACGTTGGCGGGCCTGCGACTCTTGAGCCCCTCAAGCCACGCCCCAGGCTCCTTGGTGTGCGCCAGCACACTTCTGGCGCCGTGAATGAGCAAGGTGCGCATGTACGTGTCACCTCGTTTGGAGATGTTGCCCAGGCGCACCTTGCCGCCCGTGCCGGTTTGCGAGGGCACCAGGCCCAGCCATGCGCAGAACTCTCGCCCTGACTTGAAGGCGCTGGCCTCGCCCATGGTGGCAATGGCCGCGGTCGCCGTCAGCAGGCCCACGCCCGGAATCTGCGCAATGCGCTGCATGTCCGCATCGGCCTTGAGTTGGAGCGCCAGGCGCTTCTCTACCGTCTGCATGTCCTGGCTCAACGCCTTGATGCGCTCGACTTGCTCGTGCAGGCTGTCCCTCACCATTTGGGGCAACTGTGGCGAGAGCTCTTCCAGAGCCTGCTCGACGTCCTTGAACAGGGCATTGCGGCCCTTGGCGAAGGTGGCGCCGAATTCATACAGCAGCCCACGCAGGGCGTTGGTTTGCATGGTGCGCATCTTCATCAGGAGTTCGCGCTGGCGATGCAGCGTGAGCGTGGCTTGCTGGACCGCGGTCTTGATGCCAACGAATTTCACGCCAGGCTGTTGCACGGCCAGCCAGATCGCACGAGCATCAGTGGCATCGGTCTTGTTGCCCGAGACGAAGGGCCGCACCGCCTTGGCGTGCAACAGGCGCACCGTGTGGCCTAGCGCCATCAATTCGCGCGCCCAGTGGTGGCCACTCCCGCAGGCCTCGATGGCGATGAGGCAGGGCTGGCGATTGGCAAAGTGTTCGATGACCTTGGCGCGCTTGAGCTGCACGTTGATGACCTCGCCCGTGCCCATGTCCACCGTGTGCAGCTGAAAGACGTGCTTGGCAATGTCCAGCCCGACGACCTGCCGACCGTTCATGGTGCCGATGATTTGTCCTGCATTCATGCCTGTATTACGATTCATGACGGACCCTCTGCGGTGTTTGTGAAGACCTTGGTCTATCACCTCTTGGGCACTTTGATGCCGTATCCAGCAGAGGGTCCCTCTGCTCTTGCTCAGCTTGATCTCCGCGGTCAACGGCAGCGCTTGCCGCCTTCGGCGTCATCTCAACTCCAGTCTTCTGATCCCCTTCGGGAGGGAGGCATCCATAGCATCTCCTGTGAAGACTTCAAGGCGCGTGACCGCTGCGCCTGGAGCGCTCGCGTGGCCGCAACCCGCTCCAGCGGGCGCGCCAGCCACGGCCTTGACGTGCACCGGCGAGGGGCCGGCGACCCGCCTGCGTCGACTCAACGAATGATGTTCACTTTCGGCATCGCGAAGGGCCGCCAGAAGTTCGACCAGGCGCGTTGCATGCGCTGCAATTGATCGACGAAATCCTGCTGCTCGCGCGATGACCGGATCAACCGCCTGGCGATCTGGTTGGCCCCCTGGTCATGCTCGGCTTCCTGCACGACATGCGTCGAAAAGAAGATGAGATCGGATGCCGAAAATCCCAATTCGTCCAGTCGACGCAACATCAGCGGATAGGACAGGACGGCGGACCGCTCCAGAAAGCAGTAGGTCGCCATCGCGATGCCGTTGTCCGCGTGGCGATAGCCGGCTTCGATGGCATCGAGGTAATGAAGAACGTCCGGCTCGACGTCGGCACGCGCAATCGGCAGACGGTCGGCGCGCAGGCCGACCGCCTCGCAGAATCGAGCGAAGAGGCGGCTGTGCACCGCCTCGGCTTTTCCCGACCCGTACTCTTCGTAGAGCGCTTTCGTGACTTCAGACAGCGAGTGGTGGTCCGTCATCGCCAGGCGCTTCACCATCAACGGCAGCAGCTTCGCCTGGGAGATCGAAAAGTAATGGTAGCTCCTCGCCCAGCGCCCAAGTCTCGGGTCCTGTCGGCCGCTCAGGCCGGCGAAGAATCGTTCTTCGGGTTCAGGAAGAGCCAGTTCGTCGAGAGTCGCGAGATAGTCCATAGGTCAAGATGCTCCAATGTGGTGAATCAAGGTCCGAACGACGTGCTGCGGGCAGCCGGCCAGCGCGCGCCCCAACGATATCGGCGGCCGTAAAGTGGCAGCAAGTCACATTTGCTTGCATTCGCCGCAGAAAAACTGCTCGCCACCCCGTCAAGGGTTGCATGCCATGCAAAAATGATTTCGTCCACACTCAAGGCGGTCGAAGGTTCATCAGGTTGCGGCCATGGCCACTCGCATCAGGCTTCCCCCACTGAATGCCGTTCGCGCGTTCGAGGCGACCGCCAGGCATCTGAACTATCGAACGGCGGCCGATGAGCTTTGCGTGACCGCCGGCGCTGTCGGACAGCACGTCCGATCGCTGGAATCCCATCTCGGTGTCAAGCTGTTCATCCGGCTTCCCGGCACCTTGGCGCTCACGGTCGTGGGGCGTACCTACGCCGAATCGATCCGCTCTGCGTTGCTCCAGCTCTCGCGAGCGACCGAAGAGGTCACGGGCAAGCGGACCATCACCATCTGGGCGCCGCCCAGTCTGGCCACTCGCTGGCTGGGCCCGCGGCTGAACGTCTTGCGCGCCGCGCACGAAAATGCCGAATTGCGTGTCTGCGCCGACATCGCAGAGGCCGATATTTCGCGGGCGGACATCGATCTGGTGATCGAGCATCGACCGGACAGCCGCTGCGCGTGCAGCCTGAAGCTGTTCGACGAGGAGCTGTTTCCCGTCTGCAGTCCTGCGCTCTTCGAATGCCTCGGGCGGCCCAGTGATCCGGGGATTCTGTTGTCGCAGACGCTTCTGCACACGTCGCTGCACGATTTCTGGGAGGCATGGATGGCGAAGGCGGGCGTCGCCCCGGGGCGATCGCCCCGGGGTCCCTTCTTCAACCAGGCCACCGTGGCGCTGGAGGCCGCCGCGGCAGGACAGGGCTTCGCGCTGGCGGTGGACCAGCTCGTTGAAAGGGATCTGAAGGACGGTCGGCTGATCCGACCGTTCGCCCATCGCCTGAACACCTCCTGGGCCTATTACGTGGCGGCCCCGCAAGGCGCACTGAACATGGACGATCTCGAGTCGCTCAGGCAGTTGCTGCTGGCACCCATCCCGCACATGCCATCCCTCATCGGATCGCTGGCACCCGGCTGAGAGCGCCGCGTGTGCCACTTCCGCACCGCCTGCCTTCCAAGTCCAAGGGGGGCGGTCGCGGGTCCGGCGAAATCTAGAGGGAGAGGCCGCGCTGTCGCCCGAACTTCCAGGACACGGACATCCCGCGCACCACTGCGGACATCTCTTGTCCAAGACGCTGGTCGATCACGGGCCGCCAGGGCACGAGGCTGAACCCTGCGCGGGGCAGGCCCTGTATCGACGCGCGTCATTGCCGGCGTCAACGTGGCCGGCGGGTTCCACGGAAGCGCGGACGTTGCCGCGCTGCGCGCACCGGTTGAAGTGGTCGATGCCTTTTTATCCATGTTAGGTATCCAGTTAGAGATTCCTGCTTGCGCACCATGGGCTTCAAGGCTGAAGTTCCAGGCTCGATTCCCGACGGCCGGCGATCACGGACGCAAGGTCCGGAGCATGCGGTTGCTTCGCTCAGCATGGTCTCGGTGAAGGTTCATGTGCGAGGATTGGCTCGCCCGTCCCAGCGGRCATCGCAACTGTGCGCGTGCGCGGCGCATGAACCGCCGCCGATCAGGCCTCAGAGCCTTGCGAAGAGGCGGTGATCCTCGCGCAGCAAGAAGCCTTCGCGCCGATAGAAGTCGAGCGCGAACCCGCCCACCGGCAAGGATGGTGCGGTGACCTCCAGCCATTGCCACCCCCTGGTGGTCGCAAATTTCTTCGCCCTTGCAACGAGCTTCTCGCCCACACGTCGCGACCGAGCCTCCGGCACGACGTACAGCTCGGGGATCAGCCCGAAGGCGCCGCCGGCCGACAGGGTGCAGCCCTCGCAGGGTGCGACGAACCCGGCGATGGAATCGTCGTCAGCCCGCGCGACGAACACGAAGTACTGCTCCTGCTCGAGAAGCTGGGCCAGCCTCGCCGTCGTGTCGCCCAGGTCGAAAGGCGCGCCGGGATCTTCCGCCTCGCCGGCGACCTCCGCCAGCAGACAGCCGACCAAGGCGGCCACCGCTCGCGCGTCAGAGGGGGACGCTTGTCGAATGACGTAACCGATCGAGGACATCCAACAAGTCTAGCGAGCTCTCGAAGCGAACAACGGCGTTGCCCCGAGGCCGGCGGCCGAGGCGGGGCCGGCATGGCCTGGCCTGCGACGCCGCCGATTGCCGCTCCGGCGCACGCTGCGCCCGAAGTCGGCCTCGCCACGCTGACGCGTTGCACTCCGATCTTGGATGAGTGGGATTGCCCGAGATCGGTCGCGACACGCCGCAGCGCAGGGGTGAAGGCTCGACGGTCGGCCGCCAGACCGCACGCGCATGCGTGCGCGCACGCCTTGACTGAGAGAACGGCGAGGCCCTCTGAAGGGAACTGCAACGCCCCTTGCTGCCTCTACCCGGGGCGGCCAATCGATGCCCCCGGGAGCACGGGAGGCATGAAGAAGTCATTCGTCCACCGCAAACGAAAGGAGCGATCTGCGCCTACGAGCGTGAATCGCTGCGACGTAGCGCGATGGCGTCCAACTTCCTGGCAATTCGCGGCTCGATACTTGCGCGCAGCGCCGCAACCAGTGTGACGGTCCCGTCCAGCACGAGCTCGTGATCGTCATGCGCGCGGATACGGAACGTCGCGCTGCGCTCCCCGATGCCCTCGGTCCAACCACCCACGCGCAGTCGCGTGGCGGGCGGAATGGGGGCTCGGTGCTCGATCCGGACGGTGCGCCCCACGACCACTTCCTCGATCGGATCGACGTGTCCCTGCATTTCTCGAATGCACATGGATTCGATCACGGCCACCAGGTATCCGGTTGCCAGGCATTCGATCATCGTCTGCGCGTAGCCGCACCGATGAGGCAGCCTGGCAAACAAGGACCGCGCCGTCTGATCGTGCGGCATTGCATAGGTTTCCTCGAAGAAGGTTTCACTCACGCGTTGATGGTTCATGTTGGGCAGGAAAGAGTGGCTGGCGTGGATGCCAGATGAAGAAGAGCACGCCCCTGGGGGTCGTTCCCGGATGCTCCCGCGCCGTTTCGATCAACCCCACCGGTTGGGGCGCAGCCTGGCGTAGGCGCACGCATGGCGCGTCCTGAGACCGGGACGGCCAGCTGCAACGCTCGCCCCACGGACCCGTTGTGAACGATGAAGCGAGGCCTGCGCAGCAAGGACAGGAACACCAGCCGCGGAGGCTGGCGGCTGAAAGGGGGGCTAAGCCACGATGCGCCCCGAGAGGCGCGCTTCGCGCGCACACCCGCTGATGGGCTTGTCGGCGGCGAAGCCGAGGTCCCGTTCGATCGGCAGGCCCAGGCGCCCCCGCAAGGCCGCGAGTTCCTGCAGGCTCACGCAGCCTAGCTCCGGAAAGCCCCATCCCAGGTCGCACAGGCCGAAGGCCCGGTCCGGGTCCTCCGGATCGATCTCGGTCAGCAGCCACGTCGCTCCCGCGTCGGGCGTGAACATCTTGACCACGGGATACGGATCGGATTCGCCATCCTCGATAGATCGCCGGCCATTGGCCAGCAACTGCGCATGTTGTTCGTCGGTGATCAGCTTCGTCATGGTCTTTCTCCTTGAAAGGAATCCGGGCGGAATTGCCCGGGATCGGAAGCGGCACGGCGCAGCGCAGCCGTCAGGGTTCGACGACGGCCGCAGGACGCCAGCGTGCACCGCACGCGCCGACCTTGACGGCGAGACCGGCGTGCGACGATGAAGGGAACAGCAACACCGCTCTGTACCCGCGCATGCCAGACTTGCAAGCGAAGCGCGCAGCACCGCAGGCGCGAAGGCGTCAGCGATGGAAGCTCGAGAGGGGCGAGACGCCATGGGCGGCTTGATGCTGCGCCCGAGAGCGCGGTCCGGCATCGCCGGAGATGCCCGGCAAGGTCAGCCCTGGAAGCGAGACTGCTGATATGCGCAAGACCACGATCCTGTTTGGGCTCATCGGCGAGGCTCCCTGACTCCGTACAGGCGCCGGATCGAAGTTCGACGCAATGCGTGAATGTGCGCGGCGCCTTCGCACCCCTTTCGCAAGCGAGGAAAGCGAGGCGATGAGTGCGGACACAACGCGTCACGCCGAGACCGTCGACGCACGCCATGACAGAAAAGAAAAAGCGCCCCGCCGAGGCGGGGCGCCGAGGGCGATGCTCAATCGCCCTTGCTGCGCGACCAGATCAGACTGTGCGCACCGTCATCCGCCTCGACCAGGTGGGCATAGATGGTCGCGGGGAACGATGGATCGTCCAGCGTCACCGACAGATAGGGCCGGTCCGCCTGGCTGATCTTCTTCCACGCCGCGCCGATTTCCAGACCGTTGCCGGCGATGACGCGATAGTCCGGGGCGTTTTCGCTCGCCTTTTCGGCGGCCGCGATCTTGACCTTCACGTTCAGGGACAGGGTGCGAACGGTGCCGGTGTACCCGTTGCCCGACGCGATGAAGTTGCCAATGGTGCTCATGATGAAGTCCTTTCGAGGTTGATCCAGGACCGCGCCCATCGCGGCCTTGGCGTGATCCGAATGGCGCGGGTCCGGGCTCGCCGCACCACCTGGCGCAGCGCAGGAGGCCGCAGCGCAGCGAAGGACCGGAAGGCCCGAGAAATTTGCCTCGCGAGGAATCTGCGCAGCAGAGGGGAAATTTGTCGGACCGCACGGTTGCGGCGGTCAAGCCCGAGGCAAAGCGAAACGAAGGGGAGCGGCGCCGTGCCCGCGCCAGGATTCACGGCAAAAACAAGGGCCGTGGGCGTGGACCTGTACTCGCAAAGGACGCATGCGCCCGGCAACCACCGAGCCAGCGACAACCATCCGGCAAGAATCCGGCTCGCAACTGAATGCCAGTCGCGCCGCACTCGCGAACGAACGAAAGCGCCCCTCCGCGCCGCGGCGGCTTGCGGGACTGATGAGTTCGAAGTGGAAGTCGATTGGCATCGCGTACCAGGTCCTGTCGGAGCGCGCCTGCGTCGTTCACGCCGGCCTGCCCGTCAGCGTCGGACACGGCAAGGCAAGGCAAGGCAAGGCAAGGCAAGGCAAGGCACAGTACATCCCAGCGCAGCGAGGCCTGTCGCAGATCGTGGATCCGCGCCGCCCTTCGCGGTGCGCGCTTGCATGGGCGGCGGCGGCGCAGCCGCTGAATTCAAAGACGCGCGCGGCACACCTGCCGCGCGCGTCGCGCCCCTCGCCGGACAAGCCCCGTCCCGCAGGCCGGGGCTCCATGCTCATGCGACGGCTTGCACGACCCCGCAAGCTTCGGTCTCAGCGTCGCCGGCTGTCTCGGCGCCGTCCATGGCTTCTGGCTCCGACGCGATGGCCTGTGCTTGGGCATCAGCGTCCTGTCGCCGGAACATCGCAGGCAACCATCCGGTTCCCGCGCCAGCCGTTCGGCCCCGGTCACGATGTCGGCCTTCCTGAGCTTGCCCAGTCGGTTCACCTCGGCCGGCGCGAACGCCTGGACCGCTTCAAGCGTGCGGGCTTTCGAGACATGCTCGAAATAGCCACACGCGGTCGGCGTCCACCAGTCGTGCATGTCGAGGTTCACCGCCCGCGCGAGCGCGTCGGCGGGATGGTGGTCTTCACGGCAAGCCAACGCGTTGACCGTGGAGGCCACGCACACTGCCAGCAGCGACAGCAGTTCCTGTTGCGGAAAGGCCAGCAGTTCCGCAAAAAGCGCCTCCGGGTCCTCGGGCAGGCGGTCGGCCCAGGCCTGCCGAACCCGGCGCATGCCCACGGCGGCCGGTGCCTCGTCCATGTCCGGCGCATGCAACCCGAGCCCAGCCTGCGGCACGGCGCTGATGTCGATCGGCGAGCCATGCGACCCATAGCTGTCCATGATCACGCGCAGCGCAAGGCGATGCACCAGGGCCACCAGCGCGACGTGCGGGTGCCGAGCGACCTCGGCGTGCAAGGCCGTGCGGTGCGCGCTCAGGCGCTTCACCAACTTCTCCGAAAGACCAGGCCGGGCCGGGTCACCGTGGTCGGCGTCCGAACCGTGGCCCGCGCCGCCTTCCTCCGGCCGCGCCTGCTCCCGCAACGCCTTGGCCTCTTCCTCGCGCAGCAGGCCGCGATGCACGACCACGCCGCCCATGTGATCGAGCGACACCACGGCCCCGGCCAGCGCCACCACGGCGCTCGGGTATTCGACCGGCTTGCTTTCGATGGTCTCCAGCGCATCGCCAAGTTCGTCGATCTCCTCCTGCAACGCCTGGGCCTGCGCGTCGGTCATGTCCTCGTTCCCGTCGTCCAGCCGATCCTGCAGCTTCGCCTGCCGTTCCTCCAGCGCGGCGATGCGTCTGGCCTCGGCCTTGTCGGGCGCACGGCGCGTGCTGCGCGCCCGCTGGAACTGGTAAAGCTCGGAGGACGTGGTGCGCGGCGCGGCATCCACCCAGGCCCAGCCCTCGGCCCGTACCTGCTCGGCCACCGACGCGAGCCGGTCGCGCGCCCAGGCCCGCGGGCCGGAGATGCCCCGAAATCGGCTACTGTGAGGGGACCGTTCATCCCGCAACACAGACATCGAATGAGCATCACCCCAACGACAACGGAGACACGCGTGGCCGTCCTGGTCGACTGCGACAACGTGTCGCCCGACGCCCTGTGCAATGCCAGCGACCAGTTCTTCGAATGGACCCGTCCCGAGCCACCCGCAGAAGCAGTTGCCGAGGCCGCACCGAGGGCGACCGCCAAAGCGGAGCCGGCCAAGGCCGAGCCGCCGAAGCAGGAGCCGCCCAAGCGCCGGCCACGCTTCCTCGTCGAGGCCGTGTCACTGCTCGCCAGCGACACATCCGAGGGCAAGGTCGGCCTGGGCGTCCTGGGCCAGTACCTCAAGCGCACCGACCCGGCCTTCTCGCCCCAGACCTACGGCCACTCGGGACTGTTGAACATGGTCAAGACCTATGACCTGCTGGCGCCTCAGTTGGAGCAAGGCGGCCATTGGTCGGTGAGCCTGCTGCCCAAGGCCGAGGGCACGGCGGAAGCCGACGTGCCGCGTCCATAGGGCGCGTCGACGCAAAGAGGCAAGAGCCCGAAGGCTCCTGCGTCAAAGTAGCCCCTCTCTGCCATCGACAGGACCGTGCCGCCCGCGACGATCAGATGATCCAGCACGCGCACGTCCACCAGCGCGGTCGCCTGCTTGAGCGTCTGCTTCAGATACTCGTCGGCCCGCGAAGGTCGGCACAACCGCTCGGGTGGCAATGCACGAGCAAGAGTGCGGAACTGTTCAGCGACAGCGCATCCTTGACCACCTCGCGCGGATACACCGATGTCTGGCTCACCGTGCCCCGGAACATCTCCACGTAGTCGAGCACCCGGTGCTGTGCATCCAGGTGCACCACGGGGAAGATCTCATGTGGCAGACTCCCCAGCCGTGCCCGAAGGAAGTCCTTGACCACGGCCGGCGACGTCAGTACGTCGGTCCCACGCACCCGGCCTGCCAGCACCCGCTGCGCCGCAGCCAGCACCTCATCGGCCTCGGCCGGACGGTATTCGTCCGCGACATCGCGAACGAGCAGCGAAGAGGCAGCAGAGAAAGCGGCAACGAAGGAATCGAGGGAAGAGAACAGATCGTGCGACATGGCGAACTCCAGTGATCGGGCGGGATGCTCGATCTTGATGACTTCGGCGCCCAGGTCGGCAAGGTTCTGTGTGCACCATGGCCCCGCCAGAATCCGCGAGAGATCCAATACCTTGATGCCATCGAGGGCCTGATCGAGCATGCTTGTTTCACTCCATGGAAGGTTGCTGGACGCAGCCCTTGCGTCACGTCGAACTCGCCAGAATCGCGGTGGCCTGGCTCGACAGCACCCCGCCATTGCCATGCACGAGCGCCACTTCCGCGTCCCGCACCTGTCGTGCGCCGGCATCTCCGCGAAGTTGGCTCACCGCCTCGATGACGAGGAAGATGCTGTACATGCCCGGATGGGTGCAGGAAAGGCCGCCGCCGTTGGTGTTCATCGGGAAGTCACCGCCCGGGGCGATGCGCCCGCCTTCCACGAATGCGCCGCCCTCGCCTTTGCGGCAGAAACCCAGGTCTTCCAGGAACAGGATCGGGTTGATGGTGAAAGCGTCGTACAACTCGACCAGGTCGATGTCGGCAGGGACGAGGCCCGCCTCGGCGAACGCGGTGCGTCCCGAGTCGACGGCCGGCGTCACCGTGAGATCGTCCATGCAGGAAATCTGCCGGTGCCAATGCGCATGACCGCTGCCCAGCACGTAGATCGGCTTGGCATGCAGGTCGCGCGCGCGGTGCGCGGCGGTGACCACGAACGCGCCGGCGCCGTCTGTCACCAGGCAGCAGTCGCGCACGGTCAGTGGGTCCGAGATCATCTTCGCGCCCAGCACGTCATCGAGAGACAGCGGATCGCGCGAAAAGGCCTCCGGGTTGAGCTGTGCCCATTGCCGCGCGGCAACCGCCACCTCGGCCAACTGACGGCGCGTCGTTCCGAATTCGTGAAAGTGCCGCGACGCGGCCAGCGCGTAGCTCGACACCGGATTGAAGGGCAGATAGGGATGCTCGTAGGGCTGGGGGTCGAGCTCCGCGCGCAATCGATGGATGCGGGAACTGCTCGGCGCGCTGCGCGGCGTGGCCCCGTAGCAGACGAGCACGTGCTCGCACTCGCCCGCCGCGATGGCGAGCGAGGCGATCTTGAGATCCGCGATGAACGACGAACCGCCGAACATGGTGCTGTCGCTGAACCGGGGACGAATGCCCAGGTACTCGGCCATGCGCAGGGTCCACCACGGCGAGGTGAGGCTGGAGGTGATGAGGCCGTCGATGTCGCGCATCGCCAGGCCGCTGCGCTGCACCGCGGTGCACGATGCCTGCGCGATGATCTCCTGCTCGGAGCGGCCGCCGGCATGGCCGAGGCCGGCCAGCCCGGTGCCGAGGATCGCCGTCGTTGCGCGATGACCGGCGCTCATGGCGCCTGCCCGGGCACGAACACGAGAAGCGGGCCTTCAGGTGTGATGTCGATGCGCGACTGCACGCGCAATCCGATGCACACCTGCTCCACGGGCAACTCAACGACGCGGCTCATCAGGCGCGGGCCCTCATCGAGGTCCACCAGGCATATGGTGTGGTCACCTTCGGTGCGACGCACCACGGTCGTCGCGTAGACCACGCCCCGCCCTGACGGCAGGAACCACTCCAGCGCCAGTGAACCGCAATGCGGACAGCAAATGCGCGGATAGAAATGGGGCCGGCCGCACCCCGTGCAACGTGGAATCTGGAAGATGCCCTCGGCAAGCCGCTCGAAATAGCGGGCCTGCGCATGCGCCGTACCGCCGGGCGGCCCTGGCGCCTCGTCCACACCCGGCGTCATTCCGACACCTTCACGCCCGTCATCTGAACGAGCCGGCGCCACTTGGCGGTTTCCAGTTCAACGTACCGGCGGACCTGCGCCACACCGCGGACCCCGCCGGGTTCGCTGTACTGCGCCTTGAGCCGTTGCGTCATCTCCGGCGAGTTGATGATCCTGTTCACCTCCCGATTGAGCTGGGCGACGATGGGCTCAGGCGTGCAGGCCGGCGCATACAGGCCGAGCCAGGTGTAGACGTCGAAATCCCGGTAGCCCAGCTCCATGAGCGTGGGAAGTTGCGGGAACACCTCGCTGCGCTCGGCGCTGGTCACGACGATGGGGCGCAGCTGCCCGCTGGCGATGAAGGACGACACGCTCATGGCATCCTGGATGGCCACCGGCACCTGCCCGGCCACGGTGTCATTGACTGCGGGTGCCGCGCCCTTGTACGGCACGTGAGACAACGGCACACGGCCCTCATGGCGCAGGAGTTCGCCGGCCAGATGCGTGGACCCTCCCACGCCCGCGGAGGCATAGGGCACGCTGGGCTGCGACCTGGCCCATTTGAGAAACTCGGGGAAATCGCGTGCCGGGACGGCCGGGTTGACCACCAGGAGGTTCGGCGCCCTGGCCAGTACGGCGATCGGCTCGAAGTCCTTGACCGGGTCATAGCCCACCTGGCTGCGCGTTGCCGGCGCGATGACGTGTCCGGTGGCGCTGATCAGCAGGGTGTAGCCGTCGTTGGGCCGCTTGGCGACATATTCCGTCGCCACCTGCCCTGCCGCACCCGCCCTGTTCTCGACGATGACCGGCTGCCCAAGCGTCTGGGACAGGTCGTTGGCGAGCAACCGGCCCACGATGTCGGTCATCCCTCCAGGGGGAAACGCCACGACCAGCGTGATGGGCTTTTGAGGCCAGGGCGCGGTCTGCGCCGCGGAAGAAAAAGCGCTGCAAGCCAGGCCGGCAACAGCCACCAGCATCGCCAGGCGGCGAGTGAGGATCCATCCCATTTTTGTCTCCTTATAGGTCACCGGCCGGGCCGGTGCGGGCTGCCCTGGGCAGTCACCAGGAAGGAGTCTAGGAATGAGCTTTCGAACGCACCATCCGAAAGTTCCGAAGGAAGCTTTCGAAGAATTGAAAGAGAAGGCTCGGTGCTCAGCCGGCAGCTTCTCGCGTGGCAGCGACGCGCGGGTCGTCCAGCAGGAACCGCACGAACGCCTGTGCGAACGCCGGCATGCGCGCATCCTGCCGAACGGCCAGATTCAGCTCGCGCAGCGCCCAGTGCTCGGACAAGGGGATGGCGACGATCGCTCGTGCCTCCGGCGACGTGGCGACCACGCTGCGCGGCACCAGGGCGATGCCCACGCCGGCGTCGACCAGCGACAGCACCGAATCGAAATTGTGGGCGTGCATTCGCACCGACAGCGGACGCGCCACCTTCTGCGCCATGTCCCGCAGGAACATGAAGTTGCTGCTGCTGCGGCTCATGCAGACGAAGCTGAAGCCGAGCGCCTGGGCAAGCCTGATCTCGCCATGCCCAGCCAAAGGGTGGTTCGACGGCGCGGCGATGACGAGCCGGTCCAGCGCGTAGGGATGCACTTCGATGCCTTCGACCTCGGTCGACCCCGCGAAGATTCCCACATCAACCTCTCGCGCGAACACCGCCGCAGGGATGGTCTCGCTCTGCCGCTCTTCCACATCCGCGTCGATGTGCGGATTGAGCATCAGGAAGCGCCCCAGGCTGGGAGTGATGAATCCATTCAATGAACTGCTGTTGGCCGCCAGTCGCACGTGCCCCTTGAGTCCGGCGGCGAACCGGCCGACGTCTTCGTGCATGCGTTCGACACCTCCAAACAACTCGCGCACATGCGTCAGCATGGCTTCGCCGGCCGGTGTCAGTCCCATGCCGCGCGCGTTGCGCACGAACAGCGGCGTGCCCAGCGCATGTTCAAGATTCTTGAGCCGATAGCTGGCCGATGACGCCGTGATGTGCACGGCGGAAGCACCGGTCGAGAGGCTGCCTGCCTGGGCGATCGCCATGAAGAGGCGGAGATCGGTGAGTTCGTATCGCATGGCCTTCCGCGCGCTTGCATCACACGGCGTTGATCTTAGCGAGCGTGCAGGCACGGCCGTCTGCCTGGCCCTGACGTCGGTGACGCAGGGCTCCCCGCGGCCCCCGGCCCCCGGCCCCCGGCCCTACCCTGCCAGCGCGAAGTCGACCGCGGCAGCGGCGTGCAGCGCGGTGCTGTCCAGCAGCGGCAGCGCGCTGTCCTGATCCTTGACCAGCAGCGAGATCTCGGTACAGCCGAGCACGATGGCCTCGGCGCCGCGGGCCTGCAGCGAGGCGATCACGCGGCGGTAGGTGTCGCGCGAGGCGTCGTCGACGATGCCGACGCACAGCTCGTCGTAGATGATCCGGTGCACCGCGGCGCGCTCGTCCGGCTCGGGCACCAGCACCTCCAGTCCGTGCCGCTGTGCCAGCCGATCCTTCATGAAGCCCTGCTCCATCGTGAAGGCGGTGCCGAGCAGGCCCACGCGGCGCAGGCTGTCGCGGGCGGCGGCGGCGCCGACCGGATCGGCGATGTGGATGAAGGGCAGCGGCGTCGCGGCCTGGATGCGATCGGCCAGCTTGTGCATGGTGTTGGTGCACAGCACGATGCACTCCGCCCCGCCGGCGTGGAGCCGGCGCGCGGCGTCTTCGAGGATGGCGCCGGCATCGTCCCAGCGGCCCTCGTGCTGGGCCCGCTCGATCGGCCCGAAGTCGACGCTGTGCATCAGCAACTGCGCCGAGCGCAGCGGCCCGAGGCGCTCGCGCACCTGCTGGTTGATGAGGCGGTAGTACTCGCTGCTGGATTCCCAGCTCATGCCGCCGATGAGGCCGATGGTGCGCATGGAGATGGTGGAAGAGTGGATGGGTGGAATGGGGATCATGCCGCGGAACGACACTGGACCTTCGTGGACGCGCCACTTGACTTGCGGGGCACCGCCCGAGCGGGCCTGCCTGGCGGCGGCTTTCCGGCCAGCGGGGAGGCAGAATGCGGCGAACCGCCGGAATCGGCCATCGGCGGTCTTTGGCCGTCGGTTCTCGTTTGCAAGCCGGCTGACAGGTGTCGTGACAGACCTCGAAGGGAGCAGGCTTCCTCTACGGCACGACCTCGTGGTCCTGTCGGGTATCGCGCGCTGCAGTTCGGCGTCGATTGACCAAGTACCAGGCAGCCGGGATGACGAGCAGGCTGAGCAATGGCGCCGTCACCATGCCCCCCACCATGGGGGCGGCAATTCGGGTCATCACTTCGGAGCCCGTTCCGCTTCCCCACATGATCGGCAGCAAGCCCGCCATGACCACCGCCACCGTCATCGCCTTTGGGCGAACGCGCAGCACCGCTCCCTCGCGAATGGCTGCAATCAACGTTTCGTCGTTCATCGGCGCTCCAGCTTCGATACGCCGCGCAAGGGAGTTCTTCAAGTAGATGAGCATCACGACGCCGAACTCGGCAGCGACGCCGGCGAGTGCGATGAAACCGACCACGGTGGCGACCGAGATGGAATGTCCCAACGCCCAAACCAGCCAGAAGCCGCCGATGAGAGAGAACGGGACCGCCGCCATGACCAGTGCTGCATCTGCAACAGACCTGAACAGCACGTAGAGCAGGACGAAGATGACGGCCAAGGTGGCGGGCACGACGAGCTTGAGCCGTTCGGTCGCTCGCTCAAGGTACTCGAACTGCCCCGACCATGAGACGGCGTAGCCGGCGGGCATGGTGACCGATTTGGCCACTGCCGCCTGCATGTCGTTGACCACCGACCTCAGGTCCCGGCCTCGGACATCCACGTACACCCAGCCGGAGAGGCGCGCGTTCTCGCTGCGCAACATCGGCGGGCCTTCCTGGATGGTCACCTTTGCCACGTCCTGCAGGAGGAGTTGCGCCCCCTTGTCGGTCACGAAGGGCAGTTCCCTCAAGCGCTGCAGCGAGTCGCGAACCTCTCGCGGATACCTGACGTTGATGGGATAGCGTTCTCGCCCCTGGATGACCTCGCCCACGTTGTCGCCGCCGACGGCAGTCGAGACGATGGACTGAACATCGGCCACGGAAAGTCCATGGCGCGCGGCTGCGAGCCGGTCCACGTCGACGTCGATGTACCGGCCACCGGTCAGGCGCTCGGCCAGCGCCGACGAGACACCTTGAATGCCCCTGACTGTTGCTTCAATCTGCGTTGTCAGCGCGTCGATGGTGGCCAGGTCGGCGCCGGCGACTTTGATGCCGACAGGGCTCTTGATGCCGGTTGCCAGCATGTCGATGCGGTTGCGGATGGGCGGCACCCAGACATTCGTCAGGCCCGGCACCTTGACCACGCGGTCGAGCTCTTCAACGAGCTTGTCGGGCGTCATCCCGGCACGCCACTGTGCGCGCGGTTTGAACTGGATGGTCGTCTCGAACATCTCGAGCGGCGCCGGGTCCGTGGCGGTGTCGGCGCGACCCGCCTTGCCGAAGACCCGCTCGACTTCCGGCACCGTCTTGATGAGTCGGTCCGTCTGCTGAAGAAGCTCGGAAGCCTTGGAAATCGACAGCCCGGGGAGGGCCGATGGCATGTAGAGCAGGTCACCTTCATCCATCGGCGGCATGAATTCACCGCCGAGACGCATGACAGGGATGGCTGTCAGTGCCATGAGCACTGCGGCGACCGCCAGGGTGGCCTTCGGAAAGCGAAGCACCGCTTCCAGCACGGGCCGGTAGGCCGCCACGAGGAAACGATTCACCGGGTTCGCTGCCTCGTGAGGGATGCGTCCGCGGATGAGGTAGCCCATCAGCACAGGAACCAGCGTCACGGACAGGCCCGCAGCCGCAGCCATTGCATAAGTCTTCGTGAACGCCAGCGGCGAGAAGAGCCGCCCCTCTTGTGCTTCCAGGGTGAACACGGGCACGAAAGACAGCGCGATGATGAGGAGCGAAAAGAACAGGGCCGGCCCAACCTCGATGGACGCCGCGCTGACCAACTCCCATCGTTCCGGAGAAGTCGGGCTCCTCCCATGTTTCGCCTCGAACGCCTCCAGGTGCTTGTGGGCGTTCTCCACCATCACGATGGCTGCGTCGACCATGGCGCCGATGCTGATGGCAATGCCGCCGAGTGACATGATGTTGGCGTTGACGCCTTGCCACTGCATGACGATGAACGCGGTCAGCACGCCAATCGGAAGCGCGACCACCGCCACCAATGCCGAGCGGAGATGAAACAGGAAGATGGCGCAGACGAGCGCCACGACTGCGAATTCTTCCAGCAGTTTGAAGCGCAGGTTCTCGACCGCGCGGTCGATGAGCAACGACCGGTCATAGGTCGGAACAATCTCCACGCCATCGGGCAGGCTCGACTTGAGCGTCTCGAGCTTCACCTTGACGGCCTGGATGGTCGTACGTGCGTTCTTGCCCGAGCGCATGACCACGACGCCACCTGCAACTTCCCCTTCACCGTCGAGCTCGGCGATGCCGCGGCGCATTTCGGGACCTGTCTGTATCGTGGCCACGTCGCGCAGGAGCACTGGGGTCGCGCCCGAGACCGCGAGCGGAATGGCACGAAAGTCATCCAGCGATTTCAGGTAGCCGCGCGAACGCACCATGTACTCGGCCTCCGCGAGTTCGACGACCGAGCCGCCCGAAGCCTGGTTCGCCTTCTGCAAGGCCGCGACAACCATCCCCTGGGTCACGCCAAGGCCCCGCATGCGGTCAGGGTCGAGCACCACCTGGTACTGCCGCACCATGCCGCCGATGCTCGCGACCTCGGCGACATCGGGGATGGTCTTCAGCTCGAACTTCAAAAACCAATCGTTGAGGGCACGAAGCTGCCCGATGTCCCGTTTGCCTGACCGGTCAACCAGGGCGTACTCGAAGACCCATCCGACCCCGGTCGCATCGGGCCCCAGGGAGGCATTGGCGCCCGCGGGCAGTTTGCCCTGCACCTGATTGAGGTACTCCACGACCCGCGAGCGGGCCCAGTACGGGTCCGTCTTGTCGTCGAAGAGCACGTAGACGAAGGAATCCCCGAAGAACGAGTAGCCGCGGACCGTCTTGGCGCCCGGCACGCTCAGCATCGTGGTCGTCAGCGGGTAAGTCACCAGGTCCTCCACCACCTGGGGGGCCTTGCCTGGGAAGGGCGTTCGAATGATGACCTGGACGTCCGAGAGGTCGGGCAGAGCGTCCACAGGAATGCGGGCGGCCGACCAGACTCCGGCCGCCACCAGGAACAGCGTGGCGACGAGCACCAGGAATCGGTTGCCGACCGACCATCGGATGAGCGCGGCAATCATTGCTTGGCGCCCGGTTGAACGCGCTGCACCGAGAGGAGTTCATAGCCCATGGGGCCGGCCTCATTGAACTCGAATCGCACGGTGTCACCCGGCTTCACGTCGGCAAAGGCGTTGGGATTCGGCTTCGAAAAGCCCATCGTCATGGACGGCCACTTCAGCGTTGGCACCGGGCCATGCGAAATCGTGATGCTGTCGAGCTCGACGCTCTCGACCTTGCCTTCTGCCGTATGCGTGCCTGACGCCTTCGCTGCCGGCGATGAGGCTGTCTGTGCAGGAGGCGATGCGGACACCGACATGCTTCCCAGGACCGAGCGCAGCCGGGCTTCGGAGTCAATGAGGAACTGACCGCTCGCGACCACCTGGTCACCGTCGTTCAGTCCCTGGACGATTTCGATGTCGTCACCGAGGTCCATGCCGAGGGTGACGTCGCGAGGTTCGAAGGTGCCGCCGTCCTTGCGGACGATGACGACCGCACGCTTGCCCGTGCGAATCACCGCCTCGGCCGGAACGACGAGCCGGCTGCTTGTCGGTCCTGCCACTCGCAGACGCAGCAGCATTCCGGGCGTGAGCTTTCCTTGCCGGTTGTCGACCTCGAAGCGCGCCTTCAGGGTGCGAGTGTTCGAGCTGACCTCCGGAAGTATTTCCTTGAGTTCGCCATCGAAGGTCTGAGAGGCATCAGCCTGAAGCACTGCCGTGACTTTCTGACCGCGGGTCAACCGCAGCGCCTGGGCTTCCGGAACATCGGCCACGGCCCAGACCTTGTCGAGACCGGCGATGCGGAACAGCGTCATGCCGGGCGTGACGGCAACCCCTTCCCGGACGCCCAACTCGGCGACGACGCCATCGGTCGGGGCGCTGAGGGTGAAGCGTGCCTGCGCGGTTCCGGTGCTTTCGCTCTGGCGGATGAGTTCCGTCGGAATCGACATCGCGCGCATCCGCTCGCGCGCTGCGGCGATGAGGTCGGGTGCGACGCCGGCGCGCTGGAGCGCAAGCAACTCGTTCTGCGGTCCGAGCCACTCCGGCGCGAAGATGGTCGCCAGGGCCTGCCCCTTGCGTACGCGCTCCATGGGGGCGCGCACCGCCAGGCGTTCGACGTAGCCAGCGACGCGCGTCTGTACCGCCACATTCAGCCGCTCGTCGAACTGCACGGAACCAATGGCGTCGAAGGAGCTCGAGGCTTCGGCGCGACGTACCGCAGCGATGCGGATGCCCAGGTTTTGCTGCACCGTCGGACTGACCTTGACGCCAGATTCGCTGGGGTCGCTGTCGGCATACACAGGCACGAGTTGCATGTCCATGAACGGCGACTTGCCCGGTTTGTCGAAGCGTGGGCCTGGAACCATCGGGTCGTGCCAGTAGAGAACCTTGCGGCCGTCGGTCGACGAGACGGCATGGCTTGCTGCGGCATGCTCGCCCTCCCGGCCGGTCTGACGCCCGAGCAAGAAGCCTGCGCCAATGAGCGCAGCACCGGCTACGACAAGAAGCGTGGTCAGGTAAGAGCGTTTCATCGGTCGGCTCCTGGCGAAAGGGGTTTGAAGGCCAGCTGCGCCTGGGTCCTGGCGAGGTCGCGCTGAAGCACAAGGAGCTTTCGCTGTGCTTCCACTTCTGCGTGTCTCGCCTCGAACAGCGTCATCAGCGTGCCCTGGTTCGACCGATAGGCAGCGATGGCTGCCGAGGTCCGCTGCCCGGCGACGGCCACGACGCCGGAGCGGTAGCGCTCGATGCGTTCGCGTAGGCGCTGGGCATCGCTGGCAAGCGTTCGGTATTCGGCTGTTGCCGCGCGCGTGGCTTCTTCAAGCTCTGCCTCAGCCTTCCCGGCCAGTGCGAGCTTGGCTGCCGTTTCCCGGTCCCGGCGCTCGGACGGCGCTACCTGAAGAGGGATGCTCACGCCGAAGGTCGCCATGTCTGAGTAGTTCGTGCGCTGTCCATACGAGACCTCCCAGGTCCAGTTCGGCTTGCGCTCCGACGCAGCGACTGCGGCGCCTCGCTGGGCCACATCGATGTCGAACCGCTTGGCCGCAACGATCGGATTCCCCGCGACATATGCCTGCTCCGTCGCCAGGGGAACCGACGCGACAGGTGCCAACTCTTCGACGGTGGCGCCGACCCAACGCTGGAGCGCGGCCTGAGCCGCACTTTGCAGTTGACGAGCCTCGGCCGACTCGTCTTCGGCCAGACCGCGCGCGCCAGTCAGGGCCAGCGCTTCCTGGCTGCTGCCCGAGGATGAAGCAAGACGGGCACGCGCCGCCTCGAACTCTTCATGGGCGTGGTGCTCCGTGAGCGTCGTCAGCTTCAGCGCTTCGGCGGCATAGTAGGCGTCGAGGTAGGCCAGCGCGGTGTTGAGGCGGGTTTCGGCGACAGCGCTACGCGCCTGGACGCGCTCCCGCGCGACAACGGCCTCCGCCGAGGCCTGACGGGCAGCTCGTTTCTCGCTCGACAGCCATTCCTGGCTGATGCCGATGCGTTTCATCGTCATCGCGTCGCGCGTGGTGCTGAAGCGGTCGGGGCCGGTCACCGGCAGGTTCTCGATGCCCGCGCGCAGCATGGGGTCCGGAAGCTGGCCGGCGGCGCGTGCGGCCTCTGACGCGCTCGTCACGCCTGCTTGTGCGGCCCGCGCGGCTTCAGAGCGATTGACGGCCAGGTCGAGGGCCGTCTCTAAGGTCAGAGGGGCGGCCGCTGCGAGGAACGGAAGAAGTGCGGCAGCCAAGGCGGCAGCGCGCAGGAAGTGGGATGGCATGAGTACTCCGAAGACAAATGAGGCGTGAGCTGGCAGGCGGACGAGCCGCACCAGCGCCGTTCAGTCAACGGAGATTTCAGACTCGAAGTCTGAGGGTGGAGAGAAAGAGTGGGTCGGGCGGAGGTCGCAACTCCGGTGCCACCGCGATGGGAGTCGCCGCGGCAAGCTGCGCCTCGAGGAGCAACGGCACGACGAGTATCTGCACGATGGCCGGCAGCGAAGGGGTTGCCACCTTCACCGGCTCGAACGACAACGACATGTCGGCCGCGTGCTGATGACAAAGCACGGGCTGCGCCGAATCCATTCCGTCGCAAGCTTCGCCCGCGGTCATCATTTCCGCCATCGCGGCCGCGTCAGCCGCGCCGGGGCAGACGTAGCTTGCCAGCGCCAGCTGCGAGAACAGCAGCGCCAGGACCACGGCGAACGCGGTCATGCAGCGATGGAAGGGACGGCGGAACATGACTTTCGAGAGTGTAGCGGCGAGCCTGAGCCTGAAGAAGCGGCGGCGACATGTAACGGCTGTTGCATTGGGAATGTCCGGTCCCGGTGAGAGCTAAACGTCGGCAACGGGCCCAAAGCGCCGAGAAGGCGACAGGCTACAGTTGGCCATGACCGGTCAGTCACACGCCCGCTTGCTATGACCGGTCTCGCCCACAATGCGGTCGCGCGGCGCAATCGATGCGTCGCGCATAGTTCTGCCCTCAATTCATTTCAGCAATCGCCTCTTTCACCTTTCTTCACGCAGTGGCGAGCTTGCACCATCGACATGCAACGCCGCTTTCGCCAGAACAGGCGTTGCGCAGTCCTTATAGATCACGCCATCCTTCATCACGAGCTGGACCTTGGCCGGGTCGGTCAACAAGGCGACCGTATCGCCGCTCCAGGTTTCGCGGGGGACAACGGCACCAACACGTATTGCCCCCTCATGCGACTAGGCGAGGCATTTGCCGCGCATCGGTCAGCACACGGACGCGCACCGCCTCATCACGGCCTCGCAGGCGTGCATTGAGCGGCGCCAGGCCGGTTGCCGAAACCCCAGCGCGCCGGAACACCGCGTCCGAGACGATGGCCTCGCAGCCAATGTCTCTTGTCAACTGCTGAAGCCTGGAGGCCACGTTCAACGCGTCCCCCAACGCCGTGAACGTCACGTGCTCACGAAAGCCGATCTCACCCATGACCGCGCGGCCGCAATGCACTCCGATGCCAAATCGTAGGGGCTGCTGCAAATGAGCCTCGAGCGCCACGTTCAGCGCCGCGATATTCATCGCGACCACTGGCACCGCGCGCAGCGCCTGGCGGCATGCAGTGCCAGGCTCGGTATCCAGGCCGAATATGGCGAGGACCCCGTCGCCCAGGAACTGGTTTGGCAGTCCTCCTTCCTGCACGACGGCGGCGCAGGCCGCAGCCAGGAAACGACTGACGAAGAACAGGCTGTCGAACGGCAATTGCTGCGCTGCGAGCCGGGTGGAATCACGCATGTCCACGAACATGAACGCGCCGAATCGCTCTTGCGGTATCGCGCCCCATCGGTGCTCCTGTTGGAAGGCCGTGGATGCCGCCGGCGGCACCAGGGGCCACACGGCAAGATCAGCTTTCGGATGCAACTGGCATGCGAGGCGTATGTATCGCCAATCGGCGCCGAGCCGCTCCAGCACGCGCCGTTCGGCCTCCGCTGGCCCCGGCAGCCCGACGTCGCTGAGGACGCGCACCCGGCACAACGAGCATCTGGCGCGACCCCCGCAGGCGCTCGCGTGAGGTATGCCGGCCATCCGGCTTGCCTCCAACACCGAAAATCCGAGCGGCACGTGGACCTGCCGTCCCTCCGGATAGCACACCCAAAATCGCCCTTTCCTGCGCTCCCACAGCGCACGCGCCAGTCGCGCCGAGAGCACCAGCAGCAGCGCGCCACCCTCGAAGAGGAGAAAGTCATTGCGCAAACCGACGAGCCAGCGATTTTGCGCTGCCGTCCCGACGACGGTCTGCGCCAGCGCTTGCGCGCGCCAGGCCGGGTTCTGGGCCAGCGCCATCACCTCGCGGCCGCCTTGCAGATAGCCCAGCAAGGCAAGCACCGGCAATAGCACTGCAACGCTCAGCAGCACACTGCGCCAAGCCCCGAACCATGGTTTCAAACGCAACCAGAACCAGATGCCGTAGCACCCATGCAGCCACGCAACCACGAGCAGTATCAGCTGCACGCGGCCGAACGCTGGCTGAGCGATCCAGAGCGAGTACAGCAGTTGGGCATAGCCCTTGTTCAAGCCAAACTCGGCAAAGGCGATTCGCGTGTTCACGAGGTGGTTGGCAAGCAGCGGCGGAATGCACAAGCCCAGGGTGAGCTGCGCCACCTCGTTCGGAGTCCAATGCAGCGAGCGCCGCTCGTACAGCGCCCACAGGCCCAGGAAGAAGTGCATGACCAGGGCGCTGTACAGGAAGGTCGTGCCAAGCCACCCCTGCCAGACGAACTTCTGCACCAAAAGGCCTCGCTCGAGCCATGCGAGAGAGGCATTGCCGAGCGAATGATTCAGGAGGTGAGTCCCGATATAGAAAAACAGCACGAGCCCACTCGCCAGCCGAACCGAGCGCGGTCCGGCCGGGCGCAGGGTTCGGAGATGTCTGAAGCCTGGCATGGTGCCCCCGTGCGAATTGTGCGACAACGCCGGCCGCGCCGCTGCACGGGGTCGAGCGACGCAGGCCGACCGCGACGGACTCCGGCCGACCTGCGCGAACGCATCACTGCGTGGCGCCGCCTGAGGCCGAAGGTGCCTCAGCGGCCACCATCCGGGACGGGTCGCCATTCGTCGCCCGCGCCTTGGCATAGCGCTGCGGGCGCACCTCGTTGAGCCTCAGGCCGCTTTCGTCATTCGCGAGCATGTCGCCCGTTCGGATCGCTTCGGCCAATTCGGCCTTGATCTGAGCGCGTGTCTTCCCCGCCGCCACAACCTGTGCAGGGTAGAGCTGCGGGTGCTCCTCGTTGACCCTCAGCCCACTCTCGTCATTGGCCAGGATGTCGCCCGTTCGGATCGCGTCGGCCAGTTCCGTCTTGACCTGTGCGCGCGTCTTGCCCTGTGCCACAACCGGGGAGGAATAGCGCTGCGGGTTCAGCTCCCTCAGCGTCAGGCCGCTTTCGCCTGGGGCGAGCATTTCGCCGGTTCGCATCGCTTCGGCCAGGTCGGCCTTGACCTGCGCGCGTGTCATGCCCCCGTCGGCATGGGCGGCTACGCCGAGTGCAGCGAGAAGGAACAAAGTGCCAGTGCTGCGGGCGAGCGTCACGCACGTGCGTGTGCTTGCACGTTGACGTGTTCGAGCATCGGCCGCGTTGGCCTGGCGTCGAGGACCGGCAATTTCTGAGCCGACCTGGGGGACAAATGTTGGATCGAATGTACGCATGATGATCTCCTGGGTTGAGCGGCACCACCTGTGCCGTGGTCGAGGCCTCTCAGCCTCCTGGTGCAGTACGGCGGCGATCCGCGGAATATTCCTGGCTGCACAACGGCGACCATGCCCTCGCATGCATTGGTTCTGAAAACGTGAACAACTACCGAAAGCGGGTGGAAGGGACCGCTCCATGTGCAGTTGCGTTCAGCACGCATGACGGATCGAAGACTCGACGCTCGCCCGGAATAAATCTGCGCCCCGGCCCGTCATGCAAGGAACCGTGATCGACCGTACCCGTCAATTCGAGGCCGCGACCTTGATACACCTGCCCGCCGCCTACAACCTGGCGCGCTGGTTGCTGCGCGATGCGCAGCAGGCGGAAGACGCAGTGCAGGAGGCCTACTTGCGCGCCTTGCGCTTTTTCGATGATCTGCGTGGCGAAGATGCCAGGCCCTGGTTGATGGGCATCGTGCGCAACGCCTGCTACGACTGCATGCGCGAGCGGCGCCGTCTGGGCCATCAGGTCGAGTTCGACGAGATGCACGACAGCGAAAGCTGCCGTCTGGCCGCGACTGCGTGGCCAGACGGCAGCGTCGATCCTGCTGTTCTGTGGGACAAACACGTCGTCGGCGAGCGCGTCAATGCGGCGATCGAAGCGCTGGCGCCGGTGTTTCGCGAGGTGATCGTGCTGCGCGAGTTAGAGGAAATGTCGTATGAGGACATCGCTCGGGTCGCCGGCATCCCGCTCGGCACAGTGATGTCGCGCCTGTCGCGCGCCCGTGCGCTGCTGCGCGACGCGCTGCAGGCAGAGCATGGAACCAAAAATGCGGTAAGGAGGCGCGATGCAATCGCCTGAAGACGACGCTCTCGGTCCGCTGATCCGGAGCCAGGCTTCGCGGTACGCACCGCCTGCGGGGTTGACCCGCCGCATCCTGGACGATGTTCGGGCAGCGGCCGCGCCTTCGCCGAGACCTCCCGCAGCCCGGCCCGCAGCCCGATGGCGTCGCTGGCTGGAGGCGGCGGCCGTCTACGGCGCCGGCGCCGCGACCGCCTGGGGCATTGCGTTCAGCCTGCTCGTGGTGCCTGCGCAGGACTTGACGCGCGATGCCGTGATGGGCAGCCACGTGCGCTCACTGATGGAGTCTCACTTGGTGGACGTTGCTTCGTCCGACCACCACACCGTCAAACCGTGGTTTGCCGGCAAGCTCGACTTCTCGCCGCCGGTCATCGACCTCGCAGCCGAAGGCTTCCCGCTGACCGGCGGTCGACTCGACTACCTCGACGGTCGGGCTGTCGCTGGGCTGGTCTATCAGGCCGGACCTCACGTGATCAACCTGTTCGTCTGGCCGACGCCGGATGGCAGTTCGGTCGCGTCCGAATTGCTCGCGCGACAGGGCTTCAACATCGTGCACTGGCGACAGGGTGGCATGCAGGCCTGGGCCGTATCGGACATGAATGCTGCGGAGTTGCGAGCCTTCACCGGGCTGGTACGTGAGCGCCTGGCAGCGGCCGACGCCCGATAGGCCACCGCGGGGCGAGCTGCTTTCTGTTGCGGCGGCGACCCCGGGTCACGGCGCCGCCGAGTCACTCCCTTTCGCATCGCGCCATCGGCCGGCGACAAACGAGCCGGCGAGCAGCAACAGGTAAGTGCCCACCAGGGCTCGGCGCCATGACGCGAGCGACGCCGCACGAGGGCGCGCCTCTGCCGCGTGTGTCACAAGGATGGCTTCGTATGGCTCGATACTGCGGCTCATGCGTATGAACCCCGCCGCCGAAAGCAGCGGAACCGCGACAAGAATCGCGACCAATACGACTCGGGCGCGACGCGACGCAACGCGATGACGCGCCGTGATCCACAGGCCCAGGCAACCATGCACCCAGCCGGGCGCGAGCAGAGCGATCTGCCAACCCTGCGTACCGCCCGAGATCAGTCCGGCGATGATCCTTTCGTAGCTCGGCTCGAAACCGTAGAAGGACGACGCCAGGCGGGTGTTCACGGCGTGGCCGATCAGCAGCAAGGGGAGACTGAAGCCCGACCACAGGCGGAGCCACTCCGTGGCCGGCAGTTGCCAGTGGCGGCGCTGGTAGATCGTGCGCAATGCAAGCGCAAAGTGCAGCGCGAACGCACCGTACAGCGCCGCTGTGCCCGGCGCGCTTTGCCACAGCCGGATTGACCAGCGCAATCCGGCCTCCGCGAGGGGCACCGACACGATGCCCAGCATGTGGTTGAACAGGTGCAGCGAGATGTAGCTCATCAGCACCAATCCCGAACCCAGGCGCAGGTGATGGGCAGTGAAAGGCATGCGAATCTCCCGTCGACACTCATGAACCGATGACTGTGCCCGAACGGAATCTATTCCGCGGGCGCGTGCGCGCCCCGTGCAAACGGCGGGAATAAATCCCAGCCCTCTTCCGTAATGCCACTTGCAACGACCTTCAACCCACTAAGGAGCAAGCAGATGAAGACGCACAATCCGGGCCGACGTCAAGCCCTCAGTTGTATATCCGCATGGGGCGGCGCGGCCGTCATTTGGACCGTGAGCGGCGGCATACCACGAGCCCTGGGAGCCACCGGTACTGGCACGCCGCCGGGCGCCGCGCGCGGTGGGCTGAACTTCGTTCAGATCAGCGACACGCACATCGGCTTCCACAGAGAGGCCAACCCGGATGTCATTGGCAGCCTGCGCCACGCCATCGCCGACATCAACGCGTTGCCTCAGGCTCCCGCATTCGTCGTGCATACGGGCGATGTCAGCCACTTGTCGAAGCCGGAGGAATTCGGCAACGCCAAGGAAATCCTCAAGGAGATTCGCGTCGACCGAATCCATACCGTACCGGGCGAGCACGACACCATCGACGATGGTGTCACCGGCTATCTGAAGTTCTTCGACCACGACGGCAAGGGGCGAGCCTGGTACAGCTTCGATCAGGGCGGCGTGCACTTCATCGGGCTGAACAATGTGCTCAACTTCAAGGCAGGTACGCTGGCCGCACTGGGCGACGAGCAACTGGCCTGGCTCAAGAGCGATCTCGCCGGTGTCTCGCGCTCGACGCCGATCGTCGTCATGGCGCACATACCGCTCTGGACGGTTTGGGAACCCTGGGGTTGGGGCACGGCCGATTCTGCCCAGGCGCTCGGGCTGCTGCGCCCGTACGGATCGGTCACGGTCCTCAACGGGCATATTCATCAGGTGTTGCAGAAAGTCGAAGGCCACGTTGCGCTGCACACGGCGATGTCGCTCGCCTATCCGTTGCCCACGCCAGGTCAGGAGGGGATCGGCGAACCCGGCCCGGTCAAAGTCCCCGCGGGTGAACTCGGCAAGCTGCTCGGCACGCGGCAGATCAGCGTGGTGCGCGGCAAGAGCGCGCTTGCCATGGTCGACCGGCCGCTCGAAGGCTGAACCCATCCCCCATATCTCGGAATCATTTCGAGGAGCTTCGCCATGTTCTGTCAATCTCTTCCCAACCAACGCAGTGCATTGCTCGCGCTGGCCGTTTGCTTCGCTGTGAGCCCGTCGGCCAGCTTTGCCGTCGACGCCGCGACGACCGTCGACGTCAGCAARTTCGCCTTCGGGCCCAAGGAGATCACGATTTCGCCCGGATCCACGGTGCGCTGGATCAATCACGACGAGGTGCCACACACTGTCGCCAGCGCACAGGGCCTGGACAAGGTCATCGCCTCGAAGGCGATGGATACCGACGATCGGTTCGAGGTGACCTTTCCAAAGGAAGGCGACTATGCCTATTACTGCACCGTGCATCCGTTCATGACCGGCGTCGTCCATGTGCACAAGCCATAGCCCGGCGCAACGTTCATCGCAACGGGCCGGAGGGCAGCGTTGGGCCCTGAAGCGACTTTCGCCCTCCGCCAATAGCGGCTGTTCACCCCTGGCCGCCGGCGCCAGGTCGCTCGGGCGCCCGGGTTCAGCCTCGGTCGCACATCGACAGCCATGGGATGGACGAAAGCCCAGTGGCGAAAAGCCAGGATGAGCGAAGGTCCAGCGGCGCGCCGCGCGAACATGTTGAGGCGCCGCTGCCAATTGCTTCTTGAAAATCAAGCGGTTGCGCAGGTGGCGATGCGAACACTGAGTGTCGTTCCGCACATGCCTTGCGCGCCGGCGGCGCCTGCCGGCGCCGAAGCTGAACACGCAGCCGGAGGGCGGCCGAATTCATCAACGCCGCGAAGGCCAGCCCGGAACTCAACCCCAGACATTTCCCCCTGCAGTTTCCGACTCGCCGGGGTTCGCACGAGCGCCGCTGCGCAGTGAAATGGCAGGTTGCTGCATGCGCCGACGCTCTCTCTGTGTTCGGCCACGCGCAACACCGCTCAGCGCTTCGCCCTGAGCAAAAAGGCGAGCCCCGAAGGTGCACCAACACCGACGAGGCTCTAACCACAACGTGCCATCAACAAGGAACCGCACATCATGGCTACCTCGGATCATAGACACCCCTCCCGCATCGCCATCTCCATTGGCGCCCCCTCGGTGCTGGTCTTCGTCAACACCTCCCACGCCCCTCCCCCGGACCACCGCCCGGCAGCCCCCATACGCGGCGGGCTGGGCGCCGCGCCCCGCCATGGCCTTGCATCGATGCTCGCGCGCACCTTGCCGCGGCCGTCTGCCGCAGGCGGCGCCTTCATCGCCCGCCACGCGCCTTTCGATGTGTTCGCCGAACTGGCCAGGCTCGTGGCCTCGGCGCGCAGCGAGATCCTGATCGTCGACCCGTATGTCAACGCGATCGCCCTCACCGATGTCGCCATCGCCGCGCGCGAAGGCGTTCGCATCCAGATCCTCGGCGACCGCGCAGGCACCAAGTCCAGCCTCGCGCCGGCGGCCGGCCGCTGGCAGGCGCAGTACAAGGCCGCGCGGCCGCTCGAAGTGCGCCTGGCACGCGCCAAGTCGCTGCACGACCGCCTGCTGCTGATCGACCGCGTGCAGGTCTGGAACCTGTCGCAGTCGATCGCGGATTTCGCGCGCACCTCGCCGGCGTCGATCGAGCGCAGCAGCACGGCGATCGAGAAGGAGAAGGCGCTGGCGTATCTGGGGCTGTGGATGGGGGCGGCGCCGCTGGCCTGAGGGCCCGGCCTGAGCCGCGCGACCGGACGGAGGGCGCCAAGCCACTCCGCCCGCTACTCATCCTTCTACTGCAGGAACGTCGGCTTGGCGTAGCCCGGGAACTTGCTGTCGACCACCGTGCGGAAGTCCTTCGAGTGGTAGGCCTCGACGATGTCCTTGGCCCACGGCGCGTCCTTGTCGGCGCGCTTCACGGCGACCACATTGAGGTAGTGGTCCGGCGTTTTCTCGAGCACCACCGCTTCGGTGAGCTTCAGGCCCGAGGACATCGCGAAGTTGCCGTTGATGATGGCGTAGTCGGTGTCACCGAGCGAGCGCGGCAGCTGCGCCGCCTCGAGCGGAATGAACTTCAGCTTGCGCGGGTTCTCGGCGATGTCCTTCTCCGACGCGCGCAGCGGGTCGATGCCGGGCTTCAGCGTAATCAGTTTGTTCTGCTCCAGCAGCACCAGCGCGCGCGCCAGGTTGCTCGGGTCGTTGGGCAGCGTGAAGCGGTCGCCGTCCTTGACCTCGGCCAGCGTCTTGCGCTTGGTCGCGTAGACGCCCAGCGGCGCGATCGGGCCCTGCACCAGCTCGACGATGTCGAGCTTCTGGTCGGCCGCGAACTTCTGCAGGTAGACCCGGTGCTGGAAGAAATTGGCGTCGAGCGAGCCTTGCGCGAGCGCCTGGTTCGGCTGCACGTAGTCGTTGAACTCGACCAGCTTGACCTTGTAGCCCTTCTTTTCGAGGATCGGCACGATGCCGGCCTTGAGCTGGTCGATGTTGGAGCCGGCAGTGCCGCCGATCACGAGTTCCTTCTTGGAGGGCGCCTGGGCATGGGCCTGCAGCGACAGGCCGCCGAAAGAAAGGGCAAGCAGCGACAGCGCGAGCACGGAACGGCGGGCAATGGAATTTTTCATGGGAACGTTCAACGGTTTCAAATAAAAGGGAGAAATCGAAAATCGGCCAACGCGCTTCAGCGCTTGTCGAGGCGACGTGCGGCGGTGTTGCCGACGAACTGGATGATCTGCACCAGCACCACCAGCAGCGCGACCGTGAGCACCATCACGTCGGTCTGGAAGCGGTAGTAGCCGTAGCGGATCGCCAGGTCGCCGATGCCGCCGCCGCCCACCACGCCGGCGATCGCCGAGTAAGACAGGAAGCTCACGGCCAGCACGGTGAAGGCCAGCACCAGGCCCGAGCGGGCCTCGACGACCAGCACGCGCCAGATGATCTGCAGCTCCGAGGCGCCCATCGCGTGGGCGGCCTCGATGACGCCGCGCGGCACTTCGCGCAGGCACTGGTCGACCAGCCGCGCCAGGTACGGAATGGCCGCCACCGACAGCGGCACCGCGGCCGCCAGCGGCCCGATCGAGGTGCCCGCGATCACGCGCGTGAACGGCACCAGCGCCACCAGCAGGATGATGAAGGGGAAGGAGCGCACGGTGTTCACGATCCAGTTGAGGATCAGGAAGGTCGGCTTGTGTTCCAGCGACTGGCCGGGGCCGAGCAGGAACAGCAGCACGCCGAGCGGCCCGCCGATCACGAGTGCGGCCGTGAGGCCGATGCCCAGCATCATGAAGGTCTGGGCAATGGCGAGCCCGAGCTCGGGCAGGATGGCGACGATGTTCTCAGGCATGGGCCAGCTCCTGGGTGCCTGCTTGGCGGTGGATGGAAGACGCGGCCTGGGCCTCGAGCGCTTCGCGCGCATCGCGCTCGCGGCGCCGCACCAGCGCGTCGATCTCGCGGCCCAGCGCGGTCGTGCGCGCGGTGGCCGGCGCATCGACCTCGAACTGCTCGACCAGGCGTCCCTGCTCGAGGATCGCGACCTGGCGGCACAGCACCTCGACCACCGACAGTTCGTGGGTGACGATGACGATGGTCACGCCGAGCTTGAGATTGATGTCGCGCAGCGTCTCGAGCAGCGAGCGCGTGGTCTCGCTGTCGAGCGCCGAGGTGGGCTCGTCGCACAGCAGCACCTGGGGCCGCGGCGCCAGTGCGCGCGCGATGGCCACGCGCTGCTTCTGGCCGCCCGAGAGTTGCGCCGGGTAGCTGTCGATCTTCTCGGCCAGCCCGACCAGGTCGAGGCACTCGCGCACGCGGGCCTGGATCTCGGCGCGCGAATGGCGGCCGTGGATCTTGAGCGGGAAGGCGACGTTGTCGAACACGGTCGCGTTCTGGATCAGGTTGAACTGCTGGAAGATCATGCCGATGTTCTGCCGCGTGTCGCGCAGTTCGCGGCGCGACAGCGTGGTCAGGTCGCGGCCGCCCACGAAGACCTTGCCGGCATCGGGGCGCTCGAGCAGGTTGATGAGGCGCAGCAGCGTCGACTTGCCGGCGCCGCTCTTGCCGATCAGGCCGAACACATCGCCTTCATGGATGTCGAGCGAGAGCGAACGCACGGCGTCGAAGACCTCGCCGCCGGGAAGAACGAAGGATTTCTGCACCGACTCGAGTCGGATCAGAGGCGGCCGAGTCTGTGGCTCGGCCAGGGAAGAGGAAGTCATGAACAGTTGAGGCGCGCACCGCATGCCAAGCACGCAGGCCGATGCGGTGGCACGGCAAAGTCTGCAAGTATCGCGACTCGCTCGCCTGAAGGGAACGACGCATTGGAAGGCTGCTTATATGCCTCGGGGCATAAGCGCGTCCTGCCCGAAGCGAGGACACGCGGGAGCTCAATCGCCCCGGATCCCGACCGTCTTGACGATCTGCGCGTAGCGCGCGTACTCGGCGCTCACCTCGCGCGCGAACGGCGCTGCCGCGAGCCCGGTGACCTCGATGCCCTGCGCGGCCAGATCGGCGCGCGCCACCGGATCCCGCACGATGCGGCTGGCGTCCAGCGCGATCGCGTCCACCACGGCCTGCGGCGTGCGGGCCGGTGCGAAGAGGCCGAACCAGGTGCCGGCGCGGAATCCGGGATAGCTGGCGGCCACCGTCGGCACCTCGGGCAGCAAGGCCTGGCGCTCTTCGCCGCTGACCGCCAGCGCAACCAGGCGGCCGCTGCGGATGTGGGGCAGCGCCGGGCCGATCGCAATGAACATCAGGTCGACCTGGCCGGCGATGACGTCCTGCATGCCCACCGGTCCGCCGCGGTAGGGAATGTGCGTCGCATGGATGCGCGCGCGCTGCTTGAGCATTTCCATGCTCAGCTGCTGCGGGCTGCCGTTGCCGGCCGAGGCGTAGTTGTACTTGCCGGGATGCGCCGCGGCGGCGCGCGTGAAATCGGCCAGTGTCTTGAAGCCGGTCTTCGGATTCGCCACCAGCACGAAGTCGATCTTGCCGAGCGAGGCCACCGGCACCAGGTCGCGCAGTGCGTCGTAGGGCAGACCGGGCTGCAGGTTGGGCAGGATCGTGATCGGCCCGTCGGCCCCGACCAGCAGCGCATGGCCATCGGGGGCGGCCTTCGACAGTGCGTCGGCGGCGACGATGCCGCCGGCGCCGGCGCGGTTGTCGATCACCACCGGCTGGTTCCAGCGCTCGGACAGGCGCGTGCCCAGGTAGCGCGCGAGCACATCCGGCGTGCTGCCGGGCGTGTTGGCCACCGTGATGTGAACGGCCCGCGCCGGAAAGGCCGGCGTCTGGGCCTGGGCCTGGGCATTGGTGTTGGCCGGCCAAAGGGGCGCGGCGCCGAGCGCCAGGGTCAGGACCAGCCTGAGGAATGCGGATGCTCGCATCGGGAGTCCCGGGGATGAAGGGAACGAGCCGCGTCGACCGGATGTCGCGGCATGGGGCGCGATTGTGCGGATTCGGAATCGAAACGCGAACGACCGTTTCGGCAGATGCTTATCCGCGATCCGGCATATGGAAGCGGGACGTGGTGGAAGCCCGCGCTTGCCTGCCCGGTGCGGCGTCTATGGCAAGGCGTCGAACAGCTGGCGATCGACCTTCCAGTCGGGGCCGTAGGTGGCGTCGGCATAGGCGTACACCACGGCCGATCCCAGCAGCCCGTGCAGCACATCGCCCTGCGCCGCGCGCCGGCTGATGACTGCGTTGAGCGCGCCCTTGCGCGCCAGGTCCTGAAGCGCCTGGTCGACCCAGCGCTTGAGGTGCGCGGGTTCGAGCGCGGCGACTTCCTTCTTCATCGCCTCGATCTGCTCGCGCAGCCAGTTCGCGCCTTCGACGTTCGGCGCCGGGCCGGCGGGTTCGGGCGCGGATTCCGGCGCCGCGGGCACGGCCGCGTCGGCGCGCGCCCGGGTGTCGGGGCCGCCCTCGGTCACCGGTTCGTTGCGCAGCAGCGAGCGCAGGTAGGAGAAGGCGTTCTCGATGGTGCGCAGCGACTTGTTGGCGGCGCGGCGCTCGAGCACCTCGATCTGGGCCCGCACGCGTTCGTCGCCGAACTCTTTCAGCAGCCCTTCCAGCTTGATCTCCCGGATGCCCAGCGTTTCGGCGCGCAGCACCAGCGTGGCGTCCACCGGCTCGCCCGAGAGCGGCCTCGGCGCCGGCGCCTGGCGCTTCTTGCGGACGGCGAACTGGACCTCGGTGATCACCCTGCCCTGCTTGTGCTCGATCAGGTCGATCTCGAGGTCGGTTTCGGCGTTGATCTCGACCACCGCGTCCTTCACCCGCTCGTTCTTGAACTTGCGCCATTCGCGCCGCTCGGGCCCGGGCCCGTTGCTCAGGGCGTCGACCCACCAGGTCACGGGCTTGCGGCTGGTGACGCCGCTGGGGTTCTCGCGGTAGCGCGCACAGATCTCGTAGAGCGCCACGGCGGTGTAGGAGCCCAGCTTGGCCAGCACGTCGAGGTCGATCCGGGCCCAGCGCTGCGGGTCCCGGAGTGCGGCCATGATCGTCGGCGGATAGGACCAGCTGACCCAGTTCTCGCCGCGCCGGAGTTCCAGCGCGACTTCGGACAGCATCGAGAAGCCGCGCCACTTGACGCCGTCGCCCGGTGCGGTCGACTCCCAGTCGACCTCCAGGCTGCGCATCTCGATGAGGTACTTCTTGGCCGCCGTGCGTTCGCTGCCGCTGGAACCCGTGGTGCGCAGGATGGCCGCCAGCGGGGCCTCGAACATGAAGTCGGCCGCGGGCATCCCGGGCAAGGCGACCAGCCGGGTCTGCGCCACCTGCAGCAGCGCGCTGTAGATGCGGCGCCCGGTCAGGGTCACGCGGGCCGAACGCGGCATCATCACGATCATCTCGTGCGGCTTCCTGAGCTCCAGCACGTCGTCGACGGCGTGGCTCATGATCGGCTTGTCGCCCGGATTTCCCGCGATCTGATGACTCATTGCAGCGTCGATCTTATGTCCAACCGGGTTTGGACACAAGCCAGCGGTGTCGGCCGCCGCCGAGGCCGATCAATTCCTGGACATTTGGCGTGCGAGGGGGCGCGGCGGGGCCGATTAAAAGCTGGACGTTTGCGGAAGGCGGGCCCGAATCAGGGTGGCCGCGAGGCGATTAAAAGCCGGACATTCGGCCCAGACCGCCCTCCGAAGAGGCGCCAGGCGAGCCCGAGAGCCCGCTTAAAACCCGGACACTTGCGTCAAACGGCCTCCGAACCGGCCGAATCCGGCTGTGGATAAGGCTGTGTACCCCGCCGATGAGGAGCTGGACGGATTCCGACCAAAGGCTGGACGCATCCGATCAAAAGCTGGACGCAAGCGATTAAAGTCTGGACGGATGGGCCGCTGGATTGACTCTAAGTCGTTGATTTAATTGAAGAAATTCCAGTTATCCCGGCGCTTAATCTCTTGAAGTTATTCAAGTTTCTCTCTTAATCTCGGGAGAGAGCCAAGAAAAGGGACCCAAAGCGGGATCCGCGTCCAAGTCTTCACTTGATATCGCGGCCATTCTTCGTTTTTTCCCCAGTGCCCTGCATAATCGCACGACACTCAAACTTTCAAGGCAGATTCCGTGGACATCAAGCAAACCATTCGACGTCAGAACCTGGAAGACATCGAGCAACAGGCACACAAGATCGCCGGGATGATGGACCGCATCCGCTCGGCGATGCTGGCGCCCACCGCTGTGAAGTCTGCGCCCAGCCTGAAGGCGGTGCAACTGGCGGACCTGTGCGGTGTCGACAAGTCGAAGATCTCGTACCGGCTCACGCGCGGCGACCTGCCTGCCGGGGAAATCCACGGCAACAGCCGCGAGTGGACCATGGCGGAGGCCCAGAGCTGGGCGCGCGAATTGCGTTCCGAGCACCTGCGGCCCGAAGGCGCGGCGGGCATCACGATCACGGTGGCCAATTTCAAGGGCGGCGTGGCCAAGACGACATCGGCCGTGACGCTGGCACAGGGCCTGTCGATGCGTGGCCACCGCGTGCTGTTGGTCGATCTCGATCCCCAGGGCTCCGCCACGACGCTGTTCGGCGTGCTGCCGGATGCCGAAGTCGAGACCGAGCACACGGCCATGTCGCTGTTCACCGGCGATCAGGAAAACCTGAAGTACGCCGTCCGTCCCACCTACTGGCCGAACATCGACCTGGTGTGCGCGGCCCCCCTGCTCTACGGTGCGGAATTCCACCTGCCGGCGCGCCAGGCCCGGGATCCCGGCTTCGAATTCTGGCGGGTGCTGGACCGCGGGCTGGACCTGCCGCGCGAGGAGTACGACGTCATCGTGATCGACACGCCACCCTCGCTGAGCTACGTGACCATCAACGCGCTGATGGCGGCGGACGGCGTGATCATGCCGCTGCCGCCGTCGGCGCTGGACTTCGCGAGCTCGGCCCAGTTCTGGGACCTGTTCTCGGACCTGTGCAACCAATTGGTCCGCAGCCGCGGCAAAGACAAGAGTTTCGAGTTCATCGACGTCCTGTTGTCGCGTGTCGAGGCATCGGACACCGCCAGTTCGGTGGTGCGGCAGTGGGTGCTCGAGGGCTATGGCGACAAGGTACTGCCGATCGAGATCCCGAAGACCGCGGTGGCGGCGACGGCGAGCGCCGAGTTCGGCACGGTCTACGATCTGCCGCGGGGGTCGGTCAACTCCAAGACCTTCTCACGGGCCAGGGTGGCCTACGACCGGATGTGCGAACTGATCGAGCAGCAGATCGAGGCGGTCTGGGCGCGTCAGGTCGCGGAGCGGCAAGTTCTGGAAACGGCGGTTTGACATGGGATTGAAAGACAAAGCTTCCAAGATCGACTTCGCGTCGATCATGCCGACTGCGCAGCCCAATCCGGAGCTCGCAAAGCCCAAGACGGCGCCCGGCGCGATGATGGCATTTGCCAACGATCAGCGCTCGGATCTGTTGCGGGAGAACGACCAGCTTCGAGTGCGCGCAGCGCAGGTGGACGAACTGGAAGGGCGCCTGAGCGAAGTCAGCGAGGAACTGCGCAGCTGGGATGGCGCGCTGCCGGCACGCCTCATCGACACCGCCGACATCGCGCGCAGCGAGTTCGCCAACCGGCATGCGTCGGCTTTCGAAGGAAAGCTGTTCGAGGATTTCAAGCGCGAGATCCAGGAGGCTGGCCGGAACTCGCAGCCGATCAAGGTTCGCGCGATCGCGAATCCAGGCGATGGCCCGCGCTACGAACTGGTGTTCGGGCACCGGCGTTACGAGGCTTGCCGCCAGATCGGCTTGCCGGTCTGGGCGGTGGTCGAGAACCTGGACGATCGGGCGCTCATCGAGGAGATGGACCGGGAGAACCGGGGCAGGGCGGATCCTTCGCCCTGGGAGCAGGGCATGACGTACCTGCGCGCGCTCGACAAAGGTGTCTATCCCTCGAACCGGCAGATGGCGGCGGCGCTGGGCGTCGACATCAGCAATCTCGGCAAGGCGCTGGCGCTGGCTCGACTGCCTGCGACGGTCATTGCGGCCTTTCCGACGCCGCAATCGATCCAGCTGGCCTGGGCAACCGATCTCGGCAAGGCGATGATCGAAGACGAATCGGGTTTGCTCGCGCGGGCGCAGGCCCTGTCGATGGACAAAGGCGTGCTGCCCGCCAAGAGTGTTTTTGCCGGGCTGGTGTCGCCGCCTTCGGTGGTGCCCGAGGCCGCTCCGCTGCCGGCACAGGCCAGCCATGCGCTGAAGGTGGCTGGCCAGAAGGTGGGCTCCTTGAGGTTCGACGCCATCGGGCGGCCCTCGGTGAGGCTGTCGATCAAGCTGAACCAGGATCAGCAGAAGGCTCTGATCAAGGCGATGCAGGGATTTGTCGATTCGATCTGAGTGTCGGGCTGAAGGCAAAGGGGGGGTAGTTTCAAACTACCCCCCTTTTTTTTGGGGTCCGGCACCGAACCGTGGAGGGGGTAGTTTCAAACTACCCCCGGCCCGCAGTGATCAGGAGCGACCCGCCTCGATGCGTTCCAGCGACGCGAGAATCTCCGCCAGCGTCGATTTCATGATGCCCATGTCCCGATCGCGGCGTGCCTCGGCCAAGGGGTCGAAGCCGGGCCCCGCGGCCTGCGCGCCGCCGGCAAAGCCGTCCTTGGCGCGTGCCACCACATCGTCCAGTTTGGTAATGAGGTTGTTGCGCAGCGTCGAGAACTGGGCGAGCTCCCGACGCACCGCAGCCATTTCCCGCGTCAGCATCGCAAGCTGCTCCTGAACCTCCTGAACCTCCTGCAGCACTGGCTCCGGCGTGGCCACCGCGGGTGCCTGCACCGAGGGCGGGGGCGAGATGGGGCCGAGGGCGGAGCGGAAGTGGTCGGCGGTGCGGGCCACAGCCAGTTCGAGGACTGCGTGGGAATCGGACTCGGCCAGGAAAGGCCACAGTTCGTACACGCGTCCGATCGCCGCCGCGGTGCGCAGCCTGAGACCGGGACGACCGCTGCGCCGCGGTCGTTGCAGCGCTTCGTGGGTGAGCGAGGAGGGCGCTTCGCTCGTGTCGATCTCCGCCTGGCTGGCCATGCAGGCCCTGAATGCACCTGCGGCGCTCCACTTCTTGAGGGAAGCATCGGCGGGTGCGCGCACGCCATGGATCAACGTCAGGATGCGGCCGAGTTCTGCCAAAGTGCAGACGGCTGGCCACCCTTGGCTGGCCACGACTTCCCTGGCGGATTCTTCATTCTGATTGGCCGGGGAATGGTCGGCAGGGCTCGCCAGGCGAATGTCGACGAAGACTGGAGTGGGCTGCATCGGCTTATTTGGTTATGCAATAACCTAATTATGTGCGACAAGCGGGCATGAATCGACAAAATGCCTAGCGGCTGCATCATTTCGTGAAACATTCGAGCCAGATCGTTGAGAAAAGATCGATAAGTCATTGTCACAAAACAAAAAAATCAAATGCTTCAAAATGTCGTGAAACATTGGCGCTGCTCGGCCCGGCGAACCCGATTAAAAGCTGGACGCTGGGGTGCGTGGAGCGGGCATGCGTCATCATTTCAGGTCTGGTGCGTCACTATTTCCTGTCCTACTGCCGCATCGTGAAAAATGCCATGCTGCACCGCAGCGAATCGTCGCCACACCTGCAGCCCCGCTGGGCACGGCAAAATCCTGGAACAGGCCCTAGGGGACGGGATGGACTATGACGAGCACGGTGCGTCCACAAAAGGGGGAGGGTGCCGGGCTTCTGCATGTTCGCTGACTCCACGAACACAAGTGTCCGGGTTTTAATCGACGACCGCCCACGATGGTCATTCCGGCGAAATACTCCAGCCGAACGTGCGATCTTCTGGAGACACGCGAAGTCGTGACCGTCGAATCGGCCAGATTGAGGTGCCGTTCAGAACGGCTACCGCGCCCATCGCGAGGCGTCGTCACCCGTGGTTGTGATGCGCATGCGGGTCGCCGTCAGCGTGGCGCCACTGGCTGCGGTCAGTGCGGTCGTGTCTGAACCTGAATGTCGTGCGTCACCAAGGGCTCGTTCCACCAGGGTGTGCGATTACCCCCCAACTCGACCTCGACCAGCGTTCCGAAATGCAAAACACCAACGGTCGGTAACCGGGTTTGCCGCAGGGCGAAACCGATCCCGAAGCCCCCCGATCCCATAATTGATCCATCGTTTCGAGGGCGCCTGCCAACTGCAAACTGGCGCCCCATCAAGCAACTTTGTCTGAGCACCAGCCGCCCACCAGATCCACCCATTCACGACTTCTTCTGAAAGCCGCGCATGAAGAATCCGACAGCCCCAAAGAAGATTGATCCCAGGCTCCAGCCGCCGTCCGGTCGCCTCTTGAGCTTGGTACAGGACCAATTCATCGAACTGATCGCAGCCGTCAAGATCCTGGGCTGCGGCCTGGTGTCCGAGGTCGACCTGACGATTCACTTCAAGAACCAAACCGGGATTCACCACCTCAAGGAGATCCTCTCTGCATCTACCATCCGCAGCCGAGGCATCAAGACCCAGCGGCCCAACGAGAGGATTCTGGAAGGTATTCAGCGCCAAAGCATTGCGTTCGCCGATTGCCTGATGGAGTTCGGCGAGGAGAAGACCCAGGACATCGACCTGGTCGTGCGCTACACCAACGGAACCGCGTTCACCTACTGCCTGCCGGCCGAAGAGGAGGAGGCGCTTCTCGGGGACGTCGACGAGGATTGAACGTGCGCGACCCGTAGCCGGCGTCTTCCAGCACGGCGGCATCGTCGGATCCCACGCATCTTGAGCGGTGCCCGACGACACTGTTGGCGACGTTATCCGAGCCGAGCCATACGAATGAAGCGACGCCAAACGGAGCGATCAGTTGCCATGCCAGGTCTCGGGCTGCGGGGCCTTACGGCTACAGTCGGGCCAAGACCGGTCTCTGGCCCTGCACCGAAACGCAAGGCGCAGTCTCCAACCACCGCTCGTCATCTGATCACCCTGTCTGCACGCGCCACAAGATCCCGAGGAACTGTGATGCCCAACACCTTGGCCGTCACCAGGTTCACATTCAACTCGTAGCGCATCCGTTGCCAGCACGCCAGCTCTGACGGTTTGGTGCCGTTCAATATCTTGTAGACCATTCCCGCGGCGCTAGTCGCGAGCTCCTTGAAGTCTGGGGAATAGGTCAAGAGCACGCCCGCTTCTGCAAATCCCCGGCCATCTGCGACTGCGGGCTTATAGAGCGGACACGATGGCTGCCACAAAGCGGTCCCTCGACCAGTGTCCGATCGCCATGTCACGCGACCACGCCGAACCAGAAATGGTGACGCAGATCCGAGCGAGAACAAGTAATCGAGTCGCCAAGGCCCGACGCATGCAACACCGAAGACGCGCAAGTGCGCGTCGCGATTTGTGGAGCAGGGGAGTATTTGGTGTCGCGCGACAGTTTTTCACCATTTCAGGTCTGGTGCGACACCATTTCCTGCATTCTTGCCACAACATGAAAAGTGGCGTGCTGCACCGCAGCAGAACGCCCCCCGCGTGGGTCCGGGCCAGCCGCGACGCCAGGCGAGGGGAGGCAGGCGGGGGCAGCGAGGCTGGCATGTCGCGGCCGCCGAGCGCGCGCTGGCCGTGGGAGAGGCAAGTTTCCGCGCTATAGCTAGCTACAGTCGACGGGAAGTAGACATCAGCACGGCGAATTCCAACAGCGCCGATCGCCGATCTGGGTGTCGGTCCTTTTGTACGGACTTTCGACACGGTCCTCCAGTTTTCCCCAGACAGGGCCTTGCCGAAGCAGTTCGGACAACTGGCTGACCGTCATGCCGTCGGCCGGGCCGCAGGGTCCCCTGAGCGGGTGGACCCCGAACTGCCTGATATCAGTCAACCCGTGCCACTGTCCGATCCGCCCACCTGGAAGCACGCGCCCTTTGCGCGCGCCAGGGCATCCCGGTTTTCTGGCCGCGGCCCGATCGCGACAAGCGCGCCACCTGAGCCGTCAAAACGTGTATGGCAGCCTTCGCTCGGCGATTTGGCGAAGAAGCTCCAAGGACATGGCGGCTCCTTTCCTGGGGCTGAGCGAACGTGGGGCGACAGCGGCTTTGACGAACACCACAGGCTGGCGCCTGATCAGCGGCGCGCGCTCATCGTGCTCGCCGAGGCTCAAATCGCCGCCCAACTTGCGATGGGGCTACCGAACGCCATCGTAGGTGTAGGGTTCCCCCTTGAGCGTGGTCTAGACGAGGGTGATGCTGACACCGCTAGACATACCTGTGAATCACTTGTTGTACAGGCGTGGCACCCCAACGTTGATTACGCCGAAGCTGGAAAGCAGCACGACCACGGCCAGTGCAAGGAACAGGATCGTAATGATCGTACCCACCGGCGCCGGGATCGGGATGAAGCTCACCAGATACCAAGCCACGCCGACGATCAGCATCCAGATGATGGCATTGACAATATTGCTGAACATGGTTGCCTTTCGTTATAAAAGCTTGGCAGAGCATTATCCGGCGTAGACACTTTTTCAGCGTGTCGCGGAGGTCTTTCGGCTTCTTGTGCCGGACGTGATCGATCGTCTGCTGCTCGGTGGAGTGCCCGCCCATCTTGCGCGCCTCGCCGATGCTCTGGCTGTCATTCTTGTCCGTCAGAGCCTTGGCGCGCAGGTCGTGGAAGTGCGCATTCTTGGTCCCTGCCCGATCGCGCGCGCGTCCAAGCCGTGCTCATGCCATCGTGGGTGTAGGGCTCCCCTTTGAACGTGGTGAAGGTCAGCCGCCACCCGTGGAAGGCCCGGTTCGAGGCGAAGTACGGGACGGAGTTTGAGCTGCTCTCGCGTCTGCGGAGCGAGTTGACCACGTACTGAACAAGTCGCTGGTAAGTAACCTGACCTATACTGAAAAACGCGCGGTCCACTCGACAATTTGAAAAATTCGAGGCTCCAACATGACATCCACCGACCTCCCTTTCGAGGAGCAGTTGTTGGTGTTCAGAGCGCACCTGGCGCAGCGCGGTCTTTCGTCAGCGCTCGAACTGCTGAATGGTCGAACCCAGTTTCGGTACACGGCCATGCACGGGTTCGTCAACCGCGCCATGCGTCCGCTTTGTGTGTTCGATCGCTTCAGGGAGGACCGGGCGTATTTGCGAAGCGCTTTCCTCCTGGAGACCCTGTGCTGCCTGACGGTTGCGAACGGCGAATTTGTCAGTGCGGATTGCAGCACGGACCGCCGCCTGCCTTCACTCGGCGGGCCGATCGCGTCGTACTGCGGTGTGGCCGTGGGCCCGCTGGCAGGGCCGGTCGCCGGGATTTTGTGCCACTTCGACGTCGAACGCCGCGAGGTCAAGCCGTGCGAACTTGCGTTCCTGCGGGCTGTGGCGCCGCTGCTGCTCGAATACGTGGATTTCGAGGGAGTGGGGGGAAGCGACTTGGAGGTCTTGTGATGACTAACTCTGCAACTCATCGTTTCGAGTACGACGGCTGGAATGTGGTGGTGGAGTTGGACGGTTCGATGCTCGATGGAATCATCTCTGGGCACGCGGATCTTCATTGGAAGGACGGCCACAAATGCCGGATCGCCCTGAGTGGGAAGCACGAGGACGGCGCCAGCGCGATCGCTTCCCTGTCCGACCGATCGCGCGCTTTTATTGACGACTGGCACGCGAAACGCCTCAATGGCGATTCGGACTTTGTCGACATCTAGGGACCTCGCTGTCTGGAAGGAAGGCATGGGCACCGCCAGCCTCGCTGGGCGTGGACTTCCCTTGGTCCAATAGCCGAGGTGACCAGATCTGTGGGAGCATTCGGACGGGTCGCTCGCAGGGAGAGTGCCTCCGAGGCGGACTCCCTCGTGCCTATGAGGCGGATGTGCACGACACGTGAAAGGAGAACGAAATGAAACGTCGCAAGCTACTCGTCATCGGTGCATCGCTGGCATCGTTGTTGGCCCGCGGTGCCTACGCGCAGGACAAGTCCGCCAAGCAGGCCGAGGTCAGGGCAAAGGTCAAGCAGGCGCTCGAGGACTTCTACAAGGCCGATGCCGAGATCAAGAACGCGGTAAGCAAGGCGCCCGGTTACGCCGTGTTCACGACCTACGGTTTGAGCTTCGGCCTTGGCGGAGCGGGCGGGAAGGGCATAGCGCACGACAGCAAGTCCAAAAAGGACACGTACATGGACATCGCTCAGGCGAGCGCTGGCCTGCAGATCGGGGCCTCCGACACGCGCTATCTTTTCGTGTTCAAGGATGCCAAGTCGCTGGCCGACTTCATCGACAACGGCTGGGATGCCTCGGCCGGCGCTGCCGCGGGCGCTGGCACCGGCAAGGACGAGGCCAATATCAAGGCGGGTGCTGTCGCCTTCTCGGGCGGCACCGCTTACGTGCTGACCAAGGCCGGCCTACAGGCGGGGGTGTCCCTCGGAGGCTCGAAGGTCTGGAAGGACAAGGACCTGAACTAGTGTTCGGACGTGGATCGCGCCGAGGGCCTGGGTGTAGAAGGAGATCGCATCTCATGAAGCATCGATTCAGAGCACGGGCTTCCAGATCTCCGGAACAGCATCACGCGAGCATTTTGCGCAGGTGCCGCGGCGCAAGGCTGGCAAGGCCCACAAGCCCTCGCGTGCCGAGAAGCACTCTGCGCAGGCGGCGGCCCTGCAGGCATGGTGGTCAAGACTGCTATCGTGCGGCTCAAGCCGACCAGGCAGCTTGGGACCGGGCCCATCGCCCCAAGCGCTGCAAGCTGGCTGAGAACCGGGCCTTTGCGCGCGTCGGACGGACAAGCTCCAGCTGCAGTGGTCGCCGGAGCAGATTGCCGGATGGCTCAAGCATACTTACCCGTGCGACGAGAACTGCTACGTGTCACACGAGACCATCTACCGCAGCCTGTTCATTCAAGCCCGTGGGGCCTTGAAGAAGGAACTTCAGCAGCATCTCAGGCGTACGCGAGGCATGCGCCGTTCGCGCCACTACACGCAGAGGACAGAAGCCCACGGAAGAATCGTTGACGCGATCTCGATCAGTGATCGTCCGGCCAGCCTTCAGCGCAAGCCCACCTGTCGGTCCGCCATGTTCACCAATTCCACCAGACTGGGACCGATGGTCTTGAGCAGGTCGTTTGGCCGCGCCTGATAGCCTGGCACGGCGCAGTTGAAAAGCAGGCGGCGCGAGCCATAGCGAATGCGGGAGGCGACACCGACCGCGTGCACGCCCAGACCGGCGTCGCCCAGGTTGATGGCGAACCCGCGCTTGCTGTAGCTCGCGACGCTTTCGCGCATGCCCTCCGAGGTGCGGACGTAGTCGTCCGGTCGCTGTTGCTTGGCGCGCGCCAGAAAACTCGCGCGTTCCGCCGGCTCGAGTTGGGCCAGCCAGGCGCGACCCATGGCTGTTTCGACGATGCCGCGCACCGCGCCGACGCCCGGGCGCTTGAGCGTACCTCGCTCGTGTGCTGCCGATTCGACGTAGACCACATCGAGGTCCATGGCGACGCCGACCGAGACTGCGCCCTTGACGCGCGCGGCCAGGGCCTGCATCGCGGGCCTCAGCTGGCTGAGCAGCGGCGTGTTGATCACGTACGGGTAGGCCAAGGTCACGGCCGCCGGTCCGATGAAGTAGCGGTCCAGGCGATCGTCGTGGTCGAGGAAGCCCAGCGCCTGCAGCGTGCGGCACAGGCGCGACACGGTGGACCGGGGGAGGCCCAGCCGCTGCGCAAACTCGCTGTTGGCGTGCGCGCGCGGATCCGCCACGAAACTCTGCAGGATCAACAAACCTTTGGCGAGGGTGCCGGCGAAATCCGGATCGGCGTCGCGCACCTTGCGCAGGTCCCCCTGGTCCTTGATCTGGTGTACGGGGCTTGGAGATCGCATGGTTCGATTCTGGTGGTGACGCGCAGGCTCTGTGCATCGTAGTTCCAATATATGGAACTGTGGTGCGCTCAATCGTACGCCGCCCACTAGAGTCCGGTCCATGATTCGCAACCCTAAGCAACTCGACGCGCTCCTGGCCGACATCCGCGGCTTCGTGCGCGACCGCTGGCACCCGATGGAAGACGAGGTCGAGCGCCTCGGCGAGGTGCCCGAGCCCTTGGTGCGGGAACTGCGCCGCAAGGGCTACTTCGGATGGAGCATTCCCGAGGCCTATGGCGGCCTCGGCCTGACCACGGAGGAACTGGTGCTGTGTGCGTTCGAGCTGTCGCAAGCCTCGGTGGCGCTGCGAGCCCGCGTCGGAACCAACACCGGCATCGGATCTGAAGCGCTGGTGGCCGACGGCACCGAGGAGCAGAAGCAACGCTGGCTGCCCCGCATGGCCACTGGCGAACTCACCGGTTGCCTGGCGCTGACCGAGCCGGAGGCCGGCTCGGAAGCTACCAACGTGCAGACCACCGCGCGCAGGAATGGGGACCACTACGTGCTGAACGGCCTCAAGCGCTTCATCACCAACGCGCCCATTGCTGACGTGTTCACGGTGCTGGCCCGCACCGAAGAGGGCACGCGCGGCAGCGCGGGATTGACGGCCTTCATCGTCGAGCGCGGCGCACCCGGCCTCACGACTGGCACACCCTATCGCAAGATGGGGCAGGCCGGCTCGCCCGTGTCCGACGTGGTCCTGGAAGACTGCCGGGTGCCGGCCTCTCACATCATCGGCTTGCGCGAGGGCGCGGGCTTTCAGACCATCATGAAGGTGCTCAACAAGCAGCGCCTCCACTTGTCGGCCCTGTGCACCGGCCCGGCGATCCGCATGCTGGAGCTGGCCATCGACCATACGCAGCAGCGCGAGCAGTTCGGCCAGCCGGTGGGAAACTTCCAGTTGATGCAAGCCATGGTGTCGGACAGCTGCACGGAGATCTTTGCGGCGAAGTCCATGATCACCGAGACGGCACGCGCGCGCGACCGCGGCGAGGACGTGGCCCTCGCGGCCTCGATGTGCAAGTACTTCGCCTCCGAGATGTGCGGCCGCGTGGCCGACCGCTGCGTGCAGATGTTCGGTGGCTCCGGCTACGTCGCCGATTTCAGCCCGATCGAGCGCTACTTCCGCGACGTGCGCCTGTTCCGCCTGTACGAAGGTACCAGCCAGATCCACCAGCTCAACATCGCCAAGCTGGTGCTGCGCGAGCATGCGAAGGGGAAGGCCTGATGCGGACCCTTTCGCGGCTGGATGACTTGCGCCGGCGGGTGAACCGCTTCGTCGAGGCCGAAGCCTTGCCCCGCGAGGATGTGTCCCACTTGCACGATCCGTCGGCGCTAGACCGCGTGCTGGCTGAGCTGCGCCCGATAGCCCGTGAAAAGGGCCTCTACCTGCCCCAATTGCCGGTCGAACACGGTGGGCTGGGCCTGACTTGGACGGAGCGCGCCACTGTGCTGGAGGAAGCCGGTCGCAGTTACCTTGCGCCGGGCGCGATGAACTGCGCGGCGCCCGACCAGCCCAACATGATCAGCCTGCTGCGCAACGGCAGCGAGGCGCAGCAACAGCAGTACCTCAGGCCGCTGGCCGACGGCCGGATCCGCTCCTGCTTCGCCATGACCGAGCCGCATCCGGGCGCCGGCTCCGACCCGTCGATGCTGCAGACCGCGGCCGTGCGCTCTGGCGAAGGCTGGGTGATCGAAGGCCGCAAGTGGTTCATCACCGGCGCCATCGGCGCGCAATTTGCCATCGTGCTGGCGCAGACTTCCGAAGGCCCGACCCAGTTCATCGTCGACGCCAACAATCCCGGTTTCAAGCTGGTGCGCGCGATCCGCGCGATCGAGCCCTTCGCCATCGGTGGTCACGGCGAAATCCTGCTGCAAGACTGCAAGGTGCGCAGCGACGCGGTGTTGGGCGAAGTGGGCAAGGGATTCGACTACGCACAGCAGCGCCTGGAGCCTGCGCGGCTGTCGCATTGCATGCGCCTGCTGGGCCGCGCGGGCCGCGCGCTCGAGCTGGCGCAGGCCTACGTCAACGAGCGCTCCTCGTTCGGCCAGCGCCTGGCTGAGTTGCAGCAGGTGCAGGCCATGGTGGCCGATTGCCATATCGACCTGCATGCCAGTCGGCTGATGACGCTTGATTGCGCGATGCGGATGGACGCCGGGGTTTCGGTCAAGACCGAAACCGCGATGACCAAGGTCTTCGTCTCCGAGGCTCTGAACCGCGTGGCCGACCGTGCCGCGCAACTGATGGGTGCGCTTGGCATGTCTGAAGACTCGCCGGTGTCGCTGATCCTGCGTGAGCTGCGGCCGTTTCGCATCTACGACGGTGCCTCCGAGCTCCACCGCGCCACCCTTGGCCGCCGATTCCTCAAGACTTCTTCTGCTTCCTTATCTGCCAAGACCCTGGAGACAACACCATGAGAACGAGTGCATTCTTTCGCCGCGCCGCTGCGGCCATCGCGCTGGGCCTGGGCAGCAGCCTTGCCCTGGCCGCCTATCCCAGCCAGCCGATCAAGCTGATCGTGCCGTTCCCGGCGGCAGGCAGCACCGACTTGGTGGCGCGCGCGCTGGCCGTCGACCTGGGCGCCGCGCTGGGCCAGCAGATAGTCGTGGAGAACAAGGCCGGCGCCGGCAGCCTGATCGGCTCGGAGTACGTCGCCAAGGCGCAGCCCGACGGCTACACCATCCTGATGGCGGGCCTGACCAACGTGTTCCTGCCTTACGTCCACAAGGACCTCAAGTGGAACCCGGTGGACGATTTCGTCCAGGTGGGCCTGGTGGCGGACCTAGCGAACGTGATCGCCGTCAACGCCAAGACGCCGTACCAGTCGCTGGCTGAGCTGATTGCCGCAGACAAGGCCAAGCCTGGCTCGATGGCGTTCGGCTCCGCCGGCGTGGGGACGCCTTCACACTTGGTGTGCGAGATGGTGAACCACCAGTCGAAAATCAAGCTGCAGCACGTCCCCTACAAAGGCAACGCGCCCGCCGTGAATGACTTGATGGCCGGACATATCCCGGTGATGTGCAACAACCTCGGCGGAACGCTGCCCTACTTGCAGGGCGGCCAGATCCGCATCCTGGCCCAGACCGGCAAGACACGCTCGCCCGCCGTGCCCGAGGTGCCGACCTTTGCCGAGCTGGGCCTACCGGGTCTGGACACCGGGCTGTGGATGGGTCTGGTCGCGCCGAAGGGGACGCCCAAGGCCGTGGTCGACACGCTGAATCAGGCCCTGACGAAGGTAATGGCCACACCCGCCATGAAGGAACGGCTGGCCAAGCTCGGCGCCACGCCGCTCGACCCCAGCCGCGCCGCCTTCGAGGAGCGCATTCGCTCCGACCGCCGAGCCTGGGACCCGGTGCTCAAGACCATCGACCTGAAGACCAACTGATGGACGACAACGCCTATCCCCTGCGCGGCGTCCGGATCCTGGACATGGCCACGGTGCTGGCCGCGCCGTTTTCGGCGACGCTGTGCGGCGACATGGGTGCCGAGGTGGTCAAGCTCGAACTGCCCCAGGGCAACGACGCGTTGCGCGGGCTGGCACCCGTGCATGGGGAACATGCGCTTTTCTGGAAGACCGCCAACCGTGGCAAGCAGGGCATCTCGCTGGATGTGCGCAAGCCAGAAGGAAAGGCGCTGTTCCTGCGGTTGATCGAGGGATTCGACGTCCTGGTGGAGAACTTCCGCACCGGAACGTTGGCCCAGTGGGGGCTTGACTTGCCGACTCTGCACGCGGCCAACCCGCGACTGATCGTCCTGCGGATCACCGGCTTTGGACAGACCGGCCCCTACGCGCGCCGACCCGGCTTCGCGCGGATCTTCGAAGCCATGAGCGGCTTCGCTCACCTGACCGGCGAGCCCGGGGGGCCGCCGCAACACATGAACTATCCGCTGGGCGATGCCATCGCAGGCTTGTTCGGCGCGTTCTCCATCGCCACCGCGCTGGTCGAGCGCAACGCTATGCCGCGGGAGCAGCAAAAGGGCGTGGAGATCGACCTGTCGGCGACCGAAGCCATGATGCGCTTGCTGGACCCGCTGGCTGCCGAATACAAGTTCAGCGGTGCAGCCCGCGAACGGACCGGTTCATGTGCGGGCTACACCGCGCCGTCCAACGTCTACCAGTCGGCCGATGGCGCATGGATCACACTGGTCGGCTCGTCCGACCCCATCTTCGCGCGGCTGTGCCGGGCGATGGGCCGTGACGCCCTGGCGGCCGACCCGGCCTTCTCGACAAACGTGCGGCGTACCGAGAACCTGGTGGAACTCGACGGCATCGTGGCGGCCTGGTGCCGCAGCCTGACCTTCGACGAGCTGAGTGTGCTCCTGGACCGGCAGGAGGTTCCGTTCAGCAAGGTCTACTCGATCGCCGACGCTCAGACCGACCCTCACTTCAAGTCGCGCGGCGCGACCATCGAGCTGATGGATCCGGTGCTCGGCGCCATCCCGGCGCCGGTGGCGGTGCCACGCTTCGGTGGGAGGACGGCGCCGGTTCCCTCGGTTGGCCCCGACACGGGGCAGCACAACGCCCAGATCTTCGGCGCACTGGGCTTGGATGCCGCGCAACTGGCCGCGTTGAAGGCTGCTCGGGTCCTCTAGCGGCTACGCGCAACGCAAGGGCAACGTGAGTGCATTGTTGGCAGGTCCGCGTCCTGCATTGCCACCGTCACGCAGCGATCACGAATGCGGTAGCCACTCCCGTCGGCGATAAGAATGGACGAGGGCAACGGCTGAGCCGGGGAAGGGGGGAGGGGGTGGTGTGTGGTGTGTGTCTTCTTCGGTGACCGCGGCGCCCGCGCAATTGGTTGTTCGAAGCGAAACAGGAAATCGTGACGCAAATCGGTGCGTGACACGGTAATGGTGTCGCATCCGTACCTTCCATGCGTCACCAAACGCAGGTAAGTCCGCATCGGTGCTTGTCGACGAGGTCAGGTTTTGCCGTCGCATGACAGGTGGTGTGTGTGTCATGCGGCACAGTTGTCGGTTCTCACCTAACTCTGAACTTTTCTCACTGAACCATGAACTCCGGCCCTGAGCCCTTGCAGGGAGGAACCGATCTTTGTGCAACGGGGCCCGGCGAGAAGGTCGAGCGGAGGAGGGGAGAATCTCCCCGGCCCGGGGGGCGGCTGGATTGCAGACGTAGCCTTCCGTTGACCAGGGTGTGTCCCATCTGCCTTACAGTCTTCCACGCGGTCTCTCTCAACCCAAGGAGCTACATCCTGGATCTGCGCGATCTCCAGTACTTTGAAGTCATTGCCGAGCTCGAGCACATGGGGCGCGCGGCCGAACGGCTGCATCGCACGCAACCTGCGTTGACGAGTTGCGTGCGTCGCCTTGAGGAGGCATGCGGCGCGCCCCTCTTCGAGAGGACCGGCCGCGGGATCCGACTGACCACCGCCGGAAAAGTTTTGCTCAAATGGGCTCAGCGCACACGTTTTGACGTGGAAAGCGCCCGCCGTGAGATTGGGGATATCGGACATGGCTTGAGCGGCAACATCAAGATCGGCATCGTGCCGACCGCGGCCCAGTTTCTGCTCCCGCCCGCCGCACGAGACCTGATGCGCGAAGCGCCCGATGTGACCCTGCGGACCAGCGTCGCGCTGGTGGACGCGTTGAAGCCGTTGCTACGTGCAGGCGACATCGATTTGATGGTCGGCACTGAAGTTCCCGCGGAACCCGGGTTCGCCTCGCAGTACCTGGCCGAAGACGTGATCGTGGTCGCCGCCGCCGAAGCGCACGCGATCTTCGACAAACCCAAACTCAGTTTGAAAGATCTGACGGGCTACCGCTGGGTGCTCCAGCCGCCCGGAGCACCGACGCGAGACTGGCTCGACCAGACGTTCGATCGCCATCGCATCTCACGGCCGGTGGTGCAGGTCGAAAGCACCATGCTGCTGATGCTCCCTAGCCTGATTGGCGAGACCGGTCTGCTGAGCTTCATCTCGCGTTTGCACCTGCAGGCCGGTCGATCGGGCGCTGCCCTGCGGGAAGTGAAGCTGCCCGCCACGACCATGCGCCGCCGCATGGTCGTGACCTACCGGGACACTGGCTATATCTCCCCCGCAGCTCAACGCTTGATCGACCTGCTCGCCAAGCACGCCGACGTGTCAGCGGTCTGATACCCAAAGTCAAATCTATCGATCTCCAAAAAGTATCGATTGGACTGAATGAGCCGAGAGACGAATACTTGCCTCCACTGAACACATCGCCCGCAATCGCGCAGGGTCGGTTCAACCGGAGACAAGTTCATGCAATATCGCGCTTCCCCCGCAGCGGCCCCGCGCCGATTCATTGGCTTCGCGGCCACTGCTCTCGCCGCCGGGGGGATGCTCCTGGCCAGCGCGCCGGCTTCGGCCCAGGCCGCCTATCCCTCGCGGCCCATCAAGCTCATCGTTCCGTTTCCCGCCGGCGGCGGCACAGACCTGATTGCGCGTGAAGTCGCCAACAAGGTATCCGTCGCCAACGGCTGGTCGATCATCATCGACAACAAGCCGGGCTCCGGCGGCAACCTCGGCGTGGACGCTGCGGCGAAATCGCCCGCGGACGGCTACACACTGGTCCTGGGCCAGACGAGCAACCTGGCGATCAACCCCACGCTGTATCCCAAGCTGCCCTACAACCCCGAGAAAGACCTGACGCCGATCGTGAGCGTCGCCAGCGCGCCGCTCGTCCTCGTCGTGTCTGCCGTTTCGCCCTACAAATCGCTCGCCGACGTCGTGGCCGCAGCCAAGGCCAAACCCGAAACGCTGAACTACGCCAGCTCCGGAAGCGGCACGGTGGCACATCTCGCCACCGAGCTGTTCCAGAAGACCGCCGGTGTCAGGTTCACGCACATTCCGTACAAGGGCGCTGCGCAAGGATCAACCGATCTGATCGGTGGCCAGCTCCAGATGTACATGTCCTCGGTACCCACCCTGATTGGGTACATCAAGAACGGGAAGATGCGCGCGATCGCCGTGACCTCTGCCAAGCGAACCGCCGACCTTCCGGCCGTACCCACGATCGCGGAGTCCGGCTTCAAGGGCTTCGAGGCCGTCACCTGGTTCGGCATCGCGGGGCCGGCTGGCTTGCCGAAGGATGTGGTGGACAAGCTCAACGGTGCGTTCAACAAGGCACTGCAAGACCCTGAAGTCAAGAAGAAGCTCTCCAGCCAAGGCACAGATGCGCTCGGTGGCACCCCGGCCGAGTTCGCGAAGCTGATCCATGACGACATCGTGCGCTGGGCACCGATCGTCAAGGAATCCGGCGCCAAGGTCGACTGACCAACCCTCACGCACACGCGCGCTGAAACGCTGAAGGCAGGGACGGGCCCGCACCGTTCCCAGGCTCGGCGGAGCCACGCCCGTATCGCACCGACAGGCCCCTCCCGCCCCACGTCAACACCCACGAAAGAAGCTCATGTCCAATCTTCCTGACATCATTCGCGACTTCGAACGCGTCCCTGCCCCTATCGTGGCGCAGGCCTCCGAGCTGCAGCCGGCAATCCTGGCTGATGTGGCCGGCCGACGCGGCGCGCTTGACGGCCGCATCAAGGCGCTCAGGCCGCGTATGAAACTCGCGGGAACGGCGCTCACGGTCGAGGTGCGCCCCGGCGACAACCTGATGATCCATGCCGCCATCGCGATGGCCAAGCCAGGCGATGTTCTGGTGATCGATGGCAAGGGCGACCAGACCTCCGCCTTGATGGGCACCATCATGATGACCGCGTGCAAACAACGGGGTATCGCCGGTGTGGTGATGGACGGTGCGTGCCGCGACAGCATCGAGATCGACGAGATGGACTATCCGGTGTTCTCCGTCGGAACCAACCCGAATGGTCCGACCAAGAGTATCGGCGGGCGCATCGGCCACCCCGTGTCGATCGGCGGCGTCACGGTGCACCCCGGGGACTTCGTGATCGGCGACGGCGACGGCGTGGTGGTGGTCGAGCGCGAGAAGATCGAGGCGCTGCTGCCGCTGGCGGCAAAGAAGGTCAAGGACGAGGCCGCGCGCATCGCGGCCATCAAGACGGGCGACACGGCCGCCAAATGGCTGAATGCCGCCCTACTCACCGCTGGAGTCCTGAAAGAAGGGGAGACGCTGTGAGCGCCATCCTCGTCACCGGCGCAGATCTCGCGCCGCAAGCATTGGCCCTGCTGAAGGACCATGAAGTGGTCTTTGCCGGGAAGACGCCAACCGAAGAAGGAATCGTGGCCCTGAGCGCCAAGCACAACCCGGTTGCCATCATCGTGCGCTACAGCAAAGTGGGCGCGGCGGCCATGGACGCGGCGCCTGCGCTGCGTGTCATCTCCAAGCACGGCAGCGGCACAGACACCATCGATAGCGCAGCGGCCAAAGCGCGAGGAATCGAAGTCGTCGCCGCTGTCGGCGCCAATGCTGCGGCCGTTGCTGAACAGGCCATGGCGCTCCTTCTCGCCTGCGCCAAATCCGTGGTCTCGCTCGATGCCCGCATGCAGGCCGGCCATTGGGACAAGGCAACGCACAAGAGCATCGAGTTGGCCGGCCGAACGGTGGGCCTGATCGGCCTGGGCGCTATCGGCCTGCGCTTCGCTCGGATGGCCGATGCCCTGGACATGCGCGTCATCGGTTTTGACCCCTACGCCAAAAAAAACCTGCCCCCTTGCGTTTGCGCCGTTGACCTGGAGACGATCTGGCGCGAGTCCGATGCAATTTCCCTGCACTGCCCCTTGACGGTAGACAACCGCCACCTGGTGAATGCTCACTCGCTTGCGAAGTGCAAACACGGCGTGATCGTCGTCAACACGGCCCGAGGCGGACTGATCGACGAGGAAGCGCTTTTGGCCGCGGTGCACTCCGGCCAGGTATTCGGTGCAGGGCTCGACAGCTTCGCCGTTGAGCCGATGACCGCTGGCCACCCCTTCCACGGCGAGAGAGGCTTCGTGCTGAGCCCACACATCGGCGGAGTCACCAGCGATGCCTACGTGAACATGGGCGTCGCCGCGGCTCGCAATGCGCTCGGCGTCCTCGACAGGCAAGCGACTGCAGCCTGAGTCCGCCGCACTGAAACGACAGGAGACACCTGATGACCAAGAAGACCTCTCATTCCAGCCAGATCTGGGCGCTCTCGTTCGGAGCCATTGCAGCGCTTTCTGCAGCCGTGCCCCTCGGCGCACATGCACAGGCAGCGTACCCGAACAAGCCGATCAGGATCATCGTTCCCTACCCGCCGGGCGGCGCGGTGGACGTCGTCACGCGCAAGATGGCGCAGAAGCTCACCGAACAGATGGGCCAGAGCGTCATCATCGACAACAAACCGGGCGGCACCGGCACCATCGGCGCCAGCGCCGTGGCGCGTGCCGAGGCCGACGGATACACGCTGATGGCCAACGACACGACCTACTCGCTGTTGCCATTCATCTTCAAGAAGTTGCCCTTCGACTACGACAAGGATCTGGTGCCGATCAGCGCGTACGTATTCGCGCCAATGGCCATGGTGGTCAACGACGGATCGCCGTACAAGACCTTGCCCGAGTTTCTCTCCGCGGCGAAAGCGTCGCCCGGCAAGCTGACCTACGGCACGGGTGGCGCCGGCACCACGCCGCACTTCACTGCAGAGGCGTTCGGAGTGGCCAGCGGCACGAAGCTGATGCACGTGCCATTCAAGGGCGCGGGCGAGGCCACGCAGGCCGTGTTGTCGAACACCATCGACATGCAGTTCTCCTCGACGCCTGGCGTCATGGGCAACGTCAAGGGCGGCAAGCTGCGGCTGCTGGCAGTGAGCGGCGACAAGCGGCTTGTCGCGCTTGCGACCGTGCCCACCTTTGCCGAGGCTGGCGTGAGAGATTTCAGCGTCGTGAACTGGACCGGTCTTTGGGCGCCCAAGGGCACGCCGGCGCCGGTTCTCGCGCGCCTTCAGCAGGAGATCGCGAAGGCGATGGCCACGCCGGACATGAAGGCCTTCGCGCAAGGGCTGGGCGCCGAGCCACGCATGGCGGATTCCGGCGCCTTCGCAAAGATGCTGACCGACAGCAACGCGTTGTGGGGCAAGATCGCAGCCAACGCGTCGTTCGACAAGCAATAGACCCCCGGAGGCCGCCTTGTTCCTTCTTCAGCCGCCGCTGGTTCGGGATCTGGAGCTCTTCACGCGTATGCCGGACGCGCTCCGCCGGCGCGAGACCTCCGATTGGGCCGATGCGAACCGCGGGGGCCAGCCCACCGATTCGTTCCTGGAGGGTCCGGCGTTCGACGACGAGGGCAATCTCTACGTGACCGACATCCCGTTCGGGCGCGTCTTTCGCATCGATCCAGCGGGCCAGTGGTCGCAAGTGGCCGAATACGACGGCGAGCCCAACGGCATGAAGTTCCTCGATGCGCGCACGCTGCTGGTCGCGGACTACAAGAATGGGCTCATGCGCATTGACGTGACGACCGGTGCGGTCACGCCGCACCTGCAGCGCCGCAACACCGAACGCTTCAAGGGGGTCAACGATCTCGTCATCGATGCGAAGGGGAGCATCTACTTCACAGACCAGGGACAGACCGGCCTGCACGATCCCACGGGCCGCCTGTACCGGCTGCGCCCCGACGGGCAGCTCGACCTGCTGCTGTCGAATGTGCCAAGTCCCAACGGCGTTGCACTCTCGCCCGACGGCAAGGTGCTGTACCTGGCGGTGACGCGAGGCAATTGCGTCTGGCGCGTACCGCTCCTGGCCGACGGCAGCGTGGCCAAGGTCAGCCAGTTCTTTACGTCCTACGGCCCCAGCGGGCCGGATGGCTTGGCCGTCGATGCACAAGGGCGCGTGATCGTGGCCAACCCCGGCCTGGGCTATGTCTGGGTTCTGAATGCACGCGCGGAACCCGTGGCCGTGCTGCGCGGTCCCGCGGGCGCTTCTATTACCAACGTTGCCTTCGGCGGTGCGGATCGGTCCACCTTGTTCGTCACCGACTCGAGCCATGGAAGCATCTTGTGTGCGCGACTCGACGTCCCGGGAGTGGCGCTGTTCCAGGGGCGCCCGCCTCGGTAAAGCACAAGGTGCCTGTGTGTGAAGGCCTGTTCCCGCGTGAACAACCTTAGGTCGGCTTTCGCAAGGACGCGCGCGCACAGGCCAGGAACGGCTCGATCAGCGGACTGTCCCAATCGCTGCGCCAGCAGACCGCGATGTCCATCCTTGCATCGACGTTGCGCAAGGGCCTGAACACCACGCCGGGCGGCCGGCCGATCTGGGCGCAGGCGGGCAGGATCGCCACGCCCTTGCCTGCCAGGACCAGCGCCAATGCCGAGACCATCGTCTCGACCCGCTGCGCGATCGGCATGCTGACATCGTGCCGCCGCAGCAGCGACGCGACGACCGATTTGTCGACATCACCCTCGGGCACGGGCAGCCCGATGAGCGCGAGGCCCGAGAGACGCGCCAACGGAATGCTGACCAGTCGCGCCAGCGGTGAATCGGTGCGCACCGCGAGCATCAACGGCTGGCTGCCGATGCGCTCCACCGCAATGCCCGCCTGCGCGATGGGAGGAATGCAGAGCGCCACCGACACGTCCGAGTCGGTGAGGGCCGAGACGTTGTTGACGGCGTTCAGCTCCACATACTGGATCTCCACCTCCGGCAAGCGGAGCCGCAGCTCGTTCTCCAGCCGCGGCAACATCAGGTAGGACAGCGCGATCATCGTGCCGACCGTGAGCCGGCCCCGGCTGCCCGAGCCGACGGCGCGCGCCGCGTCGAAGCCCTCGTTGGCCAGAAGCAACGCCTCTTTCGCGCGCCGAAACAGTGCATTGCCCGCATCGGTGATCTCCATGCCGTGCGCCGCCCTGCGAAACAGCGGCGTGCCCACCGCCGCCTCCAGGTTCTTGATGTGAACCGACAGCGGCGGCTGTGCCATGTTGAGCCGGCGAGCCGCCTTGCCGACGCTGCGTTCCTCGGCGACGGCCACGAAATAGCGAAGCATGCGCAGGTCTGGTGCAGTCATACGCTGTGCATATGCCTTTTCAAGAAAACAGTATTGGACGCCATGTTGCGGCGCCTCAATCATCTGCGCATGAAAAATCTTCCAGTCCTTCCCCAGTCCGAGATCTGCGCGATGCCCGCAACGACGATGCGCAGGCTGGTCGCGCAGCGCGAGCTCTCGCCGGTGGAGATCGTGGAAGAGGTGCTGCGCCGCGCCGATGCGCTGCAGCCGCACCTGAACTGCTTCATCACGCTGTGCCATGAGCAGGCCCTGCAGCAGGCCAGGGAAGCCGAACAGGCGCTCATGCGCGGCGAGGCCGCGGGCCTGCTGCATGGCCTGCCCTTCACGGTGAAGGACATCGTCGACACCGCCAACGTGCGGACCACCTACGGCTCCCTGCTGCACCGCGACCACGTGCCCACGAAGGACGCGGTGGCCGTGGCGCGCATGCGCGCGGCCGGCGCCATCCTCATCGGCAAGACCACCTCGTCCGAATTCGGCGCCAAGTGCATGACCGATGCGCCGCTGTTCGGGAGCACCCGCAACGCGTGGAGCGCGTCGCGCACGAGCGGCGGCTCCAGCGGCGGCGCGGCATCGTCGATGGCGGCGGGCATTGCGCCGCTCGCGATTGCGACCGACGGCGGCGGCTCGACGCGCATTCCCGCCGCCTGCAACGGCGTGGTCGGCCTGAAGCAGAGCCTGGGCGTGGTGCCCCACAGCCAGGTGCAGGACGCGTTCGGCAACTACACCTACGTGACGCCCACCACGCGCAACGTGGCCGACACGGCACTGATGCTGCAGGCCATGACCGGCGCGCATGGGTCGGACCCCTGGTCGCTGGGTGTGCCGGCCCAGCGCTACTTCGACGACCTGCAAGCCGGCGGCGACCTCCGCGGCAAGCGCATCCTCTTCTGCGCCGCGCCGGCGGGGCGGCCGATCGCCGCGGACGTTGCATCCGCCTTCGAGGCCGCTCTCGCCACCCTGGCGTCGATGGGTGCCGAGCTGCAGCCGATGTCCGGCGAAGGCTTCGACGTCGAGCCCGTGTGGCGCGTGATCAACCACACCAGTTGGCGCGGCCGCTTCGCCCCCTTGGCGGCGGCGCACGGCGACCAGCTGAGCCCGTCGCTGCTGCAGCAGCTGGCACTGGCCGAGCATGTGGACGGCGTTGCGTTCCAGCAGGCCATGTTCGCGCGGACCGTCTTGTTTCGCGACATCCAGGCGCAGCTGGAGACGCACGACTTCATCTTCACGCCCACCCTGTCGCGCACGGCCCTGCCCATCGACCAGGACCTGTTCGGCAACATCGAGATCGACGGCAAGGAATATGCCGAGGTGCGTGCGAACTGGTTCCCCTGGACCATGCCGTTCAACCTCACCGGCCACCCCGCCATCAGCCTGCCCTGCGGCGCGGACCGCGACGGCTTGCCCATCGGCATGCAACTCGTCGGCCGCTTCCGCGAAGACGCGCAGCTGCTGCAGGCCGCCGCTTCATTCGAAGCCGCGCACCGGCCGGCGAACCCGTTGCCCGTCGTGGCCTTCTGAGTTCGTCGCTATTTCTCTTCCTATTTTTCAACTCGCAGGCAGCCACCATGACCTCGTTCCTGAAGACACTCGTGCTTGGCGCGTCGATCGCCCTGGCCGGCGCCGCCGCGCACGCCGACAACGCGCCCATCCGCCTCATCATCGGGTTTCCGCCGGGCGGCGCGCTCGACAACCTGGCGCGTTCGATGGCCGAAGAATTGCGCAGCTCGCTCAAGGAGCCCGTTCTGGTGGAGAACCGACCCGGTGCGTCCACGCGCATTGCCATCGAGGCCGTGAAAGCTGCGCGGCCCGACGGCCGCACCATCCTCATCGGCGCGACGCCGCCCTTCGTGCTGTTTCCGATGACCTATGCGCGGCTGAACTACGACGTCGACAAGGACTTCATTCCCGTTGCGCACCTGGCCAACGTGCCCAGTGTCGTCTCCGCCGGCGCGGACCAGCCGTACAAGACGATTCCCGAATACGTCGCGTGGATCAGGAAGAACCCCGCGCAAGGCAGCGTGGGCATGACCAACCTCGGCGGCGGCCTGCACTTCAGCGTGCTGCAACTGTCGAAGGCCATCGGCGTGCCGCTCACGGCGGTCACTTACCGAGGCGGCGCGCCGCTGGCGACGGACATCATCGGCGACCACGTGCCGATCGGCACCGACGCTCTGGCCAGTCAGCTGGAATTGCACCGCTCCGGCAAGCTGCGCATCCTGGGCGTCGCAGGGACGAAGCGGCTGAGTTGGCTGCCCGATGTTCCGACCCTCAAGGAGGCCGGCTACGACGCCTTCGACCGCGCCAATGCGTCCTATGCCGCCTTCGTGCCCGCGGGCACACCAAAGGACGTTGTCGCGAAGCTGGAGACAGCCTTCCTGGCCGCGATGCGCAGCGCGCAAGTGCACGGCCAGCTCGAGCGCGCGGGGCTCGAAGCGACCGGGCTGCCTGGTGCCGCAGTGGCGCGCATCATGAACGAAGACCGCGAGTATTGGCGCCCCATCGTCAAGGCTTCGGGCTTCAAGAGCGAAGATTGAAGCGGTGACGGAAGACGAAGACAAGGCCGGATGGGCGGTGCTCGTTGTCGCCAGCCTGGGTGCGGCGCTGTGCTTCCTGAACCTCAGCGCGCTCAACGTGGCGCTGCCCGCCGTTGCGCGCAGCCTGCAGGCTTCACCATCGCAGGCGAGCTGGATCCTGCTGTCCTACATGCTGGTCAGCACCGTCTGCATCCTGAGCTTCGGAAGGCTGGCCGATCTGTGGGGGCGGCGACAACTCTTCCTCGCGGGATTGGGCCTCTTCGTGATCGCATGTGCGGCCTGTGCGGTCGCGACAAGCGTCGGGGCGATGCTGGTTTTTCGCGTCTGCCAGGCCGTGGGTGCGGCCGGCGTCATGGCCAACACCAGCGCATTGGTCGGCGATGCGTTCGGCCGCCAAAGGGTGGGCCTCGCGCTCGGCGTGCTCGCCATGGTGGCCGCCCTGGCCCAGGTCGCGGGGCCGCTGGCCGGCGGCTTCGTCGTGTCGTGGTGGGGCTGGCGCGTGCTGTTCATGCTGAACGTCCCGATCGGGCTTTGTGTGCTGGCTGGGTCGTGGCAGGTGCTGCCGAAGCGCGCGGCGGCCAAGGCCGAACGCTTCGACCTGGCCGGCGCCGTGCTGTCGCTGGCCGGGATCGGAGGCGTGACCTATGCGCTCACGATGGCGGGGACGCGCGGCTGGACCAGCACGCCCGTGTGGGCCTTCATGCTCGCTGGTGTTTGCGCCATCCTGGTGTTCGTCGGCGTGCAACAGCGCGTGGCGAGCCCGTTGGTCGACCCTGCGCTGTTCAGGGATCCGAGGCGTCGCATCGCCTACGCAGGCATCCTGCTGCTGTCGATGTCGCAGGCCGCACCGCTGCTGCTCGTGGCCCTGTATCTCCAGGCCTGCGCGCGCCTGGCACCCTCGGAGGCGGGCCTGCGCATCGCGCCGGTCGCGCTCGGGATGTTGATGGCCGCTCCGACGGCCGGCAGCCTGATGCGGCGCTTCACGCCCGACGCCATCTGTGTGGGAGGCATGCTGCTCGCCGGAGGCGCGCTGGCGCTGTTGGCGGCCGTGCTGCAACCGGCCATCGGGGCCGGGCAACTGGCCGTCTGCCTGTGGCTGCTGGGCCTGGGCATCGGGAGCTTCGTGACTCCGAACAACGCGTCGATTCTCCAGAGCGTGGTGCCGCAGCGCCGGGGGATTGCGAACGGCGTCCGCTCGACGCTGCAGAACACCGGGATCATGGCGGGAACGGCGCTCACCTTGAGCGTGGCGATGGCCAATCTGCCCTACAGTGCGCAGCGCATGATTCTTGGAAATGGCGGTTCGGGCCTCTCGGGCTTCGATGTCGCCGCATTCACTCAGGGTGCAAGAGCTGCTTTCGCAATGCTCGCATCCCTGTGCTTTGTGGGTGCAGCCCTGATTGCGAAGAACTGCCGCACGCCCCAGGTGCGGCAACCCGTCTGAAGCGGGCCCGGGGGGCGTGCACGGTCAAGAAGGGGTCGCTCGACTCGGTTTCGCAGCTGGCTTGATCGTGTCGAAGAACGCACTCACCATGCGCGCCCCGCGGCGCTCCCTGAGGCACAGCAGGTGCGCGTACGTGAAGATCTTCGCGTCGCTGATCTCGACCAGATGCAATCCCGGTCCGGGCACGTATTCGACGGTAGACACCGCGGCGACGCCGACGCCCTGCAGGACGGCTTCGCGAATGACTTCGCGGCTCGCAATCTCCATGACGACGTTCGGCTGCACGTCGGCCGACTGCAGTGCCAGTTCCAGCGCCTTGCGCGTCGTCGAGCCTTGCTCGCGCACGACCATCCGTTCGCCTTGCAGCTCGCGCAGCTTGATGGTGCGGCGGCCTGCAAAACGATGGTCGCTTGACGTGAAGATCGCCACCGGCTGCTTGCTGAAGGGGACCGACAGGAAGCGGTCGTCCTGGACCAACTGCGCCAGCACGCCGACATCGGCGCGGTAGTCAAGCAAGCGATCGAGCACGTCACGCGAGTTGCCGGTGCTCACGCTGACCTTGATGTCGGGGTAGCGAAGGTTGAAGTTCGCCAGCATTTTCGTCACGTGGTAGGGGCCGACGGCCGCCACGTGCAGCTCGCCCGATCGCAGTTCACCGGAGTCCTTCAGCAAGCTCACCGCATCGGCCTCGAGCGTGAAGATCTGCTGCGCCAACTGCATCAGCTTCCCGCCGAACTCGGTGAGCTGCACACGCTTTCCGCTGCGGTGGAACAGTTCGACGCGGTAGCTTTCTTCGAGGAAGCGCACCTGTGTCGTGATGGTCGGTTGGCTCACGTGCAGGTGCGCGGCCGCCTTGGTGAAGCTCCCGGCATTCGCCACCGCATAGAACGAGCGCAGCTGTGTCAGACGCATTTCGATTGGCTCCGGATGTATTCATAAATTCTATAGAAGACGACAAATCTTTGAATTTGTCCAGGACGCGCGCCGGTGTTGTACTGGCCCCCGAGCGCTACAGCCGTCACGAGAACGGCGGGCGGCATCGGTCCTTTTTCGTCATCGCGTTTCATGCAGCCGGGTGACGATGGAGCGGGTGCCTTGGCCTGCAACGAAAGGACGTTCATGCATCCACAACTCATCGGAGACAAGACCATGATGAATCGCAGAAAGTTGGTGTTCGGCGCCGCCGCAGTCGTCGCCGGCGGGCTGGCCCTGCCAGCACGTTCGCAGCAGGTTCTGACCGTCGGGCTGATCCCCTCGGAAGACTCGCGGGCCATGATCGCCAACAGCCAGAAGATGATGGACATGCTGTCCAACGCGCTCGGCATGCCGGTGAAGCCGTTCGTGGCGGCCGACTACAACGGCGTCATCGAGGCGCTGCGGTCCAAGCGGCTGGACGTGGCCTACCTCGGGCCGTTCTCGTATGTGCTGGGCGCAAGCATCGCGAACATCGAGGCATTCGCCGTGGCCGAGACCAAGAAGGCGGGCCGCACGTCCTACCACAGCCAGATCATGACGCACAAGGACAGCGGCATCAAAACGGTCGCCGACCTGAAGGGCAAGACCTTCGCGTTCGTCGACCCCACGTCCACCTCCGGCCATCTGTTTCCGAAGGCAGGGCTGATCAAGGCGGGCTTCAATCCCGACAAGGACTTCGGCCGCGTGATCTTCTCGGGCTCGCACGACTCGAGCGCGATCGCCGTGCAGAACAGGAAGGTCGATGCCGCCGCCATCGCGGACCGCATCCTCGACGCGGCCATCGCCAAGGGGCTGGCCAAGCGCGAAGATCTGGTCGAGGTCTGGCGGTCGGACCCGATCCCCGAGTCGCCCACGGTCTGGCGGCGCGACCTGCCTGCGGACCTCAAGAAGCGCGTGCAGGCGGCGTTCCTCGAGGTCAAGGACATCCCGTGGTCGGACCAGGGCATGTTGAACGGCTTCCACCCGACCAACGACGCGGCCTACAACATCATCCGTGAGACCGCGAAGATCCTGAACCTCGATCTGAAGGAAATGAAATGATCGAGATCCGGAACCTCACGAAGCGCTATGGCGACTTCGTTGCGCTCAACGACGTGAGCATGACGGCGAAGAAGGGAGAGTTCGTCGTGATCCTCGGCGCCTCTGGCGCCGGCAAGTCGACACTCTTGCGCTGCATCAATCACCTGGCCGACCCGACGTCCGGCCAGATCCGCGTCAACGGCGAGCTGTCGCGCGGCGACCGTTCGGGTTTGCGCAAGGTCCGGCGCGACGTGGCGATGATCTTCCAGCACTACAACGTGGTGCCGCGCCTGTCGGTGCTGAAGAACGTGCTGACGGGCCGGCTCGGCTCGATGCCCGCGGTGCTGTCGTGGTTCCAGTGGTTCCCGAAGGACGACATCGACGTGGCGCGCGAATGCCTGCGCCGGGTCGAGATGGGGCACAAGGCCGACGTGCGCACCGACACGCTGTCGGGCGGGCAGAAGCAGCGCGTCGGCATCGCCCGCGCGCTGGCCCAGCGCCCGAAGGTGATCCTCGCCGACGAGCCGGTGGCGAGCCTGGACCCGAAGACCTCGCGCAAGGTGCTGCGCTACCTGCAGCAAGCCAGCGTCGAGTCGGGCATCACCGTGATCTGCAACCTGCACCAGGTCGACTACGCACGCGAGTTCGGCCAGCGCGTGATCGGCGTGGCCGCCGGCCGCATCGTCTTCGAAGGCGGCCCGGACGAGCTCACCGAAGAGGTGCTGCAACGCATCTACCCCGGCGGCATGGAAGACACCGCGCCCGCCAAGGCAGGCGAGGGCGGCGAACTGACTTCTTCCGCGCCCGCCGCACCGCTGTCCCCCGTGGCCCATCACCTCGTCCTGGAGCAATCATGATCAGCATCGGCCGCTACAACCTCCTCGTTGCCAAGAGCAGCGGCAACGAAGGCTGGTGGAAATATGCCGGCGCCGCCGTCATCGGTTGCATCGTGCTCTGGTGGGCCGCCATCGGTAGCCAGGTGAGCTTCGGCGAGCTGGCCAAAGGCATGCCGTGGATCGCCGACTTCCTGGGGCGTATGGTGCCGCCCAACTGGGAGTTCATGCAGAAGCTCGTGAAGCCGGCGATCGAGACCGTGCAGATCGCCATCTGGGGCACCTTGCTCGCCATCGTGCTCGCGGTGCCGGTGTGCTTCCTGGCGGCGCGAAACATCTCGCCGAACCTCGCGGTCTTCCACTTGATGCGGCAGGTGCTCAATATTGCCCGCGGCATCAACGAGATCATCCTCGCGCTGATCTTCGTGGCAGCGGTGGGCCTCGGCCCGTTCCCCGGCGTGCTGGCGCTGGCACTGCATGGTGCGGGCATGCTCGGCAAGTTCTTCGCCGAGTCGATCGAGGACATCGACCAGGGCCCGATCGAGGCGCTGCGCGCCACCGGTGCCGGGCCCATCCAGATCATCATCTTCGGGGTGCTTCCCCAGGTGGTCACGTCATGGATCGCCGTGGTGCTCTACCGCTTCGAGACCAACCTGCGCCAGGCGACGGTGCTCGGCATGGTGGGCGCGGGCGGCATCGGCTTCGAACTGGTCGGCAGCATGAAGCTCTTCCAGTACCAGGACACCGCGACCTGCATCCTGGTGATCGTGGCCATGGTGATGGCTGCCGACTACATCTCCAGCAAGCTGCGCGCATGGATTCAACAAGGGGCACGCTAATGAAATCGGACAACTTCGGCCTCTCGGTCAATGGCCGGGACTACGGCATGCCGGCGCAGCCGGTGGTCGTGGTGTGCGTCGACGGCTGTGAGCCGGACTACATCACCCAGGCCATCCAGGCCGGCGTCGCGCCTTTCATGGCCAGGCTGCTGGACAAGGGCACCTCGCTGCTCGGCGATTGCGTGGTGCCCAGCTTCACCAACCCGAACAATCTCTCGATCGTGACGGGTGCGCCGCCTTCGGTGCACGGCATCTGCGGCAACTTCTTCCTGGACATCGCGCTCGGCAAGGAAGTGATGATGAACGACCCTGCCTACCTGCGGGCCGGAACCATCCTCGCGGCCTTTTCCGAGGCGGGTGCGAGTGTCGCCGTGGTCACGGCGAAGGACAAGCTGCGCACGCTGCTCGGCCACGGCATGCACGGTATCTGCTTCTCGGCCGAGAAGGCGGACCAGGCCACGCTCGAGAACGGCGGCATCGACCATGTGGTGGAACTGGTCGGGCGGCCCGTGCCGTCGGTCTACAGCGCAGACCTGAGCGAGTTCGTCTTTGCCGCCGGCGTGCGGTTGATGGAAACGCGCCGGCCCGACCTGATGTACCTGTCCACCACCGACTACGTGCAGCACAAGTGCGCGCCGGGCACCGAAGGCGCCAATGCGTTCTACGCAATGATGGACGGCTACCTCGCGCAGCTCGACGCACTGGGCGCCGTGATCGCGATCACCGCCGATCACGGCATGAGTCCGAAGACCGACGCCGCCGGCCAGCCGCGCATCGTCTTCCTGCAGGAAGTGCTCGACGGCCTCGAAGGCGGCAAGGCCAACCGCGTGATCCTGCCGATCACCGACCCCTATGTCGTCCACCACGGCGCACTGGGCTCCTTTGCCACCGTGTACCTGGCGCCGGGCCTGGATGCCGGCGCAATGGCCGCTGCCCTTCGCGAAGTCGTCGGCATCGAACTGGTGCTCTTGCGCAAAGAAGCCGCCGAACGCTTCGAACTGCCGTCCGACCGCATCGGTGACCTCGTGGTGGTGTCGGACCACCTCACCGTGCTCGGCACGCGCGCCGCCGAGCACGACCTGAGTGGCCTGACGGTGCCCCTGCGATCGCATGGCGGCATCTCGGAGCAGAAAGTGCCGCTGCTGTTCAACCGCAAGCTGCAGGGCGTCGATGCCACCCGGCGCCTGCGCAACTTCGATGTGTTCGACCTTGCGCTGAATCACGCGGTGCGCGTCCCCGCCTAGGAAACTTCATGAATGTCCACTACTTCAACCCCGTGCACAGCGTGTACGGGGCAGGGGCCCTGTCGTCCCTGCCGGATCTGCTGCGCGGCCGCCGCGCTGCCGTGGTCACCTTTCCGGAGGCGCGCGCACTCGGCCTCGTGGCCCGGTTCGAGGCCATCCTTGGCGACCAGCTGGCGTGTGTGATCGACCGCATCCATCCCAACCCCGACGTGCAGGAACTGTCGAAGACCTACGAGGACTTCTGGCAGGCGCACGCGGACGTCGAGGTCATTGTCGCGGTGGGCGGTGGCAGCGCGATCGACACGGCCAAGGCCCTGATGGTGGCCGACGAGAGCGGGAGTTTCGCCGCGCTGGTGGCCGGGCTTGCCGGCGAAAGCGCGTTCACGCCAAACCGCTTCAAGCGGCTCATCGCAGTGCCCACCACAGCCGGTACCGGCAGCGAGGTCACGCCCTGGGCCACCATCTGGGATCGAGAGCGACAGAGGAAGCACTCGCTGCACCTGCCGCAGACCTGGCCGGAGTACGCGCTGATCGATCCCGAGCTGATGCTCTCGCTGCCGGCCTCCGTCACCCTGCAGAGCGGCCTCGACGCGTTGTCTCATGCGCTCGAGTCGATCTGGAACGTCAACTCGAATCCGCTTTCGGACACGATGGCCTGCGCGGCCGTGCACGAGATCTTCTCGGTTCTGCCGGGCCTGATGCGCCAACCCCAAGACCTGGCGCTGCGCGGCCGCATGGCTTTGGCCGCGCTGCAGGCCGGCATGGCGTTCTCCAACACCAAGACGGCGCTGGCGCATTCCATCTCGTACGAGATGACGCTGCGCCACGGCGTGCCGCACGGCATCGCCTGCTCGTTCTCGCTGCCGATGGTGCTGCGCAGCGCCATTGGCCAACGCGCCGACCGCGACGCCGCGCTGCAACGTGCGCTCGGTGCGCCGCTGGCCGGGGCGCCGGAGCGTCTGCAGGCCTTCATCGAAGGGCTCGGCGTCAAGACGCGTTTCGGCGACTACGGCGTCTCGGACGAGGAAGCACAGGAAATGGTTCTGCATGCGCAAGGCGGGGCACGCGGCAAGAACTTCATCGGCAGCAACGCCCCCATGGAGACACTGACATGAATGCACGACTGCCCCTTCGGGACAGCGAGGACTTTCGCGCCGAGGCGCTGCGCATCGGCGGCGAGCGCCTCACGCGCGGCCGCACGCTGGACGTCATCAACCCGTACACGCGGGAGCGGGTCGGCACGGCGCCGCTCGCGAGCCTGGAAGACGTGCGCCAGGCCTACCGGGTTGCACATGCCTTCCGCCCCGAGCTCTCGCGCTACGAGCGCTCGAGCATCCTGCAACGCGCGTCGGCGCTGCTGCGCGAGCGCGCACAGGAAGGCTCGCGCTTGATCACGCTGGAATCGGGCCTGTGCCTGAAGGATTCGATGTACGAAATCGGCCGCGTGGCCGACGTGCTGGTGTTCGGCGCCAACGAGGCGCTGCGCGACGACGGGCAGGTCTTCTCGTGCGACCTCACGCCGCACGGGAAGCGGCGCAAGGTCATCACCATGCGCGAGCCGCTGCAGGGCGTCATCACGGCGATCACGCCCTTCAACCACCCGATGAACCAGGTCGCGCACAAGGTGGTGCCCAGCATCGCGACCAACAACCGGATGGTGCTCAAGCCGTCCGAGAAGGTGCCCCTGTCGGCGTTCTTCCTGGCCGATGTGTTGTACGAGGCGGGCCTGCCCCCCGAGATGTTCCAGGTCATCACCGGCGACCCGCGCGAGATCGCCGACGAGATGCTCACCAACGAGCACGTCGACCTGATCACCTTCACCGGCGGCGTGCCGATCGGCAAGTACATCGCGAACAAGGCCGGCTATCGCCGCATCGTGCTGGAACTCGGCGGCAACGACCCGCTGATCGTGATGGAGGACGCCGACCTCGACAGGGCATCCGACCTCGCGGTGCAGGGCTCGTACAAGAACTCGGGGCAGCGCTGCACCGCGGTCAAACGCATGCTGGTGCAGGCGTCGGTCGCGAAACAGTTCACCGAACTCGTCGTCGAGAAGACGCTTCGCTGGAAGCACGGCGACCCGTCGGATCCGTCCATGGACATGGGCACAGTGATCGACGAACAGGCGGCCTGCCACTTCGAGGCGCTGGTCGACGAGGCCGTGTCGCACGGCGCGCGCGTGCTCGCGGGTCACCGGCGCGACGGGGCGCTGTTCGCGCCGACCGTCCTCGACAACGTGCGGCCCGACATGACCGTGGTGCGAGAGGAGACCTTCGGCCCGGTGTCGCCGATCCTGACCTTTCGCGACATCGACGAAGCCATCGCGATCTCGAACGGCACGGCCTACGGCCTGTCGTCGGGCATCTGCACCGACCGCATGGACCATGCGACACGCTTCGCGCAAGAGCTCAACGTGGGCACGGTGAACATGTGGGAGGTGCCGGGCTACCGGATCGAGCTGACGCCCTTCGGTGGCATCAAGGATTCGGGCCTGGGCTACAAGGAAGGCGTGCAGGAGGCGATGAAGTCGTTCTGCAACGGCAAGACGTTCACGATGCCCTGGTGAACCCGCGCGGGCGGTCAGCGCCGAATGAATGTCGCGATGCAGGCGCTGATCAGACAACTCGCGGCGACGATCGGAAAGACCATCGAGGTGTTGCCCGAGTGGTCCAGCATTCTGCCGATCAACGGCTCGCCCAGCCCCGCGAGCAGGTAGGAAAAGAAGTTCATGACGCCCGTGGCTGTTCCCGCGCGTTTCGCTCCGACGAGGTCCGGGCACAGGGCCCAGAATGACGAGGCTGGGCCATAGACGAAGAAGCCTGCAAGGAACAGCAGAAAGAGGCCGCCGAGGCTGGTAGGCAGCAGGTACATGCTGATCGAGGCCAGGGCACCAAGCAACATGTACAGCACGATGGCCTTGTAGCGCTTCGATCCGAAGACCTTGTCGGAGATCCAGCCGTTCGTCAGGGCGCCGAAGGCCATGCCGACCGGCAGCGCGACGGAAATCCACGCTGGGTCGACCATGCCGTCGGCAGCCTTGGCCCAGTCCTTGCCGAGAAAGTGCACCGGCACCCAGACGATCAATCCGTAGCGCGCGGCATTCTGGAATCCGATCGCGAGGGATGCGATGAGCAACTTCGGGTTGCCGAGGACGGCCTTTTAGCGGGACCACGAACTCTCGCCGGGCTCGTTGTCGAGGCGGGCAGTCTTCGCAGCCCCTGCATTGGCGATGCCGGTGTCGGGCGACTCGAAGCCCAGATCCTCGGGACGCTCGCGTGCGATCAGATAGAACGCAATCCCGCCCACGAGCATCAGCAGCACCGGGAGCCGGAAGATCCACCGCCAGTCCAGGTGCAGTACGTTCACGACCAGGATGGATGTGATGAAGGACAGGACCGACGCACATCCGGCGGCGAAGACGTAGAGACCGTAGACCTTGCCGCGCTCAGCGGTCCCCCACCAGTTCGACAGAAGTCGGCTCCCGGGAGCCCAGCCGAGCGCCTGGAAGTACCCGTTGACGCCCCACGGGATTGCCAGGGTCTTGATGCCGACGGCGAAGCTGACCACCCAATTGGCCGCACACGAAAGGACTGCACCGGCCGTCATCACGCGGCGCCCACCGAACTTGTCGCCCAGGTTCCCGTTGATGGCCTGACCGATCGCATAGCACCACAGAAGGCAGGCCGATGCCCAGCCAAGGCTCTCCTTTGACAGCCCGAGTTCGCGCTGGATCCCCGGGATGGCGAAGCCGAGGGTTTGTCGGCCGGTGTAAAAGAAGAAATAGCAGAACATGGCGGCCAGCAGCATTCGCCACTGAGCGCGTCTGAAGGAGTGTTCGGGAGGCGGCACGCATGCACCTGCTTGCAAGGACTGGGTTGCCAAATTGCATGATTCTCTCCTGCTCGAAGTTGCAGTCGGCCAGCGAATCGGGCCACTCGGCCTCTACGTGTCAGTTCCGAGCCAAAGGGAGCCCTTGTTTGGCACCCGGTGGTTCAGTTCGAGGGGTTCACTCCAAAGGTGGATCAAAGTTCAACCGGCGCCGACAGGTCCGAAGTCGCGCCGCGCGTTCGTTATCCCGTCACGGGAACTCAGGGCATGACTGCTCGCAAGCGGGAGGCGGCCAGGCGCAGCTCCGGCAGGAACTGCTCAGCGGCCGTCTCGCTCGTGAATTGACCCGTCGGGAGGCTCACATTGATGGCGGCGATGGTTTCGCCTTCCTTGTTCCGAACGGGGATGGCGAGGCCGCAAATGGACTCGTCCAACTCGCCATCGACCCACGCATAGCCTTGGGTGCGCGCCTTCAGAATTTCCTGCTTCAACCGCTTCCGATCGACGATGGTCGCGCTGGTGCGCGGCTTGAGCGTTGCGCTCTGCAGATAGGCATCGATCTCCTCGTCCGACAAGCCGGACAGCAACACCCGTCCCATGGAGACTGCGTGCGCCGGAAGGCGGCTACCGAGCGAAGGACTCATCGGCAGGATTCGCTTGGCATGCTGGCGCAGCACATACACGATGTCCTCGCCGTCAAGCACGGAGAGCGCGCACGACTGCCGGGCACGCGTCGAGAGTTCTTCCAGTGCCGGCTGCGCTTCCCGCCAATAAGGCAGAGAAGACAAATAGGAGAGCCCGAGTCTCAGAACCCGCGGCGTTAGCCAGTACTGCTTCTCGTCGGTACGTACAAAGGTCAAGTCGACCAACGTCATCAGGAAGCGACGAACCGCCGTGCGCGGCAAGTCGACGGCCTCTGCCACCTCCGCAAGCGTCTTGCGACCCGATCCCTCGCCAAGCGCCTCGATGACTTGCAGGCCGCGCGCGAAGGCCCGCACGAACGATTCACTCTCCGGTGTTGCCATGTGAGCACTCCTGGGCGCCTTGACAGCGTCAGGCACCCTTGTTGATAATAGCCGGCAGGCGGATGTTTATATCCGCTAAGCGGTCATTGTACACGATGGCCAATGGTTCGGCAACAAGACTTGAATTTCATGACACAGCACACATTCGAGACAGACTTCTGGAAGGAAGCTCAATTGCGCAAGACCTGGGACGACATCGTCCCAGGTGAACCGCGCAAGACCATCCCCTACACCCTCACCCTGGAGGCCATTCACAAGTATTGCCGAGTCGTTGGCGATACCCACCCGCTGTACTTCGACGAGGAATTCGCTCGCAAGAGCGTGTACGGCGGTTTGATCGCTCCCCCGACGATCCACATTCTGCTCATGTTCGCGTGCACGCCGAACGATGACTGGATGCGCACGCCAGGCACCGTGAACGCGGGCCAGTCGTGGAGCTACAACATTCCCGCCCGCCCTGGCGACACCATTCGCTTGAATGCCCGCGCGCTCGACAAGTTCGTGAAGAAGGACCGTCTCTTCGTCGTCCACGACAACGTCTTCTTCAACCAGGACGACCAAGTGATCTGCTCCGGCCGCGGCTGGACGATCCGCCCGATGTAAGGAATCGACATGACACAAAGCTTTGAAACCCTCGCGAACGGCCAAAAGATCGAGGGCACGCCGTTCTCGCCCACGCGGGAGTCGATCCGCGCCTTCTGCGAAGCGTCGCTGGACTTCAACCCTCTGCATCTGGACGACAACTACATGAAGGGCAGCTTCGGCAAGACGCAGTACGGCGGAATCATCATGCACGGCATGAACAACTTCGGCGTGATCACGAAGATGCTGACCGACTGGTTGTATCCCATCGGCGGTGTTCAGCGTCGCCTGGAGACGCGATGGAAAGCGCCGGTCAAGCCCGGCGACACCATCACGCCGCACGCCACGGTCCAGGAAGTGCGCAAGACCGACAAGAGCCGTTGGGCGACGCTGGAGGTGCAGGTGCGCAACCAACGCGGCGAGACCGTCGCGGTCGGCGAAGCGATGGTGGAGTTCCCGAGCGCGGCCTGAAGCTGGTCGCGACGGATCGTTTCAAGAACCAATCGAGGAGACATCGTGAGTATCAACGCCCTCAAGGCGTTGGTGCGCCCGACGTGCGCGCTGGCCATGGCCTGCGCGACCGTTGCTGCACCAACCGCCGCGCATGCACAGAATAATTTCCCGACGCAGCCGGTGAAGCTCGTCGTACCCTTCCCGCCAGGCGGGACGACCGATATCTTCGCGCGCCTTCTTGCGACCGAACTGTCGCAAAAGTGGGGGCAGCCCGTGCTGGTCGACAACCGGGCCGGTGCCAGCGGAACCATTTTTTCCGAACAGCTGACGCGTCAGTCTCCCGATGGCTACACGCTCATGCTGACGGCGACCCATCACGTGATCAATCCGGGGCTCTACAAGAATCTCAAGTACGACACGCGCACCGCCTTCACTCCACTCGTCCAGATTGCCGCGGTGCCGAACGTGCTCGTCGTGACGCCGAACTTCGGCCCCAAGAATGTGCGCGAGCTCATCAACTACGCGAAGCTGAGCCCGGGCAAGGTCAGCTTCGGATCTTCCGGTACTGGCGGTGCCAATCACCTCGCGGGCGAGCTGTTCAAGACGACGGCCGGCGTGGACATGGTTCACATCCCGTACAAGGGCGCCGCGCCAGCCTTGAACGACCTGTTGGGCGGGCAGATTCCCGTGATGTTCGATTCCGTGCCGGGCGTGCTTCAGCACATCAACGCGGGAAAGATACGGGCGCTTGCCGTCACGTCGCTCAAGCGATCAACCGCGTTGCCCAACGTCCCCACGATCGATGAAGCCGGGCTCAAGGGGTTTGATGCCACTRCCTGGTTTGGCTTGTACGGACCCGCTGGAATGAAGCCGGAGGTCGTCACCAAGATATCGGCCGATGTGCTCAAGGCGCTGCAGTCGGAGCACATCCGCACGCAGTTCGCTCAACAAGGCGCGGAACCGGGAACGATGACGCAGCCACAGTTCGCCGCATTCGTGGATGCCGAGATCACCAAATGGTCGAAGGTGATCGCCGACGCCAATATCAAGATTGACTAGGAGCAAACGTTGACTACCGACGGCTTGAATTCTCGACCTTCGGGTCCCGGTGCGCTCTCGCACTTGCGCGTGCTCGATCTTTCGCGGGTGCTGGCAGGACCATGGTGTACACAGAATCTCGCGGACATGGGCGCTGAGGTGATCAAGGTGGAGCGCCCCCGCGTTGGCGACGATACGCGTGGATGGGGCCCTCCCTGGATTCAGGGTGAGGATCGGTCAGGAGGCGCGCCCGACTCGACGTACTATGCGGCCGCCAATCGCGGGAAGCGATCCGTCACGATCGACCTGTCTCGCCCCGAAGGGCAGGCGCTGGTGCGGCAACTGGCGCAGATCAGCGATGTCGTGATCGAAAACTACAAGGTCGGCGACCTTCGACGCTATGGGCTGGACTACGAGAGCCTCTGCGCGTTGAATCCCCGGTTGGTGTACTGCTCGATCACCGGCTATGGTCAGGACGGGCCGAGTGCGCACAAGCCCGGCTACGACTTCGTGTTCCAGGCCGTTGGCGGATTGATGAGCATCACCGGTGAAGCAGACACACTGCCTGGTGGCGGCCCGCAGAAGGCCGGAATTGCGATCGCCGACGTCATGACGGGGATGTACTCGACGATCGCCATACTGTCCGCACTCCAGCACCGGACGGTCTCCGGGTGTGGCCAATACATCGACATGGCATTGCTCGATTGCATCGTCGCCCTGGGCGGCAATCAGGTCACGGGCTTCTTCGCCAACGAGAAGGTGCCGCATCGGTACGGAAACGCCCATGCGAGTCTGGTGCCATACCAGGTTTTCGCGGTGCAGGATGGCCAGGTCGTGGTCGCCGTCGGCAATGACAGGCAATGGCAACAGTACTGCGCCGCGATAGAGCGGACCGATCTCGCCGAGGACCCGCGCTGGCTGAAGGCAACCGGCCGGGTCGTGGGACGCGAGACGCTGATCCCGGAACTGGAGCGCACGATGCTCACCCGTCCCGCGGAGGAGTGGATCGATCGCATGGAATCACGCGGGGTGCCCTGCGGACGGATCAACAATTACAAGCAGGTGTTCGAAGAGGAGCAGGTGCGCCATCGCAAGCTGCGCGTCGACATGGAGGGCCCCGGCGGAGGCACGGTCTCCACGATCGCAAGCCCTCTGCGGTTGAAAGGAACGCCACCTGTCTACGACCGTCCGCCCCCAAGGCTCGGTGATTCAACCGACGATGTGCTGCGCGGCCTTCTCGGATGCAGTGAGGAAACCCTTGCGTCGTACCGGCAGCAAGGCCTGATCTGAAGGCAGCCATGACACAAGCGAACGCAGTTTCGTCCCCGTCGAAGGGCGTGCTCTCCCCGCTGGCGCGCTTCCAGGACCACTTGCGGCGCGGCCAGTTGGCCTACCAGTACGACGCCATTGGCGATTGCGCCGTTTTCTACCCCCGGGTGATCGCACCGCGCACGGGAAATGATTCACTCGAATGGCGTGTGAGCGCCGGCATCGGCACGGTGTATGCCGTCACGGTGATCAGTCCGCGTGGTTCACTCGCCTACAACGTGGTGCTCGTCGACATGGCCGAGGGATTCCGTCTGATGAGCCGCATCGAGGGCCTTCCTGCTGAAGACGTGCGCATCGGTATGCGTGTGCGCTTTCGCGCGTTCCTTCCTGACGATGGAACGCCTCCCTATCCCGTATTCGAGCTGGAGACAAATGCATGACCAATCCCATGCGAAGGGGCGGCTGCGCGATCGTCGGTGTCGCAGAGTCCGACCTCGGAGAAGTCGCGGCGGGCATGTCCCCGCTGGACCTCATGGCCCAGGCGACGCAGCGTGCCCTTGCAGATTGCGGCCTGAAGCTCGGCGATATCGACGGCGTCTTCGCCACGACATCGCAGAGCCGGATGCCGACGCTGGCGTTGTGTGAATATCTTGGCCTGCAGCCGCGCTATCACGATGGCACCAACATTGGTGGTTCGAGCTTCATGTCGATGGTCGCCCATGCACAAGCTGCCATCGCGGCCGGTCTGTGCGATGTTGCCTTGATCGCGTACGGCAGCACGCAGCGAAGCATGGGGCGCTCGAACGTCGCGGCGCCCGATGCCAACCCGTACGAGGCGCCGTACCGTCCGATCTACACCGGGAGTTCCTATGCACTGACGGCCTCGCGGCACATGCACGAGTTTGGAACCACTCGGGAGCAGCTCGCACAGATCGCAGTGGCCGCACGGGACTGGGCCCTGTTGAACCCCAAGGCATGGGAAAAACAGCCGCTGACCGTTGAGGAGGTCCTCAGCGCACGGGTCCTCAGCAGTCCTCTGACCGTGCGCGACTGCTGCCTGGTCACTGACGGTGGCGGCGCATTGATTCTGTGCTCTGCGCAACGCGCCGCGTATCTGAAATCGCGTCCTGCGTTCGTGCTGGGAACCGGAGAAGCGCTTTCGCACTTGAACATCAGTCAGATGCCGGATCTCACCACCACCGCGGCGGTGCGTTCGGGTGCTGCTGCTTATGCGATGGCGGGCCTGAGGCCAAGCGAGATCGACGTTGTCGAGGTCTACGATGCTTTCACCATCACCACCCTCATGTTCCTCGAGGACCTGGGGTTCTGCCCGAAGGGCGAAGGTGGCCGCTTCGTGGCGGACGGTGCCATTGCACCGGGTGGCCGTCTGCCGGTCAATACGAACGGGGGTGGCCTCTCGTACTGTCATCCTGGCATGTACGGCGTCTTCGTTCTGATCGAGGCGGTGCGCCAGGTGCGAGGCGAGGCCGGAAAGCGCCAGGTGCCGAATTGCGCAACCGCCATCGCACATGGCAACGGTGGAACGCTTTCGAGCCAGAGCACGGTCATTCTGGGAAACGCGTCGACCGTCTAGCCTGATTGCGGGCCTACCTTCTGCGGAATGGCCCTCGCGCTTCGACATGGTCGAGGTGCGAGGGCCATCTGGTTCTTGAAGCGTGCGCTGAGGTCAGGGCGACACCGTCCACGACGGGCGTTCGTTGAGGGTGGCAACGTCGAAGCCTGCCAGGTTCTTGTACCTTTGTTCGACGGCCTTCAGTTCCTCCATCGCCGCGCCGTGCGCTTGGGAACGCGACAGTGCACCCACTCTGGCCATGACGTCGCCGGCCTGCTGGCGATTGGCCAGTTGCACCTTGGCGACCTGTTCGCGCCGCGCCGCCTCGTAGGCACGCAGCCCTTCAACGGGGTTGGCATGCCGTGCAAGCTCATAGGCCAGCACACGCGCGTCAAGGATCGCCTGCGAAGCGCCGTTCGAGCCGAACGGGTACATCGCGTGTGCGGCGTCGCCCAGCAAGGTCACTCGGCCGAAACTCCACTTCGGAAGCGGATCGATGTCCGCCATCGGATACTCGTAGGCGACGGCGGTCGAACTCACCAATTCGGGAATGTCGAGCCAATCGAATGACCAGTTCGCAACGTGCGCCGCAATCACGCCCGGATCAACGCGCCGGTTCCAGTTGCCTAGCTCGGCGAGCGGGCGCTCGTCCGTGGGCATCGGCCTGACCAGCAACCAGTTCAGCGTGCCGTCATCGATCGGGTAGACGACGATCCGCTGCGCCTCGTCGCCGACGATCACCATCGTGTGCCCGCCACGAAAGGCCGTGAACGGCGTTGCCCCGCGGTACATGACCCACCCGTTGGAGGCCAGGGGAATGGGCCTCTCGTACAAGCTGGTGCGGACGGCAGAGCGAATGCCGTCTGCGGCAATCACGACATCGGCGTGAACCTGCTCCTCCGAGCCCGTCTGGGCATCCACGACGCTCAGCGAAACACCGTCCTCCTGCTGAGCAACACCGGTCGCGCGTTTCCCGGTGCGTACAGCGCCCGGGCCCAGGCGATCCGTGACTGCCGAGAGCAGCAGCTGTTGGAGACGTCCACGGTGGACCGAGTACTGAGGCCAGCGATACCCGGCCGCGAGACCTCGGGTCTCTGCCCATATCAATTGCCCCTCCCGGTCGTGATAGCAGAGCTCGGCTGTCGGCAGACCGATCTGCGAAAGGTGGTCTCCGAGACCGAGTTCGACGAGCTCTCGAACCGCGTGCGGCGGCAGGTTGACGCCCACACCGATCTCGCGAATGTCCTTCACGGCCTCGAGCACTTCAACATCGGCAAAGCCGGCCGCATGAAGACTGAGTGCCGCAGTCAGGCCGCCGATACCGGCTCCAGCGATGCATATCTTCATTTGCGGTCACCCAGCTTTGCCCGCTCGACCAGTGAACGCTCGGACACATAGAACTCGCGCGCCCACTTGTCATAGTCGGCCGAGCCCTTGTACCAGTAGGTCTGACGCAGCGTTTCCAGCAGCTTGGCGTACTCGGGCGTATCGATGGCTGCCTTGAAGGCCGCGTTGAGCTTGGCCACGACATCCGGCGGCATACCCTTTGGGCCAACGACGCCATAGGGTGCCGGATAGACCAGGTCGTATCCCAGGCTCTTTGCCGTTGGCACCCCGGGCATCCAGGCTGCGGGTTCCGCATCGAAGCTCATCAGCAGCCGAAGGTCGCCAGACTGAACGAATGGGATCACGCTCCCCGCGGCGTCGAGCGTCGCGACGACGTGTCCGCCCATGAGATTGGTCGCCGCTTCACTGCTGCTCTTGAAGCCGATGTGCGTCACCGGGGTGCCCGACATGCCACCCAGCGCTTCGGAAAGAAGGTGCATGGTCGTGCCGGCACCCGCGGTCCCGATCGATAGCTTTCCAGGGTTCGCCTTTCCGTAGTCGAGAAGCTCCTTGGCTGTGCGGAAGGGGGAATTTGCCTTGACCGCCAATACGAAGGTGTAGCCACCCAGTCCGGCGATCCAGGTGAAATCGCGCGTCGGGTCCCAATCGACTTTCTGCAAGTGCGGGAAGCGAAGAAGGCCGGCGGTGGCCGCGGCGATCGTGTAGCCGTCCGGCTTGTCCATCCGGGCCATGTTCGACGGTGCCAGTGTCGCGCCTGCGCCCGGCTTGTTCTCGATGATGATCGACTGGCCGAGTTGCTTGCCGGCTAGCTCTGCGAGCTTGCGGAACGTCAGATCCGTCGGCCCGCCTGCGCCGAAGCCGACCAGCAGGCGAATCGGCTTTGTTGGGTACGGATCAGGTGGCGAGGCGAGCGCCGAGCCTATCGCCCCAAGAAGAACCAATCCTGCGCACAGACAGCTGCACCCTTTTTGAAATGTGCGAGCGCTCAAAGATCTCACTTGAATGTCTCCTTTCAATATCCGCTAAGCGGATGAAATAAACCGCTAGGCGGTCGTATATTCTTTTGTGAGTGTGGCCCGATGTCAAGCTCGTCTTTCCGTTGTGGACGGCTCAGCGCACATGAGGAAGCGGATCTGTGAAGTCGATGCGGATGACCGGGGTGTGCAAGCGCGCAGAAGCGAAAGGCTCCGAAGGAGCATGTCGCAATGCCGCCGGGCAAGTGCCGACAACCGAACTCAAAGCGCAAGTGGGCGGGGCTGTTCGAGAAGGACGCGCAGCTAGAGGCGAGCATCCGGGCCAAGGTCGAGCACCCATTTCACGTGATCCAGACCCTGCTCGATCACCGCAAGACCCGCGACAAGGGACTGGCTAAGAACGAGCCCGCTGTTCAGACTAGAACACGTGTCTTGCCGTCGCTCGAGCAGGACGGCTTGGGGAACGTCCCCGGCGCTCGGCCTGTTCAGTTGGGCTCGCGAGTTCGGCGATCAGAAAGTCCCTCAGGCTTTCGGCTGACCAACGGCAACGGAATGTCCTGAAGGCTCAAAAGCAGCGCAGCCGAAATTCGTCGATGCTTTCGGCGCGCTGCGGCCGCATGCGCTCCACCATGGTGTCTCGCACGAGCACGGAGAAGCGCTCCATGGCCATCGAGGCGCGATCGGCGTCCGCCGCGCGGATCGCATCGAACACCTGTCGGTAGGCTTCGTAGCAGCGTTGACGACCTTCGACGGATTCGTAGGCAAAGGCGTGATCCTTCCAGACCTGTCGCCACACGGTGGCGTGCGAGAGGCTGTTGAAGGCGCTGATGAGCGGCTGGCTCGGCGTGGCATTGAGCATGGTGAGGCCGAGGCGGCCCAATGCGCGCATGAAGCCGTCGGCGGTGATAGATGGCTCGTTTACCGCGAGTTCGAACTCTCGCAGTTTGGCATCCATCTGGGCGATGCGCTCCGCGTCCTGCGCAACGGCGAGGTAGCGTACCGACAGGCACAGCAGCATGGCGCGCGCGTTGAAGAGATCGATGACGTCGTTGAGCGACATCTCCACCACGCTGGCCCCGCGGCGAGGTTCGATCTTGACGAGCCCCTGCTTCTCGAGAATGCGCAGCGCGTCGCGTACAGGCCCGCGGCTGATGCCGAACAACTCGGCGATCTTGTGCTCGACGATCTGCTCGCGTGGCTTGAGCACGCCGGCCACCATCTGGGCGGACAGGTGCTCGGCGATCTGCTCAGCAACCGTCGTGGTCCTGAACCCCCTTGGGGCTGTGGTGTCAGGGGCGGGGATGAGCATGCATGGACAAGGATGGGGAAGCCCGGACGGGCCAATGCCGACGGTCAGTCTCGGCGCCGCATTCTATTTCTCCGGCGAGGTGTCCGTCATGTTACACGGTTAACTGTTGACGGTTGACCGAATGACGCAATAATGCGGCGCAAGAGACAAGGGCCCAAAAAGGGCGACGCGCCCCTGGCGCCAGCCTCCGAGACAGGAGGCACGAACAAAGGAGACAGCTATGGATTCGAAGCAAGAGCTTCTGGCGACCTTTGCCGAGAGCGGCGAATTCGTCGTCGCGCAACTCGACCGTTGGGCGCGCGAGCGTCCGCAGGCCCGCTGCTTCTACTACGGGGAGGAAGACCGGCTCCTGAGCTACGCTGAACTCGGTGCCGTCACCGATTCGATCGCAGGTTTCCTGGCCGGACACGGCACCGCGGTCGGCACGCCGGTAGGCGTCCTCACGCGCAATCCGCTGATCGCCTCGCAGGCCATGTTCGGCGTTTGGAAGGCGGGCGCGGTCTATGCACCTGTCAACTTCGGCTTCTCCGGGCGGTTGCTGGCCTATCAACTCAACGACACTGGCGCCGCGATGCTGGTGGTCGATGCCACGGGGCTGCAGGCCGTGCTCGACATCTGGGACAGCCTGGAGGTGCAGCCCGTGCTCGTGCTGTGTCCGCAGCGCGATGCGCAGCCGGTGCCGGTCCCCCAGGGCATCCAGGTGCTCGACTGGCAGGCCGCGTGCTCGGGCCACGCCCGCCCCGCAATTGCGTTGGCGCCGCACGATCCGGCCAACATCGTCTACACCTCCGGCACGACGGGGCCGGCCAAGGGCGTATTGCTGCCGCACCGCTGGATCGCGCAGTACACCTTCTTCGGCCGCCTGACGCTGACTCAGGAGGACGTCATCTACAACGACCTCCCGCTCTACCACGTGGGAGGTGCGATGTTCAACGTCGCGCGCGCCATCTGGGTCGGCTGCGAAGTGGCCTGCTGGGAGCGCTTCAGCCCGACGCAGTTCTGGGACCGGGCCCGCAAGGTCAACGCGACGACGGCGGTGCTGCTCGACGCCATGATCCCGTGGCTGATGAATGCGCCGGCCCGCGATGACGACCGCGCCAACAGCCTCAACAAAGTGCACATGCAGCCGTTGCCGATGAACCATCACCAGGTGGCGCGCCGATTCGGTATCGATGTCGTGAGCTGTGGTTTCGGACAAACCGAGTCCGGCAGCTGCATGACGGCCATCATCGAGGAGCTCGCGCCCGGCGAAGGCACGCCGGCCGCGCTGTTCCGTGGATACGACCGCGAAGCCCGCACCCGCCGGCTGTCGGCGTTCGGCGTGACACAAGTCGGGCCCGAGCAGGCGACCGTCAAGGGTTTCATGGGGCGACCCAATCCCTTCTTTGACGCCGCCATCGTCGATGAGGGCGACGAATTCTGCAAGGCCGATCAGGTCGGGCAGCTCGTGCTGCGCCCGAAGGTCAGCAACACGATCTTCACCGAGTACATCGGCAAGCCCGAGGCCACCGCCAAGGCGCTGCGCAACGCTTGGTTCCACACCGGCGACGCGGCCATGCGCCGGGCCGATGGAACCTTCGTGTTCGTCGACCGGATGGGTGATCGCATTCGCGTGCGGGGCGAGAACCTGTCGTCCTTCCACATCGAGGACCTCTTCAACCAGCATGCGTCGGTGGCCATCTGCGCCGCGTTCGCCGTGCCCGCACACGTGGGTGATGAAGACGACGTCGTCGTCTACCTGGTGCTGCAGGAAGGCGCGCAAGAAACCGAGGAAAGCATCCACGCCTGGGCGCAGTCGGGCATGCCGAAGTTCATGCGCCCCAAGTACGTTCGCTTCATCGCCGACCTGCCGCGCACGGCGACCAACAAGGTCGAGAAATACAAGCTGCGCTCGATGTTCCTGCAGCAGGACCGCGCGGACACATAAGGATTGAAATTGACCTGGCAACCCGAACTCGACGCGCTCGACGCGCGCCGCAAGATGGTCCGCCGCATGGGCGGCCCCGAGAAGATCGAGCGGCAGCATCTGCACGGCAAGCTCACGGTGCGCGAACGCATCGATGCGCTGCTGGACGCCGACTCCTTTCGCGAGGTCGGATCGGCCAGCGGTTGGGCAAGCTACGACGCGCACAACCATCTGACGGACCTCACGCCGACGAACCAGGTGGCGGGCCACGGCCGCATCGACGGGCGGCCCGTGGCGGTCATCGGCGACGATTTCACGGTGCGCGGCGGCGCGAGCGACGCGAGCATTTACGAAAAGCTGATCTACCCCGAGAAGCTGGCCCAGGGCATGCGCATGCCGCTGATCCGGCTGGTGGACGGCACGGGCGGCGGCGGCTCGGTCAAGCAGCTCGAGCGACTGGGCTACACCTATGTGCCCGCCGTGCCCGGCTGGGAGATCATCGATCAGAACCTGTCGCAGATCCCCGTCGTTGCGCTTGCGCTGGGGTCGGTCGCGGGGCTGGGGGCGGCGCGGGTGGCCGCGAGCCACTACTCGCTGATCGTCAAGAACACGGCGCAGATCTTCGCCGCGGGTCCGCCGCTGGTCGCGCACCTCGGACAGACGGTAACCAAGGAAGAACTCGGCGGCGCGGCGATCCACGCGCGCAACGGCACGGTGGACGACGAGGTCGCGAGCGAGGCTGAAGCCTTCGAGCGCACGCGCGCGTTCTTGTCGTTCCTGCCGCGTTCCATCGATGAGCTGCCGGCGCGGTCGCCCTGCGCCGACCCGGCCGACCGGCGCGATGAAGTGCTGCTGTCCGTCGTCCCACGGGACGAACGCAAGGTGTACGCGATCCGTCCGATCGTCAAGACCATCGTCGATCAGGGAAGTTTTTTCGAGATCGGGCGGCAATGGGGACGTTCGCTCGTCACCGGACTGGCCCGCCTGGACGGCTGGCCGGTGGCGGTGATCGCCAGCGACCCCTACATCTACGGCGGCGGCTGGACGCGTTCCGCCTCCGAAAAGGTCGTTCGCTTTCTCGACCTTGCCGAGACCTTCCGCCTGCCGGTGGTGCACCTGGTGGACGTGCCCGGCTTCCAGATCGGCGTGGAAGCCGAACAGGCGGCCACGATCCGCTACGGCGTGCGGGCCATGTCGGCGATGACGCAGACCACCGTGCCGTGGGCGACGGTGATCCTGCGCAAGTGCTTCGGCGTCGCCGGCGCCGCGCACCGGCCGGAGGGGCGGTTCTCGACGCGGTTCGCCTGGCCCTCGGCGCAATGGGGATCGCTGCCGATCGCGGGCGGCCTCGAGGCGGCCTATAAGCAGGAGCTGGAAGCCGCCGAAGACCCGGTGGCCAAACGCCGAGAAATCGAGCAGCGTCTTCAGGCGCTCGCCTCGCCCTTCCTCACGGCTGAAAAATTCGGTATCGAGGAAATCGTGGACCCGCGCGACACCCGTGCGCTGCTGTGCGAGTTCGCCGACCTTTGCGCCCCGATCCGTGCGGCGCGCGGCGCCCGCGTGCGCTACCGTCCCTGAGCACGCGCATGTTCCGCAAGGTACTCGTCGCCAATCGCGGCGCCGTCGCGGCCCGCGTGATTCGTGCGCTGCGCGAGATGGGCATCGCATCGGTCGCCGTCTACTCCGACGTCGACCGCGATCTCCCCTATGTCGCGCAGGCCAACGAGGCTTACGCACTCGGCGACCCGGCGCCGCAGCACAGCTATCTGAACCAGGCCCTGCTGCTGGACATACTGCGTCGCAGCGGCGCCGACGCGCTGCATCCCGGTTACGGCTTTCTTTCGGAGAATGCCGCATTCGCCCGCCAGGTCGAGGCCATGGGCGTGTGCTTCGTCGGTCCGTCGCCACGCTGGATCGACGTCATGGGCCACAAGGTCAAGGCACGTGATCTCATGGCCGCACAGGGCATGCCGATGTGCCCCTCCAGCGGACTGATCGATGCAGAGTGGGATGGCCTTCCCGCCGCGGCGCGCGATCAGATCGTGCGGCTGGGCTATCCGCTCCTCGTCAAGCCGGTCAACGGCGGCGGCGGCATCGGCATGCTGCCCGCACGCAATGAGCAGGAGCTGTTGCGCGCGCTCGCGCAGGCCCGCTCGCTCGCCACGCGCAGCTTCGGAAGCGCCGACGTGTACGTCGAGCGGCTCGTCGAGCGCCCGAGGCACATCGAGTTCCAGATCCTGGCCGACCGTGCGGGGCACGTCCGTGTGCTGTACGAGCGCGACTGCTCGGTTCAGCGGCGCCATCAGAAGGTCATCGAGGAAGCGCCTGCACCCTGCCTGTCGCGCGCGCTGCTCGACGAAACCGCCACGCGCATCGCGACCATCCTCGGCGCGCTGAAGTACGACGTCATCGGCACCGTCGAGATGCTGTATGACCCGCAAGCCGGCGCCTTTCACTTCCTCGAGATGAACACGCGCCTGCAGGTCGAGCATGCCGTCACCGAGGCGATCACCGGCGTTGACATCGTGGCGGCGCAGTTGCGGCTCGCCGCGGGCGAGGCGATCGATGCGGTGCTGCCCCCCGTGATCGACCGCACGGGCCACGCCATCGAGGCGCGGTTGTATGCGGAAGATCCCGTCCGCTTCTTCCCGTCGCCAGGACCGCTCGACGTCTTTCGCATGCCCGGCGGGGAGGGCATCCGGGTGGAAACCGGCTACGGCCCCGGCGCGCGGGTCACGCCTTTCTACGACCCGATGCTTGCCAAGATCGTGGCGCATGCACCCACGCGGGCCCTCGCCATCGAGCGCCTGGCGGCCGCGTTGCGCGCCACCGAGGTGTGCGGCGTCAAGACCAACATCCCATTCATCCAGAACGTGCTGGCCTCGCCCGCATTCGTCGACGGTGATATCCATACCGGCATTGCTGCGCAGATTCTGGCGGGCTGAAAAGCCCGATGTTCCATCCCTTCGAAGGTCCCACTCACCATGCCTGAAATTTCTCTCGAATCCCTGGTCACCGGCAAAGTCTGGAAGGTCGAAAAACAGGTCGGCGATGCGGTGGCCGAGGGGGAGTCCATCCTCATCGTGGAGTCGATGAAGATGGAAATTCCGCTCGAAGCGACGAGCGCCGGCATCGTGACTCGCTTGGCGGTTGCCGAAGGCGACAACGTCAGCGAAGGCCAGGTCCTCGCCGTCTTGAGTCCCACCTGACCCCGGCCGCCGCGTTTTTCTCGAGCGCCCATGCAGACCCCCTTCGTCGCTTCGCCCGCCGAGCCGCTGCTGACGGTGCGCGACCTGCGCGTCGCCTTCCGGACCCGCACAGGCGAGGTCCAGATCACGCGCAACGTGTCCTTCTCGGCGATGCCAGGCGAGCGCATCGGCCTCGTGGGCGAAAGCGGCTGCGGCAAGACGGTGACGGGCCTGTCCCTTATGCGCCTGCTGCCCCCGAAATCGACGCGCATCGGTGGCCAGATTCTCTTTCAGGGCCGCGATCTGGCCGCGCTCACGGAGCGGCAGATGCGCGCCGTTCGCGGCCGCGACATAGCCATGATCTTCCAGGAGCCCATGAGCGCGCTCGACCCGGTGTTCACGGTCGGAGAGCAAATCAGCGAGACCTATCGCATGCATTTTCCGCAGCACCGCGCCGAGGCGCGGGAGCGCGGCGTGCAAGCCCTGGCGGACGTCGGCATCCCGCTGCCGCAGCGGCGCTATCACGAATATCCGCACCAGCTCTCGGGCGGCATGCGCCAGCGCGTGATGATCGCCATGGCGCTGATCTGCGAGCCGCGCCTGTTGATCGCCGATGAGCCGACGACCGCGCTGGACGTCACGGTGCAAGCGCAGATCATCAAGCTGCTGCGCGAATTGAGCGAGCGGACCGGCACCGCCTTGCTGTTTATCACCCATGACCTGGGCGTTGTGGCCGAGACCTGCACGCGCATGCTCACGATGTATGGCGGTGAAGTGGTGGAGGACGCTCCCGTCGACGCGGCGCTGGTGCGTCCGCGCCATCCCTATACCTCGGGGCTGCTGCGTTCTCTGCCGAGCCTGGCGCCGCGCCGTGCTCCGCTTGGGTTCATCCCGGGCCGTGTGCCGACACCGGCCGCGATGCCCGCCGGCTGTCGTTTTCGGCCGCGCTGTGGCCACGGCGACGCGGCCTGCGGCCAGGAGCAGGTGCTACGTGCCGTGAGCGGAGAGTCCGGGCGTTGCGTGAGGTGCTGCCGTGCCGGCGAGCTGGAGCTGCCGGGAGTGCTGCAATGACGGCATCGGCGACGGGCGCGAATGCGCGCCCCCCGTTGCTCGAAGTGCGAGACCTTCGCGTCGAGTTCGCGATCAAGGAGCGCCACAAGACGGTCAAGGCCGTCAACGGCGTGAGCTTCGAAGTGCGCGCCGGGGAGACATTCGGCGTCATCGGCGAATCCGGCTCCGGCAAGACGACCCTGGGTCGCGCGCTGGTTTCGCTGGTGCGGCCCAGTGGAGGCGCGGTGCTGCACGAAGGCGTGGATCCGGCGTCGCTCGGCGCGGCGAAATTGCGCGCGCATCGGCGCGACTACCAGATCATCTTCCAGGATCCGAGCGCGGCGCTGAACCCGCGCCTGTCGATTCTCGAATCCGTCATGGAGCCCCTCGTCGCAGCGGGGCGGCGCGACCGCGACGCCAACCGGCAGGCCGCGCTCGACGCGCTGGCGCGGGTCGGGTTGCCCGTGGACTATGCGGGACGCTATCCTCATCAGCTCTCGGGCGGACAGAAGCAGCGCGTCAACATCGCGCGCGCGCTCACGCTGCGGCCCAAGCTCATTGTTTGTGACGAGGTCGTCGCCGCGCTCGACGTGTCCATTCGCGGAGAGGTGCTGAACCTGTTCGCCGATCTGCAGCGCGAGTTCGGCCTGACTTACGTCTTCATCACGCACGACTTGTCGGTGGTCTCGCACATCAGCGACCGCGTGGCAGTGACCTACCTGGGCAAGTTCATGGAGCTCGGCCCAGCGGAGGAACTCAGCGAGCGGCCGCTTCACCCGTATACCCAGGCGCTGTTGTCGGCCGAGCCGGTGCCATTGCCCGCGTCGATGCGCACGGATCGCCGCATCGAACTCGAAGGCGATATTCCCAGCCCGATCGACCCGCCCTCGGGCTGTGCGTTCCACACGCGCTGCCGCTCGGCGCAGGCGGCGTGCGAGCACGAGCCGCCGAACTGGCGCGAACTGCGCCCCGACCACTGGGTTGCATGCCATTTCGCCACGGTGGATGGGCCGCCCGCGACGTTTCCCCCCGTTCCATCCCTCAACACAAGAAGGACAGTGTGATGCCGCAGTACCAGGATGTTCCCCTCGAATCCGTCGCCTCCGAAGCCGCCTTCGCCCTGAGTCGGCGGCAGGCGCTGCGTTTACTGGGAGGAGCCGCGCTGGCCGGTCCTATTGGCTTGCCGGCCTGGGCACAGGCGGCGCGCAAGCCGGGCGGCGTGCTGAAGATCGCGGCGATCAGCAATCCGTCGAGTCTCGATCCGGCGACGGGCGGCTCGGGCAACGACCACCCGTTCCTGTGGACGATGTTCGACACACTGGTCGAATGGGACTACGACACGCTCAAGACCAAGCCGGGATTGGCGCAGTGGTCCTTCCCCGATCCGAAGACGATGGTGCTCGACATCCGCCCGAACGTGATCTTCCACGATGGCACGCTCTGCGACGCACAGGCAGTCAAATTCAACCTCGACCGCAACCGGCAGGACCCGCGCTCGAACCTGAAGGCCGACCTCTCCAACGTGACCGGCGTGGAAGTGACCGGCCCCTTGCAGGTCAAGCTCCTGCTGAACCTGCCCGACGTGGCGATGCCCGCCGTGCTGTCGGACCGTGCGGGCATGATGGTGTCGCCCAAGGCCGCCAAGGAGCTGGGCGCCGACCACGACCGCAAGCCGGTCGGCGCAGGTCCCTGGAAGTTCGTGAAGTGGGCCGACGGTCAGAACGTGGTCGTGACCCGAAACGAGAAATACTGGAAGCCCAATGAGCCGCGCGTGGACGGTATCGACTTCGCCATCATCACCGACAACGCCACGGCGCTGCGCTCGGTCGTGGCGAATCAGAACCTGCTGGTGTACGGGCTGTCGGCGCGCTACAAGCCGATCATCGACCGCGCCAAGAACCTGAGCTTCGTGACCGGCCCGACGCTTTACTGCAATCAGGTGTACTTCAACTTCGCGCGCGGGCCACTCGCCAACGTGAAGATCAGGCAGGCCATCAACTTCGCACTGGACCGGGATGCCTTCGTGAAGGCGGGCATGGGCGGCCTGGGCGAGCCCGCTGCCATGCAGCTGCCCTCGTCGCACTGGGCCTACGACAAATCGCTGGCGGACCTGTACAAGCACGATCCCGAGCGCGCACGCAAGCTCGTGGCCGAGTCGGGCCTCAAGGACGTGGAGATCAGCATCGGCGGCAACAACGACCAGGATTCGCTGCGCCGCAATGAGATCGTGATGGAGCAGCTCGGCAAGGTCGGCATTCGCGCGAAGTTCACCGTGGGGGCGGTGGCGGAAGTGGCGGGCCAGTTCTTCGGCAACGAGAAGAAGTTCGACGCGCTGCTTTCGGCCTGGACAGGCCGGCCCGATCCCAGCATGTCGTATGGGCTGCTGTACGCCAAGGGCGCTTACTTCAATGCAGGGCGCACCGAGGTGTCGCCCGAGCTCACGGCGCTGCTCCAGGAGAGCAGGGCGGTGGAGTCCATCGAAGCGCGTCGCCAGGTGTTCGCAAAGATCCAGCGCATCGTCATGGAGGGGGCCTACGTGGCGCCTCTGGCCTTCCAGGTCGAGGTGGGCGCCAGCGCCGCGAGCGTCAAAGACTTCAGGCCCAATCTGTTGGGTAAGCCCAAGTTCAACGACATCTGGCTCGACAGCTGAGCACGGGCGTCCGGCCGTCATCCGATGAAAAAGTTCGCGCAACTCTTCAGCGGCCGCCACGGCGGCGCCCTGCTGTGGCGCCGGCTGGTGCAGGTTCTGCCCGTGCTGGTCTTCGCCACCTTCGTCGCCTTCGGCCTGCTGAAGCTGATTCCGGGCGACGTCGCCGTCACGCTGGCGGGCGACAACGCCTCGGACGCGCGCATTGCCGAGATCCGGCAGCTGTACGGCCTGGACCGGCCTTTTCTGGTCCAGTACCTGTCATGGATCGGAAACGCACTGCAGGGCGACTTGTCGAAGTCGCTGCTGTCGGGCGAATCGGTCGCCGTGGCGATCGCGCGCTGCCTGCCCAACACGCTGCTTATCGTGGCACTGGCAATGGCCATCGCGTTCGCCGTCGGCGCTCCGCTGGGCATCCTGGCGGCGAGCCGGCAGGGCAGTTGGATCGACGGGGTTGTGATGACCATCGCATCGCTGGGCATCGCGGTGCCAAACTTCTGGCTGGCGATGATCCTGATTTCCTTCCTTGCGCTGGACATGGGCTGGTTTCCCGCAACGGGCGCGGTGCCCCTGGGCACCAACGTTGGCGATGCCCTGCACCACGCGCTCCTGCCGGCCGCGGCACTGGCCGCCGGCGGCGTGGCCGAGATCGCGCGCCAGCTGCGCAGCTCGCTCATGGAACTGCTGTCGTCGCAGCAGGTCCGCACACTGCACGCCAAGGGCCTGTCTCCTGCGCTCATTCTCTGGAAACACGGGCTGAAGAACGTAGGCATCAACCTGCTCACCGTGCTCACGCTGCTGGCCAACCGCATGCTGGCGGCGACCGTCGTGCTCGAAGCCGTGTTCGCCATCCCCGGCATGGGCAGCCTCATCGTGAATGCCGCCATTCAGCGCGACGTGCCGGTGGTGCAGGGCGTGATCCTCGTGATGGTGATGATCGTGCTGTGCATCAACCTCCTGGCCGATCTTCTCTACGGCGCGATCGACCCTCGCGTGGAGTCCTGACATGCGCATCGACGTTCAGGGCCCGGCCCGGCCCTCCTTCCTCGCGCGAATGCGCGATTGGCTGGCGCGTGATCCCCGCGCCTGCCTGAGTCTCGGCTTCCTGGCGCTACTGGTCGCAGTTTCGCTGGCGGCGCCGTGGATTGGGCCGTACTCGCCGACCGTCCAGGATCTGAACGACACGCTGGCGGCGCCTTCCGCCCAACACTGGCTGGGCACGGACGACCTTGGGCGCGACATCCTCAGCCGGCTCATTCACGGCGGGCGTGTGGCGGTGTACGCGAGCCTGCTGGCGGTCGGCATCGCCGTGGTCCTGGGCGTGCCCATCGGCATCCTGGCTGGCTTTCTGGGTGGATGGTTCGACGAAACCACGGGCCGCGTGATCGACACCTTGCTGTCATTCCCGGCAATCGTGCTCGCCATCGCAGTGACCGGCGCGCTGGGTATTGGCCTGACCAACGGCATGATCGCGGTGGGCATCGTCTTCGCGCCGCAACTGGCCCGTATCGTGCGGGCGCGGACCCTGGTCGTGCGCCAGGAACTCTACGTGGACGCGGCGCGCTGCTATGGGGCCTCGCTGCCGCACATCCTGTGGCGCCATGTGCTGCCCAATGCCATCCAGCCGGTGATCGTGCAGGTGACCATCCTGCTTGCCGCCGCTCTGCTGGCCGAAGCCAGCCTGAGCTTCCTGGGGCTCGGGATCCAGCCGCCGAACCCGAGCTGGGGCGCGATGCTCGCGCGCGCATACCAGAGCATGGAAATCGCACCCTCGCAGATGTACGCCCCAGGGCTGGCGATCCTCTGCACTGCGCTGGCCTTCAACAGCCTTGGGGAATCGCTGCGCAAGGAGCTGGATCCGACGAGCAAACGCTTGTAGCCCGGCGCCGAAACCAGTTCGGGGTCTATGCCAAGATCTCGGCGGACGGCAGCACGATCGTGGTGGGCGCCCAGTACGAGAGCAGCGGCTCGCTCACCGACGAGACCGACACCAGCGCCGGCAGTGCCGGCGCGGCCTTCATCTATGGCTACGATGCGGGTACCTGGACCAAGCGTGCCTATCTCAAGGCCTCGACGCCCACGGCCGGCGATTGGTTCGGCACCTCGACGGCCATTTCGTCGGACGGCGCCACGGTGGTCATCGGCGCGCGCAATCAGCCAGTCGCTGGAGTGGCCTATGCGGGCGCTGCCTACGTGTTCCGGCGTTCCGCCGGGGCCTACACGCTGGCCCAGACGATCACTGCGCCCCAGCCGACCACCGGAGCCGCTTTCGGCGGCTTTGGCTCGGCGCTCACGCCGGACGGCACTGGGTTGGCCATTGCCGCGCCTTACGACTCCAGCGGTGGCAGTGGGATAGGTGCCGACCCGACGCCAGGCGCCGCCCCGTACTCCGGGGCCGTGCACTTGTTCAGGCTGACAGGCGGTGCCTTCGTGCATGTGAACTACCTCAAGGCGAGCAACACGGGAGCCAATGACAGCTTCGGACGGCAACTCGCCATCACGCCGGATGGTCGAACGGTCGCCGTCAGTGCGATCGGAGAAAGTAGCGCGGCCACGGGCATCGGCGGCGACCAGGCCGACAACAGCGTGCCATCCCGGGGGGCCGTGTACCTTTACTGACGGCCGGGAAGGGGCAGATTCGGATTCGCCCCCCGTTGCTTCGAAGGGTGACATGTGGCGGGCCGCCCAGCGGCGGTGCCCGGCGCCTACGTCAGACGCTCGACCGGACCACTTCCACCGGCCCGATCCCGGAGTAGACGGTCTCGCCGGACTTCAGCGCGGTGACGGTCCAGCGCTCGCCGGGCGTGACCTTGTAGTCGCCAGGCTCGAGCGGGAGTTCGCTTTCCTCATGCACGCCGGGGCCGAGCCAGGAAGGCATGCGAAGCAGCGTCGGCGGGCGGGCGAAGAGGTCGTGGTTGTTCATATGGCGGGATCCTACTGTGCGCGGCGAGCGGCTCCGTGGGAGGTGATGCCGCGATGGCGGCAAAAAAGAAGCCCAGCGATTGGCCGGGCTGGGAACTCGGTGCCTCTGGGAGGACGAAGGAGGAGAAAGGGGCGCAATGAACCGTGGCTGGACGCGAAAGAGGCCCGGCGGAGTTGCGTCGCCGGGCCTGGACTTCCTTTCATGCTGCGGATGCCTTCGAGAGGCTGCGCGTGCCTTGAGAGGCGCACAGGAAGTCCAACTTGCTTACTGTACGCCTCGGGGTCGGGCGTGAGGCGCAACGAGTCGCTCGTCGGGGAATCGGTTCGTTTCAGCGGCCACAAAGTGTTCGTCGAAGTCGGTAAGCCCTGCGACTGCTGGGGGGTGCCCAGGCGCTGGACTCGGGACCTGCGGGGAGTACAGTGGCACTTCAACCTTTTGCCCGCGCCAATCATCGTTGGGTGCCGACGAGGTGATCGAATGACGCTGCGAAGTACGGGCTGTCGTCCTGCGCTTCATTCGTGGTCCTTCAATGCCTGGGGCACCCGGCCAGAAGCACGAGGCTTCGCGCGAAGGAGGTGGAACATGGATTCGGTTTCTCGACGCCACGCGATAGGCGCGATTGGTGCGATCGGTGCGACGGCGCTTTCAGCATTCGTTCCGCTGTCAGGGGCCGCACAGTCCGCAGTGCTGCAATCCTGGCCGCTTGGCACGCGACAGCGCACCGGTATCCATGACGTGGCCCCGGCGTTTGATGGCGGTGTGTGGTTCACCGCGCAGAGCAGTGGCCATCTCGGCTGGTTCGATCCGCGCACTGGGCGCACCGAGCTTGTTGCGCTGGGCGCCGGCGCCGCCCCGCACGGCGTCATCCCGGGCCCCGACAAGGCGGCATGGATCACGGACGGCGGTCTGGGCGCCATCGTGCGCGTGGGATGGCCCGACCGCGAGGTTCGCGCCTTTGCGCTTCCTGAGGGAACGCCCCACGCCAATCTGAACACAGCGACTTTCGACGCTGACGGCGACCTGTGGTTTACCGGGCAGAGCGGCCTTGTAGGCAGGCTCGCAGTGAAGAGTGGCGTCGTGACGATCAAGGACGCACCTCGAGGACCGGGGCCATACGGCATATGCACCACACCGAGCGGCGATGTGTGGTGGTGCTCGTTGGCAGGTTCGTTCATCGCCCGTATCGACCGCCGCACCGGTAATTCGACAATCGTCGAGCCACCGACAAAGAACCAGGGTGCGCGCCGCGTGTGGAGTGACAGCAGCGGTCGCATCTGGGTCAGCGAATGGCTGAGCGGCAACCTTTCGATGCACGATCCATCAGGCATGAGTTGGCGCAGTTGGAAACTCCCCGGCGATAGCCCGCGGCCGTACGCCGTCTACGTCGACGAGCGCGACAAGGTCTGGGTCAGCGACTTCGGAGGCAACGCGGTTTTCCGTTTCAATCCCGGCGACGAGAAGTTCCAGCGCTTCGGGCTTCCACGAAACGCCGCCAGCATCCGCCAGATCCACGGCCGCGCGGGCGAGGTGTGGTTGCCCGAGAGCGGTACCGAGTACATCTCGAGAATCAGGAGCGTCTGACTTGAGTTGGCTGCAACGCGTAGCCTGAAGGCATCGACCGACCGATTCCAAGACGCTCAACGGGGCTGCAGCCTTCCCCAAGCACAATCCTGCACCGAACCGACCTGCGACCAGTTGCACGCCCATGGCCAGGCGGCCGCTTGCCGCAAGGCTTGCACCACTGCCGGATCGGCCGGAATGCCCGGGACCGCAGTGCACAGCGCCACGCGACGCGACGTCGTTGCCGGATCGACATCGGCGACGGGCGTCCACCATGGGTCGCGCCAGTCCCTTGCCGCCATGGCGGACAGTGACAGCCGCAAGTCGGCCACGCTGCGCGCCAGCGGGCCTTGCACCGAAGTGAGCTGCAAGACAACCGGGCGCTCGCTGCCGGCGCTCGGGTTGTAGGCAGGCACGCGGCCGAGCGACGGCCGCAGCGGTGATCGGGCGGGTTGGTTGACCCGCAGAGTTCTCTTCCTAGACTCGTAAACCCAGCCACCGTGTGCGTGCGCTGCTCGCCAGCCGCAAAGCCATCCTGAAGAAGTGCGTGGACCTCGAGAACGAACTGCGTGGCCTGCTTCGTGTCTTCGGCACCCGTTTAGCCAGCCGGGTCGGCCACGGTTCCTTCGACGCCCAAGTGCGAGAGACCTTCGCCCATGACGAGATGCTTTCCTGTGCGCTCACACCGCTGCTGGATGCACGAACCGTGCTCTACAAGACCTACCTCAAGCTCGACAACGCCATCAAGGCCCTGGTCAAGGCCGACCCGCTGTGTATGCGCCTGATGACCTTCCCCGGTGTAAGCCCGGTCACGGCACTGACCTTCAAGGCGGAGACGGCCAGCGTCCCGTGGTTGCGCAGCAGCATGAGGTCCTGCGGCCCCAGGCGCCCTGTCCACATCGATCGGGGGCCGTAGCGGTCCTGCTCGATGCTGTGCGTTGATCGTCCACGAACTTTGGGGAAAGTCCGATCTCCCTGAGTTGCCCCGGCGAACTGTCGCGCCTTCACTGCCGCCTGCGGTCGATTGTCGGCCACGCTCACAGGCCGCTCGGCGGCATGGCGTTGGCGGAGGCGCTGAACGCCACGGCGTCAAAGAAGGCGGACTCTGCCCGCAGCGCCTGTTCGATATGCGAGGCCTGTCGAAAGCCGTGCTGCTCCCCGACAAAAAGGAGGTAGACGGCCGGGATGCCTCGTGCACGCAGCGCTTGCACCATCCCCTCGGTTTGGCTGGGAGGGACGATCTTGTCTTCCATCCCCTGAAAGAATGCCATCGGCGCGCTCAACAGATCCGCGTGGCGCACGGGCGATCTGTCGAAGTAGGTCTGCTGGTCGGCAAGCGGTCCGATCAGCCAGTCGAGATAGCGCGACTCGAACTTGTGCGTTTCACGCGCCAGCGCCATGGGGTCGCTCACGCCGTAGTGGCTTGCGCCGGCCTTGAACAGCCTTCGCACCTCCGGGTCGGCATGCGTGAGGCAGCGCAGCGCCGTATATCCCCCGGCACTGCTGCCGGTGATGACCATACGCTCGGCATCGACCCGCTGACCCATGGCCAGGTACGAGGCGGCGGCTGCGCAATCTTCCGCGTCGATGAGGCCCCACATCCGATGCAGGCGATCGCGGTAGGGGCGGCCGTAGCCGGTGCTTCCTCCGTAGTCCACGTCGACGACGGCGATGCCGCGACTGGTCCAGAACTGTGTGCGCAGGTCGAGGCTGCTCGACGCCGAGGAGGTGGGTCCGCCGTGGCACTTGACGACCAGCGGCGGCAGCGCCCCGGTCGGGCCTCGATAGTTTGCATTGGCGGGCGGATAGAACAAGGCGAACGCGATGTCACCTCGAGGGGTCGGAAACTCGATGACTTGGGCCACCGAAACGTGGTCCCGCATCGCGGGATCACTCTGCATGTCCGAAACACGCTTGACAACCGTCGCGCCGCCGGAGGCCACGTCGAGGACAACGACCGCGCTCCCGACGCTCGGCCCGCCGGCCTTGAAAGCCACCTTGCCGTCGTTCGCCCGAATCGCGGAAAAGTCCGTATACGGCAGATCGAACGGTACGAGCGAATGGTCGCGCAAGTCCAGGCGAGCGAGTCTGCCTCTGCCGTTTTCAACGTAGGCACATACCAACTGATCCGTCGACAGGAAGGCATACGTCGACATCCCGAAGGTCCATTGGGCGCGGCCGAACTCCGCGGCCATCGGGCAGAGGTTGGTGCTGGAGCCGCTCGCATCGCGCCGGTAGATGTTCCACCAGCCCGACCGATCGGACACGTAGTGCAGCAGGCCGTCGGCGGACCACTCGGGCTGAAACACGGATTCGCCTGGGCCGCCCGCCACATGCGCCGGGTTGGCGACGGCAGTGCCATCGAAATCGCCGATCCACAGCTCTGCGGCGGTCCACGGCATGTCAGGATGGTTCCATGTCAGCCACGCGAGCCTTGTTCCATCGGGGCTGAGCCGCGGAGAAGCATAGAAGTCGTTGCCCTGAACGAGCACGCTTCCTGCGTCGCCCCCGCCGAGATCGACAGCGACGATGCTGTTGATCGCGTCCGTCCCCGATGCGCGGTGGTCTTCGTGAATGCCGATCCAGAGCTGGCGCCGGGTGTCGAGCAAGCCATCGGCAAAGCGCAGCGCGGCACCATCGGACGTCGGGGTCAGCGCGACCGGGGAACTGTCGCCATCGAGGCGATAGAGCCGCTGGTCGGAGAAGTTCGAAAAGTAGACCGTGCCCGCGGCCGCGAGGACCGCGCCGCCGCCATACTCGTGGACCCGCGTGCGCATCGAGAAGGGCATCGGTGTGAGGTCGACCCCTACGCCGTCCGGTCCCAGCCGGACCAGTACCTGCCGCCCGGCCTCCAAGGGTCTTCCTTCGATCCAATACACCTCGCCCTGATCAAGCAGCACGTCGACCACCGTGGTCCGTGCCGAAGCCACGAGTTCAGGGCTGATCGGTGACACCCAGGTGCCGAAGGGTGCAGTGATGGGGTGGGGCATGCGCGGATTGTTCCACCAGCCGTGGGTCCGCCGCAGCATCCGGTGGGACTGTGACGCGATGTCACGCTCCTATGCGCCTCGACTGTTCAACCTTGTAGCAGTCCAACGGGAAAACCCGCATACCAGGAGGCAAAGGGACCCGTATTGCGACAGGGTCGGAGTCTGGGTGCTTGGCATGGCCCTTGCCCCCTGAGCCGTGGAGGGCGCGCTTCGCGCGCTTCATCGACCCCAAGTTCCACCATCAGGAGACACCATGCAATCGAAGCTCTTAGCCGCACTCATCGCGGTTGGCCTGGCCAACGCTGTCGCCCACGCGCAGGTCACGGACAAGATGATCCAGTCGGAGGCCACGGCCACAGGCAATGTCCTGACCTGGGGCATCAACACCCAGGGCCAGCGCTACTCGCCGCTGAAGCAGGTCAACGCGACCAACGCCGCCAAGCTGCTCCCGGTCTGGGCCTTCTCGTTCGGCGGCGAGAAGCAGCGCGGGCAGGAGTCGCAGCCGGTGATCATGAACGGCAAGATGTTCGTCACCGCGTCCTACTCGCGGATCTTTGCGCTCGACGCGACCACCGGCAAGAAGCTGTGGAAGTACGAGCACCGGCTGCCCGAGGGCATCATGCCGTGCTGCGACGTGGTCAACCGCGGTGCCGCGCTCTACGACAACCTCGTGATCTTCGCGACCCTCGACGCGCAACTCGTTGCGCTCGACCAGAACACCGGCGACGTGGTCTGGAAGGAGAAGATCGACGACTACGCCGCCGGCTATTCGGCCACCGCGGCGCCGATCATCGCCGGCGGCGTGATGCTGACCGGCGTATCGGGCGGCGAGTTCGGCGTCGTCGGCCGCGTCGAGGCGCGGGACCCGAAGACCGGCAAGCTGCTGTGGATGCGCCCCACCGTCGAAGGCCACATGGGCTACACCTACGACAAGGATGGAAACAAGAAGGAAAACGGCATCTCCGGCACGCTGAACAAGAGCTGGCCCGGCGACCTGTGGAAGACCGGCGGCGCGGCCACCTGGCTCGGCGGAACCTATGACGCCAAGACCGGCCTGGCCTATTTCGGCACCGGCAACCCGGCGCCCTGGAACAGCCACCTGCGGGAGGGCGACAACCTCTACTCGTGTTCGACCGTGGCCATCGACGTCAAGACCGGCCAGATCAAGTGGAGCTACCAGAGTACGCCCAATGACAGCTGGGACTTCGACGGCGTCAATGAGTTCGTCACCTTCGACATGGACGGCAAGCGCGTCGGCGGCAAGGCCGACCGCAACGGCTTCTTCTATGTCAATGACGCCACCACCGGCAAGCTCATCAACGCCTTTCCGTTCGTCAAGAAGATCACCTGGGCCAGTGGCATCGACCTGAAGACCGGGCGGCCCAATTTCATCGCGGACAACCGCCCCGGCGACCCGACCGCAACATCCGATGGCAAGAAGGGCAGCGCGGTGTTCGCGGCGCCCGGCTTCCTTGGTGGCAAGAACCAGATGCCGATGGCCTACAGCCCCGACACGAAGATGTTCTACGTGCCGGCCAACGAATGGGGCATGGACATCTGGAACGAACCGGTCGCATACAAGAAGGGCGCGGCCTACCTCGGCGCCGGCTTCACGATCAAGCCGCTCAACGAGGACTACATCGGATCGCTGCGCGCCTTCGACCCGAAGACCGGCAAGATGGCCTGGGAAGTCAAGAATGGCGCGCCGCTCTGGGGCGGCGTGCTGACCACCGGCGGCAACCTCGTCTTCTGGGGCACGCCCGAGGGCTACCTGAAGGCGGCCGACGCCAAGACCGGCAAGGTGGTCTGGCAGTTCCAGACCGGCTCCGGCGTCGTCGCGCCGCCCGTCACCTGGATGCAGGGTGGCGAACAGTACGTCAGCGTGGTTTCGGGCTGGGGCGGAGCGGTGCCACTCTGGGGCGGCGAGGTGGCCAAGAAGGTCAACCTGCTCGAGCAGGGTGGCATGGTCTGGGTCTTCAAGATCCCCGGTGCCACAGGCGCGCCGCGCACGGTGCAAGCCAGCGGCGCGACCAAGGTCGCATCCCACTGAGGCCCACGTCATGCACGAAACCAACCAAAGCATGGGCGCCGGGATCACCAGAAGGGTGTTCGCCGGACGGATGATGGGCGGCACCTGCGTCGTGACGCTGGTGCCCGTTGCGGCATGGGCGGCCGCACGCGTCGAGGAGTCCGACGAGACCGCGGTGGCGCTGGGCTACAAGCAGGACACCAAGGCCGTCGATGCGAAGAAGTATCCGAAGCATGCGGCGACGCAGCGCTGCGTGAACTGCGCGATGTGGCAAGGCGCGTCCTCGGACCCGTGGGCGGGCTGCGCGATGTTCGGGCGCAAGCAGGTCGCGGGCGAGGGTTGGTGTACGGCCTGGGTTAAAAAGCCGGGCTGAGCCTCACCCATGAACCGTCGCGGTCGCCTTCCCGCCTTCTCCTTCACGTCGCTCGCCGCGGTCAGTCTGCTGCTGTGCAACTGGACAGGCGCAGCGGCGCAAGAGGCGGCCGAGTCGCACGAACTGCCGACCATCGAGGTGGTCGCGCCGACGCCGCTGCCCGGCCTCGACGTGCCGCGTGACGCCGTGCCGTCCAACGTGCAAACGGCCACCGGTGCCGACCTCGAACGCCTTCATGCGCCCGACCTGACGAACTACCTTCTTCGCGCGGTCGGCGGCGTGACGGTGAACGAGACGCAAGGCAACCCGTTCCAGCCCGACATCAACTACCGAGGCTTCACGGCATCGCCGCTGCTGGGCACGCCGCAGGGCCTGTCGGTGTTCATGGATGGCGTGCGCCTGAATCAACCCTTTGGCGACGTCGTGAGCTGGGACCTGATTCCGCGCACGGTCATCTCGACGATCGCCTTGATGCCCGGCAGCAATCCGCTGTTCGGCCTCAACACGCTCGGCGGCGCGCTGGCCATCCAGACCAAGGATGGCTTGCACAATCCGGGGACGTCGATGCAGGTGGTGGGCGGCTCATGGGGCCGCGCCGCCGCCGAGTTCGAGACCGGCGGCAGCGACAAGGACAGCGGCTGGAACTGGTTCATCGCCGGCAACCGCTTTCACGAGAATGGCTGGCGCGTCGCTTCGCCCACCGATGTGAGCCAGCTCTTCACCAAGGTCGGACGGGTGACGCGCGACGGCAGCATCTCGCTCACCGCGGCCTTCGCCGACAACGACCTCACGGGCAACGGCACGCAGGAGCTGGGCGCACTGCAGCGCGACTTGGCCAGCGTGCGCACGATTCCCGACAACACCAGGAACAAGTCGACCTTCCTGAACCTCGCGATGACCCAGGCCTTGAACGACACCTGGACGCTGTCGGGCAACGCCTACTATCGCAACATCAGGACGAACACTTTCAACGGCGACGTCAACGACGATGCCTTGAGCGAATCGGTCTATCAACCCAGCCCGGCCGAGCGGGCGGCACTCGCCGCCGCGGGCTTCACGGGCGTGCCGACGAGCGGCGCCAACGCCTCCAATACGCCGTTTCCGAAGTGGCGCTGCATCGCCAACGCGCTGCTCAACACTGAACCCAACGAGAAGTGCAACGGCCTGATCAACCGCACCGAGACAAAGCAGCAGAACCAGGGCCTCGCGGGACAATTTTCCGCGGCAGCGAAGACGGGGAGCGTCGAACACCTGGTCGTGCTGGGCGCAGCCTACGATGCGAGCCGCGTGCGCTTCGGCCAGAGCACGCAGTTCGGCTACATCAACCCCGACCGCAGCGTGACGCCGGTGTTCGGCCCCGGCGCCTTTGCCGATGGCACGCAGGATTCAGAGAACGCCTTCGATGCGCGCGTCGCCTTGTCGAGCCGGTCGAGCACCTACAGCGTGTATGCCACCGACACCATGGCGCTCGATGCGAAGACGCACCTCACGCTCTCGGGCCGCTACAACCGTACTTCGGTCAACAATACCGATGGCCTGATGCCCGGTGGCGGCCCGGGCTCGCTGGATGGCCGCTACACCTTCAGCCGCCTCAACCCCGCGATCGGGCTGACCTTCGCACCGAGCGAAGCCGTCACCCTCTATGCCGGGGCCAACCAGGGCAGCCGCGCGCCGACGGCGATCGAGCTGGGTTGCGCCGATCCGGCGAGCCCGTGCAAGCTGCCCAATTCCTTCGCCGGCGACCCCCCGCTCAAGCAGGTGGTGACAACGACCTACGAGGCCGGCCTTCGCGGGGTGGTGCAGCCGAATACGACATGGAACTTCGGCGTGTTCCGTTCCGACAACCGCGATGACCTGTTGTTCGTGGCCGATGATTCGAGCGGCTTCGGCTACTTCAAGAACTTCGGCAAGACGCGCCGGCAGGGCATCGAAATGGGCTTGAACGCGCAGCCCGCCGGCGGCCTGACATTGGGCGGCAATTTCATGCTGCTCGACGCGACCTACCGCAGCGTGGAAACGGTCGGTGGGTCGGGCAACAGCAGCAACGACCAGGCACTGGCCGGCTTCCCCGGAACCACCGGCAATATCCAGATCCGGCCGGGCGACCGCATCCCGATGTTGCCGCGGCAGGTGCTCAAGCTGTATGCCGACCACGAGCCGAACGCGCAATGGCGCATCGGCCTGGACATGGTCGCATCGAGCGGCGCCAACCTGCGCGGCAACGAGAACGGTCTGCATGCGCCCGACGGGGTGTACTACGCCGGGCCGGGGCACAGTGCGGGCTATGCGGTGTTCAATCTTGGCGTCGACTACAAGCCGCGGCCCGGCCTGAAGTTCTTCGTGCAGATCGCCAACCTGTTCGACCGCAAGTACACGACCGGTGGGCAACTGGGCACCGATGCTTTCACGGCCAACGGGGCCTATCTCGCGCGCGGGCTGCCGCGCAACGCCAACGGCGACTACCCGGTGAGCCGGGCCAGCCTGATGTCGCCCGCTGCACCGCGCGCGGCCTGGGTGGGCGTCCGCTACACCTTCGGCGCCTGAAACGGGAAGCTCAAGCCCGGTCGAGCCGAAGGCCGGGCGTGGCTTCCCAGCGGCCGGCCTTGTCGACCCACAGGACGTCGACCTTCCACCGGTGCGCGAGCGCACGCGCCAGCGCTGGGCCGGCCACGAAGAACACCTTGGTCAGGGCATCGGCCATGGCACCGGTGTCGGCCACGACGGTCACGGCCGAGAGCGCGGGCGGCGAATAGCCCGTGCGCGGGTCGAAGATGTGGTGATGGCGGTGGTCGGCGCTGAAGCTTGTGAGATTGTCGGCCGACGTCGCGATGCATCGACCGTCCGCCATCAGGCGCGCGATCAACACGGACTCTTCGCGCGGGTCGGCGATGCCGAGCGTCCAGGGTCTGGCCTCGCTGTTGCGCCCGAGGGGAGCGAATTCGCCCGCATCGACCAACGCGTGGCGAATACCGTGCGAAGCGAGTACGGCACGCACCCGGTCGGCCGCATAGCCCTGCGCGATGCCGTTGAGCGTTGCGGCCATGCCGGGCATGTCGAAGCGGATGAGACGTCGCCCGACGTCGAGTGCGCGCCAGTCCACCCTGGCACGCGCGGCGTCGACTTCGCGCGGTGCGGGCAGGCGTCCCGCGCGCCGCGCCCCGTCGAAGGCGAGCCACAGCGGTTGCACCGTGACGTCGAACGCACCGTCGCTGTCGCGGGAGACGGCATGCGCGATGTCGAGGATGTCGACCAGCTCGGGAGGCGGTGACTGCAGCCTGCCGTTGCGATTGAGCATCGACAGGGCGCTGTCGGGGTCGAACAGGCTCATCAGGCTCTCGATGCGGCGCAGCGCCTGCGTCCCTGCATCGAGCGCACGTTCCAGCATCTGTGCATCCTCGTGCGCGGCCTGCAGCGAGAGCGTGGTGCCGAAGCCCAGCATCGAACGTCGGCCCCAGTGCAGCGAGCTCACCGCAGGTGCCAGGCCCGAGACGCCGGCAAGCGCGCCCAGCCCCAGTGTCGCGCGCAGCCACTGTCGCCGCTTCATGCGTCGCTCCGGGCCGACGCCGGCAACGGACGGATCGCGATGACCCGGTCGCGGCGATGGGCGATCAGCGGTGCGCACCGCTCGGGGCTGTCGTGGATCGCCACGCAATCCAGGCATTGGAAGCACTCTTCATAGACGATGGCACCACCGGGCTGGATGGCCTGGTACTCGCAGCGATGGCGGCAGGTCTGACACGGCGTGCCGCATTCACTGCGGCGTGGAATCCAGCGCAGCAGTCGCAGTCGGCCGATCAGGCCCAGCCCTGCACCCAGCGGACACAGGTAACGGCAGAATCCCTTGTAGAGGACGGCGTTCACGAGAAGCAATCCGAGCGCCCATGCCACGAACGGCCATGAACGCATGAAGTTCAGCGTGATCGCGGTCTTGAAGGGTTCGATCTCCACCGCCCGATCGGTCCAGGTCGGCGACACCACGGCCAGCCCGACGAGGAGCGCGAACGCCGCGTACTTGACCCGCTTGAGCCTGGCGTCGAGGCCTCGGCGCAGCTTGATGCGCTTGATGCCGAGGCGTCGCGCGGCCTGGGCGACGAGTTCCTGCAGGGCGCCGAACGGGCAGAGCCATCCGCAGAAGGTGCCGCGGCCCCACACCACCAGCGTCACCGCGACGAAGGTCCACAGCGCCACCGTCATCGGGTCGTGGAGGAAGAAGCTGAGGTCCCGCCCAGCCACCGCCGCCTGGATCAGGGCCGTGACGTTGACGATCGACAGTTGCCCCTGGGCGAACCAGCCGATGAATGCGAGCGTGAAGAGCAGGTAGCCGGTGCGAAAGCGCGCCAGCCGCGCCGGTGTGGCAACGATCCACGTCGGCCGGGCCAGGACCACCGCCAGCAAGGCCAGCGCACCGGCCAGCACCACCAGCTCCCAGGCCCGTGAGCGCCAGATCCCCTGCCAGCCGTTGCTGTCGATGTCGGGCAGGATCACTTCGCTGGCGGGCAGCGTGTAGGGCACGGCAAAGTCGCGGCTGACGCGCTCGGGGTAGATCATCCCCTTGTCGCGCGTCACCCGCAGCGCGAAGTTCAGTGTCTGCGCCGGGTCGAGTCCGGCCGGGCCGATGACGCGGAAGACTTTCGCATCGGCGCCGCGCAAGTCCGCCGGCAGAGCGAGCGGGTCGTCCAGGTCGAGATCCCGCAGTTCCAGGGGCAGGTCGCCCTGCCGCAGCGTCAGCCGGTCGGGCACGGCGCCGCGCACGAACTTGTCACCAACGAAGGTGTAGGGGCCGACGGCGATCACCAGCAAGGCATGGTCGCCGTCGTCGATGCGCCCGAGCAAGTGCTGCCAGCCTGCGTCCGACAGCAGGTTGCGGCCCACCGGCGGGGCGTTGAGGTAGGCGACGTACAGGTCGCAGAAGCTATCGTCCGCTTGGCCGGCGACGGGCGGTTCGACACCACTGCCCTCGAAGGCCTTCTCGACCATGCCCTGCGTGATCCGGACGTGCCGGACCAGGCCGTCGCGCAGCATGGCGTCCCAATGCATCGGTGCATAGGTGTCGCGCCGCACGCGTGCCACCAGCTCCGGGTCGCGCCCTGCCGCGAAACCCAGCCGGGCGCGCGCCACGCGCAGCGCCGAGGAAAGCAGGCTCTGGTTGAGGATCCGCACCGAGGCGGTCGCCTTGGCCACGCCGTCGATATAGACGTTCGCGCTGCCGCGCTCCTCGCCGCGATTGGCGTTCGAGCCGATCTTGATGTTCTGCTGCAGCGAGAGCCCTCGGTACTGGGCGGCAAAGCGCAACAGCGGCGCCTCGCCCAGCCCTTCGAGGAACACCGGCTCGTGGTGGGAGAGCACTTGCACGTCGAGGAAGCCGCCCCTGGGGTCGAGCGCGACAAGCAGGTTGAACGGCGTGCCGGAGAAGCCGGGGATCGGCGCGAAGTCGATCGATTCGAAGACGTAGCCCACCAGCGCCGTCGCGGTCGCATCCTGCTTGAAGACGGGCCACACCGGCAGCTGCGGGTCTCTCTCTCCGACCACCAGCGGCGCAGGAAAGCGCGCCTGCAAAGTGGCGCGCGTCATCACCCCGGCCTGTGCGTCGCTCGCGAGACCTTGCAGGAGCGCGATCAGCCAGACGACCCACAGTCGCGACATCGCCGTTACACCGGGCCCAGACCCAGGCGCTCCACGGTGCGTTTCTCGGCGGCATACGCCTCGCGCATGCTGAGGCCGTAGTCGGTGCTGTCGAGGTAGGCGACCTCCTGGTCGTACTTGGCCAGTTCGGCGATGTGCCGCGGGTCGAACAGCGCGCCCTTGAAGGCATCGTGCAGTCGCCGCACGATGGGGTCGGGCACGCCGCGCGGCCCGGCCAGGCCGTAGGGCGACATCGCGACGATGCCGTGCCCGAGTTCGCTCATGGTCGGCACGTCGGGCCAGCGCCGGGAGCGGGCCGCGCCAAAGGTCGCCAGCAGCCGCAGGCGGCCCGAGTCGACGAAGGGTGCGAAACCGTTGGCGTTGACGCCGGCCATGACCTGGCCCGCCGACAGCGCGATCATCTGCTCGGCCGCGCCCTTGTACGGCACGTGGATGAAGCTCAGTCCGTGGCGGGCGAACAGCGCGTCGAGCGCGACGTGGGGCGTGGTGCCGATGCCGTTGGTCGCGATCGTCAACCGGCCCGGGGATGCCGCCGCGTGGGCCAGCAGGTCGGCCACGCTGCGCAGCGGGCTGGCCGCGGGAACCAGCAGGCCGAAGGTCACGCCGCTCACCTGCAGGATCGGCGTGGTGTCGCGGATCGGATCCCACGCGACCTTCTGCGTCAAGGGCGCGCGAAACACCGGCTGCGGCATCTGCGCCAGCGTGTAGCCGTCGGGCAGGGACTGTTGCAGGATCGGCATCGCGAGCGTGCCGCCGGCACCGCCGCGGTTCTCGATGAGGATGGGCTGGCCCAGCTGATGCGCCGCCAGTTCGGCCAGCAGGCGCAGGGTGACGTCCGTGCCACCGCCGGCGGACCATGGCACCCACAGGAACACCGGGCGCCGCGGGAACGCGGCGTCACCCGGCTGCGTGCGAACCCATGGAGAGGCTGTGACCGCCGCCAAGGATGCGCCGAGGCGCAGCAGGCTGCGCCGCGTCGTCATGTGGCGCCCCGCTGCGTCAGCCCGCCGAAACCGCGCTGAGGATCGTAGCCCCGGCAGGCCAGCATGAAGCACGCGACGAGCGTGCCCAGCACGATCAGCGGCGCGCTGCCCGGGTCCTTGTCGTAGAGCGCGAAGCGGATCCACTCGACCGCATGGGTGAACGGGTTGAACTGCGCCACCCGATACACCCAGGTCGCACCCGACTCCTCGAGCTTCCACAGCGGGTAGAGCGCGGTGGAGAGGAAGTACATCGGAAAGATCACGAAGTTCATCGTGCCGGCGAAGTTTTCCAGCTGCCTGACGTAGACCGAGAGCAGCAGCCCGATCGAAGCGAGCATCAGCGCCGAGGCGAGCGTCGCGAACAGGGCATGCAGCAGCGCGAGCGGCGCCATCGGCAGCGTGGTGCCGAGCAGCGCGGCCACCACGGCGAAGGCCAGCACCTGCACCAGGCTGAGCAGCGCGGTGGCGAGCATCTTCGACAGCAGCAGCCACCAGCGCGGCAGCGGCGCCGTGAGCAGCAGCCGCATCAGGCCCATCTCGCGGTCGTACACCATGGCCAGCGACGACTGCATGCCGTTGAACAGCAGCACCATGCCGATCAGCCCCGGGGCGATGTAGATGTCGTAGGGGACGTAGGTGTCGTAGGGCTCGACGATCGCCACGCCGAACACATTGCGAAACCCGGCCGCGAACACCGCGAGCCACAGCAGCGGCCGCACCAGCGCCGAGACCAGGCGGGCCTTCTGCTGCCAGAACTTGAGCAGTTCGCGCATGACGATGGCGCGCAGCGCCTGCAGCGCATGGCCGATGTCGCCGTGGCGCTTGGCCCTCGTCACGGCGCGCCCTTGCAAGGCGATTCAGCTGCGTCGGTGCCGAGCGTGTCGAGCACGTTCTTCGCGTGCATGACGCCGTCGACCGGCGCGGTCCCGATCACGGCGACGCCGTCGGTCAGCAGCATCGGCTGGCGCAGCTGATGGTCCCAGGCGCGGAAGCTCAGGCGAACGCCCTTGAAGCCGTCGAGCGTGAAATCAGGCTGGTTGAGCGCAGCGTTCAGTCTTGCGGCCGTGGGTGCAGCGGGCTGTTCCAGCGCGGCATTCAACAAGGCCTTGATGGCGATGTAGGCCGCCCAGTCGTGGCTGGTCATCGGGCGTTGCGTCGCGCGGGCGAAGCGGCGCGCGAGCTGCGGCGCGCCATAGCGCTCGAAATGCGGTGCCCAGGCCAGCGCGGTCATGCCGGCATCGCCGACGACGGGGCGCGGCAGAGCGATGCGGTAGGGCAATGCGCGCGCGAACTCGCCGTCGCTGTCGACCACCCAGGCGACGTCATAGTCGCCGCCGACCGCCGCAGTGCCGGTCAGCAGCAAGGGGTTGGCCGATTCGCGCTTGCGCGGGTCGGCGGAAAGCGTGAAGTTCCGGCTCGCCACCTGCTTCAGGCCGTAGCGTTTCAGCGCAGCCTGCGCCAGGGCAAGCCGGCTTGCGTCCTCGGGTCGCGGACCGGAGATCAGGAGCACACGCAGCCATTTGCGGGCGAGCAAGGCCTGCGCCAGGGCATCCACGCGCATGCGGTCGCTCGGCAGCGTGTGGAACAGGTTGGCTCGACAGCCCTGCTGGCGCGACGCATCGGCGCTGTCGCCGACATTGAGCAGGGGCAGGGCGGCCGCGGCCGACGCGCCGGCGATCCAATCGGCAGGGAGATCGAGCAGGGCAGCCGCCGTGCCGGTCGCTTCGAGCTGGCGCAGTTGCATGACTGCGTCGTCCGCCGACCTGGCCGCGCGCACGATGACGGCCACCTGCAAGCCCGCTGTCTCCAGCTCGAACCGGCGCTCCTGGATGGCCATGTCGACGCCGTCGCGTGCGCGCCCGCCGGGCTGGCCCGGGTAGGCGAGCGCGACACGCGCCGGCTCCAGGCGATCGTCGTCGGCGCGCTGGACGATGCCGAGCGTCAACGTGCCGGCGAGGGCAGACGCACCGCCCACGACACACGAAACCGACGCAGCCAAAGCCAGGAACCCCGCGGAACCGGCTTTGCCGGCCCGCCGGGGTTGCCCCCGGCAGGGGGTGGAGAGCGACGCGAAGTGCGCGAGCCTGGGGGCGAGTTTCATTTCAGTTGCTCCACCGCGCGGTGCGCGATCCACGACCCATGAAACCGGCGCAGTCCGATACCAGGGATACCGCGGAACCGGCTTTGCCGGGCCGCCGGTATCGCCCCCCTTGAGGGGGCTGAGGTCCGCGGCTCCAAGCCTGCCTGCGCAGGCTTGGACGGACCCGAAGAGCCGCTGTCTCTGGCAGCGACTCGGGGCGCCGCAGGCGCGTCGGGGGGTGTTTCATCCTAGTCATCGACGACCACCGTGTGCGGCACGCGTCCAACGGCGATGGTCTTGATCGGCTTCGCGGTGGCGGCATCGATCACCGTCATGTCATCCGACAAGCCGTTGACCACGAACAGACGAGAACCATCTCGATTGATCGCCACGCCCCAGGCCCGCTTGCCCACCAGGGCCAGGGCCGTCGTGGCGCGCGACGCCACGTCGACGAAGGCCACCTGGTTGGCACGGCCCAGCCCGACGTACATCGTCCTGCCATCGCGCGACAAGGTGATGCCGACCGGCGTGATGTCGTCCGGACGCAGGCCCTTGACCGCGAAGGGAATGGTGGCCAGCACCTTCAGCTCGCCCGTCGAGATCACGCTGACGCTGCTGCCCAGTTCGTTGGTCACCCACAGCTCGCTGCCGTCGGCCGAAAAGGCGAACCGACGCGGGCGCGGGCCGACCGGGATGTTGCGGATCACCTTGAGCGAGCCCGCGTCGATCACATGCACCATGTTCGCGATCTCCGAGCTCACGTACACGCGCTTGCCGTCAGGCGACACCTTCACACCTTCGGGTTCCTTGCCGACGGGCACGCCCTTGACCAGCTTCTTCGCCGTCAGGTCGAACACGTTGAGCGTGCCGTCGTCCTCGGCCGACACATAGGCGGTCCGGCCGTCCGCCGAGAGGTCGAATACCTCCGGATCGTCGCCGAGCGGCGCGCTCGCGACCGACTTGCGCGTCGCCAGGTCGATGATGTCGGCCCGGCCCGAGTCGCTGCACGCCACCATCAATTGGGTGTTGCCGTTCAGTCTTTGCATGTGGCGCGGACGCTTGCAGGTCGGGATGACGCCGACGACGGCCAGCGTCTTCAGGTCCACCATGGTGATCGCGTGGTCCTTCTCACTGGAGACGAAGGCGAGCTGGCTGTCTCTGGCGGCCGCAGGCAGCGCCGCGAGTGCAGCGGCCAAAGCGACCAAAGCGACCAAGGGGGCCGACTGGAGGGGGGTGTACCAGGTCATGCGGTGGTGCCTCGCGGGTTGTCGCTCACATTGCTGTCGTTGCAGGAGAACGCGTGGCGCTCAGGAAGGCCGCCTCCAGCGTCGCGCCGCCCAGCGTGGCCCTCACTTCGGCGGGGGTGCCGTCGGCGAGCAGGCGCCCGCGGTGCAGCACCAGCACACGGTCGGCATGCTCCGCTTCCGACACCAGGTGCGTGGCCCACAGCACGGTCACACCGCGCTGGCGCACCTCGTCCTGCAGGCCATGGACCAGGTCGTGGCGCGATCGGGGATCGAGTCCGACCGTGGCCTCATCCATCAGCAGCAGGTCGGGCCGGTGCAGCAGCGCGCGTACCAACTCGACCTTGCGCCGGTTGCCGCCGGAGAGCTCGCGCACGCTGCGCTGCATGTCCGCCGTGAGTCCGAGGCGCGCAGCCTCGAAGGCAATCCGCTCGCGAGACACATGCCATGGCAGGCCTTGCAGGTCGGCATGGAATTGCAGGTTGCGCGCGATGCTCAGATCGAGGTCCAGCGACTGCTGCTGAAACACCACGCCGATGTGCGCGAGCGCACGGCGCGCATCGTTGCGCATCGACAGGCCGGCCACCTCGATGTCGCCCTCATCGGCCGCGAACAAGCCGGTCAGCACCTGGAACAGCGTGGACTTACCCGCCCCGTTCGGCCCCAGCAGCACGACGAAGGCGCCGCGCGCGATCGAAAGGCTCAGCGCATCCAGCGCGACGCATGCACCGTAGCGCTGCGTGAGGCCGCGGATCTTCAGCATGGGAGGGCGCCCGCCGCGCTGCAGGCGAGCGAGTTCTCGTCGCTGCGGAACATCAGGCCTGCACCTCGCCCTGCACCCGGCACGAAGCGCAACGTGTGCATGGACACGCCATCGGCGCGCGCCCTGACGGCGGCGTCCAGCATGTCGTCGACGCGCCCTCGGTGCGCACTCTTCGGGCATACCGGGTCGGTCGCGGCCGCGTCGCCCGTGACCAGAAAGGCCTGGCAACGGCAGCCACCGAAGTCACGATGCCGTTCGTCGCAATCGCTGCAGGTCGGGTCCATCCAGCCCTGGCCGCGGTAGCGGTTGAAGGCCTCGCTTCCGTGCCAGGCCTCGCGCACGGACATCTCTTGCAGATTCGGCAGCGCCAGATCCGGCAGCATGCGGGCGCTGTGGCAGGGCATGGCGATGCCATCCGGCGCGACCACCATGAACACCGAACCCCAGCCGGCCATGCACGGCTTGGGCTTGGCATCCGCATAGTCGGGGGAGACCCAGAGGATCTTCATCCGGCCCGCCAGCCTCGCGCGGTGCATGTCAACGATGGCCTCCGCATCGCGCAGTTCAGCCGGCGTCGGCATCAAGGCGGCGCGGTTGAGCCAGGCCCAGCCGTAGTACTGCGTGTTGGCCAACTCCAGAAATTCCGCGCCCATGCGCTCGGCCATCCCGATGATGCGCTCGACATGCTGCAGGTTGAAGCGGTGCATCACGCAGTTCAGCACCATCGGATAGCCCTCGGCCTTGATGATCCCGGCAACCTTCGATTTCAGGTCGAAGGTCTTCGTGGAGCTGAGAAAGTCGTTGAGTTCGCGCGTCGAGTCCTGGAAAGAGAGCTGGATGTGATCGAGGCCGGCCGTCTTCAGCGCGCTGGCGCGCGCACGGGTGAGCCCGACGCCGGACGTGATGAGGTTGGTGTAGAAGCCCAGGCCGTGCGCGTGCGCGACGAGTTCCTCGAGGTCGTCCCGCAGCAGCGGCTCGCCGCCCGAGAAGCCGAGCTGCACGGCGCCGAGCGCGCGTGCTTCGGTCAGCACGCGCTGCCAGCTTGCGGTGTCGAGCTCGTCCTGGTGACGCGCATAGTCGACCGGATTCGAGCAGAACGCGCAGTGCAGAGGGCAGCGATAGGTCAGCTCCGCGAGCAGCCACAGCGGTGGCCCTGCCGCGCCGTGGCCGGTCATGATGGCGCCTCTTGCAGCCAGCCGCGTTGCAGTGCCTGGCTCAGGAAGACCATCACGTCGTCGTGCAGAGGGGATTGCGCGAAGGCGATTTCCAGGTCGGTGACGATCTCGTCCACCGTGCGCCGACCGTCGCAGCGTTGCAGAATCTCGGCGGCCGGGGGGTTGAGGCGCACCATGCCCTCGGGGTAGAGCAGGATCCAGCTGTCCTGGGCCGGCTCGAACTGCATCCGGTACAGGCTCGACAGGCGGGGCTGGGCGTCGGGCGTGATCATGGTCGTTGTGCCGCTGGCAGGTCGTCCGGAAAGCCGCGTTCAATCGCATCGAGCATCGACCACAGGATGTCGAGCTTGAAGTGCAGGATGGCCAGTGCGCGTTCCTGACGCGCGCGTGTGGTGCACCAGCGCCTTGCAACGTCGAGTCCGTGTTCGACGTCGCGCGTGGCGAGCGGGATGCGGCTGCGAAAGTAGGCCAGGCCCTCGACGTCGATCCACGGGTACAGCGCAGGCCAGCCGGCGAGCCGGTCGGCATGGATCTTCGGTGCGAACATCTCGGTCAGTGACGAGATGGCCGCTTCCTCCCAGGGGCGCTGGCGCGCGAAGTTGACATAGGCGTCGACGGCAAAGCGCACGGCGGGCTGCACGTGGCGATGCGCCCAGAGGTCGGCCGGATCCAGGCCCACGGCCTCTGCGAGGCGGACCCAGGCCTCGATGCCACCTGCGTCGTCTCCCGCGTAGTCGCCACGCCCGTCGTGATCGAGCATGCGCAGGATCCAGCGTCGGCGTTCGGCGCGGTCGTCGCAGTTGGACATCACCGCCGCGTCCTTGCGGGGGATGTTGACCTGGTAGTAGAACCGGTTGGCCACCCAGGCGCGCACCTGGAAGGGCTGCAGTTCGCCGCGATTGAGCCGCCGGTTGAAACGATGGTGGATGTGGTAACGCGACTCGCAGGCGCGCAGGCGGGCCTCGAACTCGTCGAAGGCCCACAGGCGCTGCAGTTCGTCGCGCGCCGCTTCGCGCGGATTCAGACAAGTTGCCGTCATAGCGTGATCTCCATGCCGTCGTAGGCCACCTCGATGCCGTGGCTGTCGAGCAGGCGGCGCTGCTCGCTGGCCTCGTCCAGGATCGGGTTGCTGTTGTTGATGTGGATCAGAACCTTGCGCCGCGCGGCCGTGGCCAGCATCACGTCGACCATGCCCAGGCGTGCGTCGCTGCCCATCTGCGGCAGGTGGCCCATCTCGCTGGCCGTCTTGCGGCTGAGGCCGGCGTTCAGCATTTCGTCCTCGACCCAGAAGGTGCCGTCGACGAGCAGGCAGTCGGCGCCGTGCATCCACTGCAGTTCGTGCGCGCCAACCTCCGCCAGGCCCGGCGCGTAGAACAGGCACTTGCCGTCTGCGAGGTCTTCGATCAGGAGCGCGATGTTGTCACCGACCGTCTGCTCGCGGCGGTGGGGCGAATAGGGTGGCGCCTTGCCCGGAATGGCCACCGCCGTGAAGCGAAGCGAAGGAAACCGTTCGACGGTGAAGGCAGCGCTGGTCCTGGTGCCGGCCACCGCAAGCATGTGCCAGCGTGTGCCGCAATAGTGTTCGAGCACGCTGAGCACCGGGAAGACGGTGGTCAGGTCCTCGAACACGCAGGGCGTCGCATAGATGTCGATGCACGGGCCTTCGCGCATGCCGAGCAGGCCGGTGACGTGGTCGATCTGCGCATCCATCAACACGACGGCCTTGATCGGCGTGTCGCGCACGCCGTGGCGTGGATGCAGTTTTGCATGGCTGCGCAATTGCTGGCCGATGTCGGGCGAGGCATTGAGAAGCACCCACGATTCGCCGTCGCTCGACACGGCGATGGAGCTCTGCGTGCGCGCCTGCGAGGGGAATGCGCCCAGGCGCTGGCCGGCGCACTGCCGGCAGTTGCAATTCCATTGCGGAAATCCGCCACCGGCGCCGGATCCGAGCACGAGTATTTGCATGATGAGGAGGGAAGATTCGGGCCGGCGGCAGGGCGACGGGAGGCCGCCCGCCACCGGCTTGCGAGGGGTCAGCGGTGCGAGATGTACATCGTGATCTCGAAGCCGAAGCGCATGTCTTCAAACGCGGGTTGCGACCATTTCATGGAGTCTCCTTCAGAGCAGAACAGGCCCAGGCGGAATTGCCTTTGGGGCCTGTGCTGTTTCGCAAATCGCATGCCTGCGGCGGCAGGGTGCCGCATGGGCGAAAAGACTCGGGATTGCCCCTATTTCGAAGACGTCAGAGGGCGGGAATGGGACGTCGGAAGGGCCCTGGGGGCCGATGCCCGGGGGGGAGTGTTCCAGGGTGGTACAGCGCCGTGCGACGGCGGTACAGGGTAGTCCCTTAGGACCGTCGGGCGCTGGCGCGCTTCACTTGGCCCAGCGAAGCTTCCGATAGATCGTGTTGCGGCTGATGCCCAGCTGCTTGGAGGCGACCGAGATGTTCCCGTTGGCGGCGGCAACGGCGTTGCGGATCAGCTCGACTTCCGACTCGCCGAGCGTACGGGGCGCAGCGGCCTCGTTCATCGCCGGGGACGGTGCGGGCGTGACGGTAGGCGGCGCCGCGCGCTCGTCGGGCACGGGCGCGAAACGGACAGGGGCAGCGTCGAGCGCGGGCGGCGCGACCGGCATCGCCACGAACGCCACGGGCTCCGGTCGCTGGCGTGTGCATCGCACATCCTCGAGGAAGTCATCCGACAGATGGTGCTCCGCGATCTCTCGTTCGCCCGCGGCCATGACCGACGCCGTGCGCAGGACGTTCGCAAGCTGGCGCACGTTGCCCGGCCAGGGGTAGCCCTGGAACAGCGACATCACCGCCGCGCTGATGTCCGGTGTGCCATGCGGGCACTCGGCCAGCAGGATCCGGCGCGCCACCACATCCAGGTCGTTGCGCTCACGCAGTGCGGGAAGCTTCACCACCAGGCCGTTCAGGCGGTAGTACAGGTCTTCGCGGAACGAGCCGGCCTCGATCATCTCGCGCAGCTTGCGGTGGGTCGCACCGATCACCGCGATGTCCACCGGAATCGACTTGAGACTGCCCAGTGGCGTCACGTTGCGCTCCTGCAGCACCCGCAGCAGACGGGCCTGCAGGGCCAGCGGCATGTCACCGATCTCGTCGAGGAACAACGTGCCGCCGTTGGCCTGCACGATGCGCCCGACCGATCCCCTGCGGCGAGCGCCCGTGAAGGCGCCGTCTTCATAGCCGAACAGCTCGGCCTCGATCAGCGACTCCGGAATCGATGCACAGTTGACGGCCACGAAGGGCTGCTTGGCGCGGTTCGAATCCTGGTGGACCGCGCGCGCCAGCAATTCCTTGCCCGTGCCCGTCTCACCGAGGATCAGCAGCGGAATGTCGCGGTTGATGACGCGTTGCACCTTCCGGACCAGCGCACCGATCTGCGGGTCGCCCGTGTTCAGGTAGTGCAGGCCCGAGAACAGCGTGCCGTCGGCGGAATGCGCCGTGTCGCCGGCCAGCGAGCCCGAGCGCTTGCCGCTCTCGGCCCCGGCCGCCCTGCGCTCGACGGCCACATCGGTGGCTGCCGGCGACAACGTCGGCTCCATGACCACAGACCGCTGTGGCCCGTTGAACCGCGCGTTGACATGAAACTGCCGCCCGCCGGCCAGGCTCAGCGCCATCGGCACGGGCAGGGGCGTGCGGAAGTGATCGAACACGGCTGAAGCGGTCGTGCCGAACAGGCTGGTGAGACTGTGCATGCGCAGCGCGGCGCTGCTCATGTCGAGCTGGTCGAGCGCGCTGCGATTGGCCCCGAGGATCTTGCCGTCCGCGCCGACAACGATGATCCCCTCGAGCAGCGTGCCGATGAACTCCACACGGCTATGGAAATGCAGGCGCAACCGGTTGCCATAGTCGTCGGACAACCACTGGTTCTCGATCATGCGCGCTGACATGCGGACCAGGCCCATCGTGTGCTGATGGTAGGAGCGCTGGTCGCCGGTGACGTCGAGGACGCCGAGCATGTTGCCACGCGGGTCGAAGATGGGCGCCGCCGAGCAGGTGAGAAAGTGGTTGGCGTGGATGAAATGCTCGCCGCCGTGGACCACGGTGGGCGCCTCCTCGAACAACGCGGTGCCGATCGCGTTGGTGCCCTTGGAGTGCTCTGCCCAGTTCACGCCCGGCGTCAGCGCGACCTTGTCGGCGCGCTGCAGGAACTTGTCGTCGCCGACGGAATGAAGGATGGTGCCCGTCATGTCGGCCAGCACGATCATGCTCTCGGTGTTCACGATCTGCTCGAAGAGCATTTCCATCACGGGTGCGGCGTGGGTGAACAGGCGCTGGTTTCGTTCGCGCGCCACGGTGAGATCGCTGCGCATCAGGGGCTCGAAGTCGGGCCTTTCCATGCGGGTCAGACCCAGGGCTGCGCAGCGTTGATGCCACTGCTCGATCAGCTCCGTTCGCGCCGGCTGCGGTGGGACGGGCAGCACTGCAGGCGTGGTCCAGGTCTTGGCGGTCGTGGCCAGCGCACGGTGGTTGTCAACCATTTGTCTGTCTCCTCTGCTTCTAGGCGAGCAGGTTCTCTCGTTCGAAAAACATCGTGGGATCGGCCAATGTGTTCCGTTTTGATACATCGGAAGCCGACCCTCGCTGTCACACGTCGGCTGCCAGACGACAAGGATGCCACATGACGGAGCTTTCCACGCAATTTGTGTACCCGCTTGCAACAACTCCGAGTGGCACGGCGTTTGCGGATCTGGTCATGTTTCTACTTATGCACGAACGGAGACTGACATGACGAGTTTCGATCCGAGCGCCGGGTGGCGGCTGGGCAGCCTGATTCGCAGGAAGGCAACGTGGGGTTGGGCGGGCCGAAAGGCCGGCGTGCTGCTCGGTGCAGCCATCTGCATGGCCGGCGCCACCGTGGCGTGGTCGCATGGCGACGTGACGCCACAGGCCGTGGACACCAGCGGACTGCCCGGACTGGGCAAGGAATGGCGCCCCGAGAACCCCTATCGCGGCAACGCGCCGGCCATCAAGATCGGCACCTCCGCCTACAACCAGAACTGCGCGCGCTGCCATGGCATCGAGGCGATCTCCGGTGGCATCGCGCCCGATCTGCGCAAGATCGACAACGACTGTGCGGCGCTGAAGGACGCCGCCAAGAAGGCCGCGTGCATCAAGGAGATGGACGACTACTTCCTGACCACCGTACGCCACGGCCGCACGCGCAACGGTGCGGTCTACATGCCCCCATTCGAAGGCGTGATGAGCCAGGAGGCCATCTGGTCGATCAAGGCCTACCTCGAGACCCGTCGCGACAAGCCGATGTAGGGGCCGACCATGCACGCCTCTCCACCGTCGCGCCGCGACTGCCTGCGCTGGCTCGGCGCAGCCGGCCTTGCGGGTGCGCCGCTCATCGCGCGCGCCTTGCCGCTGGAGCGCATTCGCGCGCGCGGGACGCTCATCGTCGCGATCTACAAGGACATGCCGCCATTCCATGACGACGGCATGGGCATCGACGTCGATCTGGCGCAGGCGCTGGCGGACACGCTCGGCGTCAAGCTGTCGATGCTGCCGTTCCACGCCGATGAAAACATGGGCGACGACCTGCGCAACATGGTGTGGCGCGGGCACTACCTGGGTTTCGGCCCGGCCGACGTGCTGATGCACGTGCCGGTCGACAAGCCTCTGATCGACGAGACGCCACAGGCCACCATCTTCGCGCCGTACTGTCGCGAGCGCGTCGTTCTGGCACGGCAGCTCGACCGCCTGCCGCGGCTCGATCGATTCTCGGACCTGGGCGATGCGAAGGTGGCTGTGCCCGGCCAAACGCTGGCCGGCTGGTTGATGATCGGCGCCGAAGGCGGAGCCTATCGCAACCAGCTCAGCACGCAATGGAAGGACGGGACCGCGGCCGCGCATGCCCTCCAGCGCGGCGAGGTGGCCGCTGCCGCGGGTCTTGCGTCGGAGCTGGAGTCGGTGCTGCGCGGCGACGCGCGGTTTGCGATCGCGCCCCTGCCCTCGCCGCGCGCCCCACGCAACGGCTGGGCGGTGGGCATGGCGGTGAAGAAGGACGCGACCGACCTGGCGCAGGCACTGCAAGCCGGCATCAACGACCTCGCCAGCAGCGGGCGACTGCGCAGCATGTTCGAACGCGCCAACGTCGCCTGGCTGGCGCCGTGAAAGAAACAGTGCGCGGGTCCGGCTACGGCCGGCCCTGTGCTTCCAGCGCCTGCCATTCGGCGTCGTCGTAGAGCCGCGAGCGCGTCAGAAAGCGCAGCCCGGTCGGACGTTCCAGCGAGAACATGCCGCCGTTGCCTGGCACCGCATCGATGATCAGGTGCGTGTGCTCCCAGTATTCGAACTGGGATCGACTCATGTAGAAGGGCGTGCCCGCAATCTCGCCGAGGCAGATGTCGGCATCGCCCGTGATGAACTCGCCCAGGGTGAAGCACATCGGCGCGCTGCCATCGCAGCAGCCCCCCGACTGGTGGAACATCAACGGACCATGCTGCGCGCGCAGACGCTCGATGAGCGCCTGCGCGGCCGGCGTCGCGGACACGCGACCCACCGGCGCGATGGCCGGCGCGTGAGGGTGCGTGCCGGGCGACATGGGTCGCTCTCTCAGAAGAAGCCCAGCTTGTTCGGGCTGTAGCTCACCAGCAGGTTCTTGGTCTGCTGGTAGTGGTCGAGCATCATCTTGTGGTTCTCGCGGCCGATGCCCGACTGCTTGTAGCCGCCGAAGGCCGCATGGGCCGGGTACTGGTGATAGCAGTTGGTCCACACACGGCCGGCCTGGATGCCGCGGCCCATGCGGAAGGCGCGTGCGCCGTCGCGGCTCCACACGCCAGCGCCCAGGCCGTACAACGTGTCGTTCGCGATCTCGAGGGCCTCCTCCTCGGTCTTGAATGTCGTCACCGACACCACCGGCCCGAAGATCTCTTCCTGGAAGATGCGCATCTTGTTGTGGCCCTTGAACACAGTCGGCTTGATGTAGTAGCCCGCCGCCAGCTCGCCGTTCTTCAGGTTGCGCTCGCCCCCGGTCAGGCACTGGGCGCCCTCCTGCTTGCCGAGGTCGATGTACGAGAGGATTTTTTCCATCTGCTCCTGCGAGGCCTGCGCACCCAGCATGGTGGCGGTGTCCAGCGGGTGGCCCTGCGTGATCGCCTCGACGCGCTGGATCGCGCGTTCCATGAATCGGTCGTAGATGGATTCCTGGATCAGCGCGCGGCTCGGGCAGGTACACACTTCGCCCTGGTTCAGCGCGAACATCGCGAAGCCTTCCAGGGCCTTGTCGAAGAAGGCGTCATCGGCCGCAAGCACGTCCTCGAAGAAGATGTTGGGCGACTTGCCGCCGAGCTCCAGCGTGACCGGGATCAGGTTCTGGCTCGCGTACTGCGAGATCAGCCGGCCCGTGGTCGTCTCACCGGTGAAGGCGATCTTGGCGATGCGCGGGCTCGACGCGAGCGGCTTGCCGGCCTCCAGGCCGAAGCCGTTGACCACGTTGAGCACGCCCGCGGGCAGCAGGTCGCCGATGATCTCCATCAGCACCAGGATCGAAGCGGGCGTCTGTTCGGCCGGCTTCAGCACGATGCAGTTGCCCGCAGCCAGCGCCGGCGCCAGTTTCCACACCGCCATCAGGATCGGAAAGTTCCACGGAATGATCTGTCCCACCACGCCGAGCGGCTCATGGAAATGGTACGCATAGGTCTCGTGGTCGATCTCGCTGATGCCGCCTTCCTGTGCCCGCACGCACGATGCGAAATAGCGAAAGTGATCGATGGCCAATGGCATGTCGGCGGCCATCGTTTCGCGCAGCGGTTTGCCATTGTCGAGCGTCTCGGCCACGGCCAGCGTCCGGAGGTTCTGCTCCATGCGGTCGGCGATCTTCAGCAGGATGTTGGCGCGGTCGGTCGGCGACGTGCGGCCCCAGGCGGCCTTGGCCTTGTGCGCGGCATCGAGCGCCGCCTCGATGTCCTTCGCGTTCGAGCGCGGGATGCTTGTGAAGGGCTGACCGGTCACCGGCGTCAGGTTGTCGAAGTACTGCCCGTCGATCGGCGCGACCCACTGGCCGCCGATGTAGTTGCCGTACTGCTTCTTGAAGGGGTTCGCAATGCCGAGGTTGCGCATTTCTGCCATGTCCATGAAATCATCTCCGTTGAAGTTGAGGAAGGAACGCATGGACTGTCCCGCAATCGGCGGGCCAGCACGTGCCAGGCGATCCAAGTCGTTGTCAGGAAATGCCTTTTGGATTGGAGTGCTCCACATCGGCGTGACCGCGTTGTGCCTGGTCCTGTGCCGAAGCGGAGCAGGTGTTGCAGATTGAGCCAGTGCCGGGCTCGCGAGCCTGGGCATCGATCTTGCGCGTTCGTCCGACTCCAATGCCCGAAGGAAGAGAGATGAAGCAGTGATGACGAACACATCGAAGACCATCGAATCGGTCTTGATCGAAACCCGCGTGTTTTCCCCCGACGCCCGCGCCACCCAGGGCGCGCGCATCGCCAGCATGGCGGCGTACGACGCGCTCTGCAAGGAAGCCGCGGACGACTTCGACGGCTTCTGGGCCCGCCAGGCGCAAGCCAACGTGGTGTGGACCCAGCCCTTCACGCGCACGCTCGACGAATCGAATGCGCCTTTCTACAAGTGGTTCGAGGACGGCGAACTCAACGCCTCGGCCAACTGCCTGGACAAGCACATCGGCACGCCGGTCGAGCACAAGACCGCGATCGTCTTCGAGGCCGACGACGGCGTGGTCACCCAGGTCACGTACAAGGAACTGCTGGCGCGCGTCTCGCAGTTCGCCAATGCGCTCAAGGCCGAAGGCATCCGCAAGGGCGACCGGGTCGTCATCTACATGCCGATGACCATCGAAGGCGTGATCGCGATGCAGGCCTGCGCCCGCATCGGCGCCACCCACAGCGTGGTGTTCGGCGGCTTCTCGGCCAAGGCGCTGCAGGAACGCATCATCGACGCCGGCGCGGTGGCCGTGATCACCGCCAACTACCAGTTGCGCGGCGGCAAGGAACTGCCGCTGAAGGCGATCGTCGACGACGGCATCGCCCTGGGCGGCTGCGAATCGATCAAGAGCGTGCTGGTCTACCAGCGCACCGCGACCGCCTGCCACATGGAGGCCGGGCGCGACAAGACCTTCGCCGAGGCCCTCCAGGGCCAGGCGAGCGAATGCCCGCCGGTGCCGGTGGGCGCGGAGCACCCGCTCTTCATCCTCTACACCTCCGGCTCGACCGGCAAGCCCAAGGGCGTGCAGCACGCGACCGGCGGCTACCTGCTGTGGGCCAAGCTCACGATGGACTGGACCTTCGACATCCGTCCCGAAGACGTGTTCTGGTGCACCGCCGACATCGGCTGGATCACCGGCCACACCTACGTCGCTTACGGCCCGCTGGCCGCCGGCGCCACGCAGGTGGTGTTCGAGGGCATCCCGACCTTCCCGCATGCGGGCCGCTTCTGGCAGATGATCGAGAAGCACAAGGTCTCGATCTTCTACACCGCRCCGACCGCGATCCGTTCGCTGATCAARGCCGCCGACAGCGACGAGAAGGTGCACCCGARGAACTGGGACCTGWSSTCGCTGCGCATCCTSGGCACCGTGGGCGAGCCGATCAATCCCGAAGCCTGGATGTGGTACCACCGCCATGTCGGCGCCGAGCGCTGCCCGGTCGTCGACACCTTCTGGCAGACCGAGACCGGCGGCCACGTGATCACGCCGCTGCCGGGCGCSACGCCGCTGGTGCCGGGGTCGTGCACGCTGCCGCTGCCGGGCATCATGGCCGCGATCGTCGACGAGACCGGCAAGGACATCCCGAACGGCGCCGGCGGCATGCTGGTGATCAAGCGGCCCTGGCCCTCGATGATCCGCACCATCTGGAACGACCCCGAGCGCTTCAGGAAGAGCTACTTCCCCGAGGAGATGGGCGGCACGATCTACCTCGCGGGCGAYGGYGCGGTGCGCAGCGCGGACCGCGGCTACTTCCGCATCACGGGGCGCATCGACGACGTGCTCAACGTCTCGGGCCACCGGCTGGGCACCATGGARATCGAATCGGCCCTGGTCGCCAAGACCGACCTGGTGGCCGAGGCGGCCGTGGTGGGCCGGCCCGACGACGTGACGGGCGAGGCGGTCTGCGCCTTCGTGGTGCTCAAGCGCGGGCGCCCGGCCACGGAAGAGGAGGCCCGCAAGGTCGCCGCCGAACTGCGCAACTGGGTGGCCAAGGAAATCGGACCCATCGCAAARCCCAAAGACATCCGCTTTGGAGAGAATCTTCCGAAGACCCGCAGCGGYAAGATCATGCGGCGCCTGCTGCGCAGCCTTGCCAAGGGCGAGGCCATCACCCAGGACACCTCGACGCTCGAGAATCCGGCCATTCTGGAACAGCTCGGCAAGGCCTATTGAGCGCCTCGTCCTCCTGGCGCAGCGGCAGTCCAATCAACTACAGGGAAAAGAAAAATGGGATTGAGAACCGCTGTGCTGCTGGTGGTCGTGCTGCTGATCGCGGCACTGGCCGCCTTGAACTGGGGTCTGCTGGTTTCGCCGACGCTGATGTCTGTCGGCTTCATGCAGGTGACGGCGCCGTTCGGGCTCATCATGCTCGGGCTGACCGCGCTGCTGGGCATCTTCTTCGTCGCCTACGTGGTCTACCTGCAAAGCTCGATCCTCCTGGAGACGCGCAGGCACACCAAGGAGATGCAGGCGCAGCGCGAGCTGGCCGACAAGGCCGAGGCCTCGCGGTTCACCGAGCTGCGAAATTTTCTCGAGACCCAGGAGAACGCCCACATGGCGCGCAATGCCGAACGACACGCGGCGCTGCTGGCACGGATCGAGCAGTTCGAGGCTGCCGCGAAGCAGCGTGCCGAGCAGTCCGAAAACACCATTGCGGCCCACATGGGCCAGTTGGAAGACCGTCTCGAACGCCGACCGGTGCCCACGCCGGCCGCGATGCCGCCGGCCGTCTGAGCCGCGCTGTCCGTTCGGCCCTACTTGGCCGACAGCACCCAGGCGGCGAGCTTCTTCGCATCGGCTTCGTTGACCTGGTTGTTGGCCGGCATCGGCACCGGCCCCCAGACGCCCGAACCGCCCTTGATGATCTTGCCTGCCAGCATGTCGGCGGCACCCTTGGCGTCCTTGTACTTCGCGGCCACGTCCTTGAAGGACGGCCCCAGCACCTTGCGGTCGACCGCGTGGCAGCTCATGCAGTTCTTCGAGGTGGCCAGCGCCAGATCGGCGAGGGCGGGCGCGGCGCAGAGGAGGCCGGCGGCAGCGAGGACGAGCGCTTTTTTCATGGAGGCTGGCAGTCGTGGGTGCGTTAAAGTCGATCCAACGCGATTGTAGGCAGGGCGGTGGACCGCTTCGGCCGGCGCGCCTCTGACACAACGGAGAAGTTCGCGATGTGGTTTCTGATGCTGGGTCTGCTCGGTGTGGCTCTCAAATATTTCGAGATCGGCTTCGTCGCCACCCTGAGCTGGTGGATCGTCCTGGTCCCGTTCGCGCTCGCGATCGCCTGGTGGGCGTGGGCCGATGCCTCCGGCTATACCAAGCGCAAGGTCGTCGAGAAGGAGAACCAGCGCCGCCAGGACCGGATCGATCGGCAGCGCAGCAACCTCGGCATGCTCAACAGCCGTTCGAACCGAAAGCGGCGCTGAGCCGCAGCGGCGCTTCCAACGCGCTCTTCACCAGAAACACCGCGGAACCGGCTTTGCCGGGCCGCTGGTGTTGCCCCCGGCAGGGGGTGGGCGGGCTACACGAAGTGAGCCCAACCTGGGGGCGAGCTCAATACTTGTCGAGCACGGCGCCGGAACTGGCGCTGGAGGCATTGAACGCGAACTTCGCCTGCACGCCGCGCGTGTAGCGCGGTGCCGGCGCTTTCCAGCCTTCGCGGCGCTTGGCGATCTCGGCCTCGGGCACGTTGAGCTCGAGCTTCAGTTCGTGCGCGTCGATGGTGATCGAGTCGCCCTCGTTGACGAAGGCGATGGTGCCGCCGGCCGCTGCCTCGGGTGCCACGTGGCCGACCACCATGCCCCAGGTGCCACCCGAGAAGCGGCCGTCGGTGATCAGGCCCACGCTCTCGCCCAGACCGGCGCCGATCAGCGCGCCGGTCGGTGCCAGCATCTCCGGCATGCCGGGGCCACCCTTGGGTCCCAGGTAGCGCAGCACCATCACGTCGCCGGCCTTGATCTTGCCGGCAAGGATGGCTTCGAGGGCGGACTGCTCGTCGTCGAAGACGCGCGCCGGCCCGGTGATGACCGGGTTCTTGAGGCCGGTGATCTTCGCCACCGCGCCTTCGGGCGACAGATTGCCCTTGAGGATGGCGAGGTGGCCTTCGGCGTACATCGGCTTGCCGATCGGACGGATCACGTCCTGGTCGGCGCGCGGCTGGTCGGGCACGTCCTTGAGCACTTCGGCGATGGTCTGGCCGGTGATCGTGATGCAGTCGCCATGCAGCAGGCCGGCGTTGAGCAGCACCTTCATCACCTGCGGGATGCCGCCGGCCTGGTGCAGGTCGACCGCGAGGTACTTGCCGCTGGGCTTGAGGTCGCACAGCACCGGCACCTTCTTGCGCATGCGCTCGAAGTCATCGATCGACCAGTCGACGCCGGCGGCGTGCGCGATCGCCAGGAAGTGCAGCACCGCGTTGGTCGAGCCGCCCGTGGCCATGATCACGGCCACCGCGTTCTCGATCGCCTTCTTGGTCACGATGTCGCGCGGCTTGAGGTCCTTCTTGATCGCCTCGATCAGCACCTTGGCCGATTCCTTGGCCGAGTTGGCCTTCTCGTCGTGCGGGTTCGCCATCGTGGACGAGTAGGGCAGCGAGATGCCCAGCGCCTCGAAGGCCGAGCTCATCGTGTTGGCCGTGTACATGCCGCCGCAGGAGCCGGTACCGGGGATCGCGCGCATCTCGATCTCGCGCAGGTCCTCGTCGCTCAGGTTGCCCGCGGCGTTCTGGCCGACGGCTTCGAACACGCTCACGATGTTCAGGTCCTGGCCCTTGTACCTGCCCGGCAGGATGGTGCCGCCATAGACGTAGATCGCCGGCACGTTGGCGCGCAGCATGCCCATCAGGCCGCCGGGCATGTTCTTGTCGCAGCCGCCGACCACCAGCACGCCGTCCATCCACTGGCCGCCGACGCAGGTCTCGATGCAGTCGGAGATCACCTCGCGGCTCACCAGCGAGTACTTCATGCCTTCGGTGCCCATCGCCATGCCGTCGGAGATGGTGGGCGTGCCGAACACCTGCGCGTTGCCGCCGGCCTCCTCGATGCCCGCGATCGCGGCATCGGCCAGCTTCTGCAGGCCCGAGTTGCAGGGCGTGATCGTGCTGTGGCCATTGGCGACGCCGACCATCGGCTTCTTGAAGTCGCCTTCCTGGTAGCCCATCGCATAGAACATCGAGCGGTTCGGCGCGCGGCTCTTGCCTTCGACGATGTTGGCGCTGCGGCGGTTGATCTGGAGCGGTTTGGTGTCCATCGTGGTTCTCGGGTTCGTGATCGGGGGATGCCAAGTATCGGACGATTGATTGATTGCTTCCAATCCTATTTCGGGGTGCTATTGATATGCTTGGCATATGAAAGAAGCATCGATCGACCTGCGCGCCTGGCGCCAGTTCGTGGCCGTCGCCGAGGAACTCCATTTCGGGCGGGCCGCGCTGCGCCTGCACATGACGCAACCGCCGGTCACGCAAGCCATCGCCCAGCTCGAGAAGACGCTCGGCGTGCCGCTGTTCGACCGCACCCGGCGCCGCGTGGCGCTGACGCCGGCCGGCGAGGCGCTGCTGCCCGAGGTGCGCGAACTGCTGGCCCGCGCCCAGGCGCTGCCGGCGCGGGCCCGCGCGGCGGCGGCCGGCGAGGTCGGGCGCGTGCGATTGGCCTTCGTCTCGACCATCGGCTTCGATCAATTGCCGGGCTGGGTGCGGGCGTTCCGCGAACACAGCCCGCAGGTGGTGCTGGAGCTCGTCGAGGCCACGGGCGACGTGCAACTGCGCGACCTCGAGCGTGGCGCCATCGACGCCGGCCTGATGCTGCATTCGCCGGGCTTTGCGCCGCCGGGCCTGCACCACCTGCGGGTGGCGGTCGAGCCGCTGGTGCTGGCGCTGCCCGAACACCATCCGCTGGCCGCGGCGCCGCAGCTGGCGTGGGACGCGGTGCTCGGCGAGCCGCTGGTGATCTTTCCGCGCCGCATTGCGCCTTCGCTGCACGATGCGGTCTTCGGGCTCTACCACGCGGCGGGCCGGCTGCCGGTGGTGGCGCAGGAGGCGATCCAGATGCAGACCATCGTCAACCTGGTCTCGGCCGGGCTCGGACTGGCCTGGGTGCCCGAGAGCGTCATGCAGTTTCGGCGGCCTGGCGTGGTCTACCGGACGCCTGACGCGGCGGGCTCGCGCGGCAAGAAGCGGCCGCCCGCCGTGCCGCTGTGCGAGACCAGCATGGTCTGGCTGGACGGCGACGGGCACCCGGCGCTGGCGCGCTTCGTGGCTTTCGTGCGCGAGCGGATGGCAGCGGGCGGCTGAGCGCCTTCAGCCTTGCGATTGGGATTGCAGGTAGTTCTCGAGCCCGACCTTGTCGATCAGGCCGAGCTGCTTCTCGAGCCAGTAGGCGTGGTCTTCCTCGGTATCCCGAAGCTGGGTCAGCAGCAGGTCGCGGCTGACATAGTCGCCGACGCTTTCGCACAGCGCCATGCCTTCCTGCAGCGCGGCGCGCACTTCGTACTCGGTCGCCAGGTCCTTCTTCAGCATCTCGGGCACGGTCAGGCCCGGCGTGAATTCCTTCGGGCGCATGTCCGGCAGGCCGCCGAGGAACAGGATGCGGCGGATCAGCGCGTCGGCGTGCTGGGTCTCCTCCTGCATCTCATGGTCGAGGCGCGTGTAGAGCTTCACGAAGCCCTGATCCTCGTAGATGCGCGAATGGATGAAGTACTGGTCGCGTGCGGCGAGTTCGCCGCGCACCAGTTGCTTGAAGTAGTCGATGACTTGAGGATTTCCCTGCATGAGCCTGTGCCTTGTTGTTCTTGGAACCCAGAAGTATCGCGGCGATGGGGGGCAGCGGGGTCGATGACCCCGTGCCGGCAGTCTGCATGGGTGTGGGTATCAGAAGCGTTCGCATTCGGGACCGCGGCGCGGGGCGGCACAATCTCCCCATGCTCATGTACCCGCAGATCAATCCCGTCGCGCTGCAACTCGGCCCGGTCGCCATCCACTGGTATGGCCTGACCTATCTGGCCGCCTTCGCGCTGTTCTATTTCCTCGGCACGCGCCGCCTTCGGCACGAACCCTTCCGTTCGGTCACCGGCCCGGGCGCCTGGACCCGCAAGGATGTGGAAGACATCCTGTTCCTGGGCGTGATGGGCGTGATCGTCGGCGGCCGGCTGGGCTACTGCCTGTTCTACAAGCCGGGCTACTACCTCACGCATCCGCTGGAGATCTTCTTCGTCTGGCAGGGCGGCATGAGCTTCCATGGCGGGCTGCTCGGCGTCATTGCCTCGATGGTGTGGTTCTCGCGCTCGCGCGCCAGGCCGTTCTGGCAGGTGATGGATTTCGTCGCGCCCTGTGTGCCCACCGGACTCGCGGCGGGGCGCGTCGGCAACTTCATCAACGGCGAACTGTGGGGCCGCTTCAGCAGTCCCGACCTGCCCTGGGGCATGGTGTTCCCGCAGAGCGGCTCGATGCTGCCGCGCCATCCCTCGCAGGTCTACCAGTTCCTGCTCGAGGGCCTGCTGCTGTTCGTGCTGCTGTGGCTCTACGCGCGCAAGGATCGCGGCGAGCGCCGCGTATCGGCGGTGTTCCTGATCGGCTATGGCCTGATGCGCTTCATCGCCGAGTATTTCAGGGAGCCCGACGACTTCCTGGGCCTGCTGGCGCTCAACATGAGCATGGGCCAGTGGCTCTGCGTGCCGATGATCGCCTTCGGACTCTGGCTCTATGCCAGCGCACGGCCGGCGCAGGCGGCGGGCGTGGCACGGGGCTGATCGCCCTGGCCCCCGGGGCGGCGCGAGGGTATCCACGGAGGTCGAAAGGCATTGCAACGTGGCCCCTGAATTCTGATAATTACGCGTAATTACGGAAAGCTCAGCCATGCGCCTGGTCCAGAACTCCTTGCACGATGAGGTTGCCGCCGCGCTGCGCGAAGAGATCTTCGGCGGCGAGATGGCGCCGGGCAGCTTCATCGACGAGGCTGCCGTGTGCGACCGCCTCCAGATCTCGCGCACGCCCTTGCGCGAGGCCCTCAAGGTGCTCACGGCCGAGGGGCTGCTGCGGCACGAGCCGCGCCGTGGCTGCTTCGTCGCCGAGGTCACCCAGCGCGACCTCGACGAGATCTTCCCGGTGATCGCGCTGCTCGAAGGCCGCTGCGCCTGGGAGGCTGCACGCAATGCGAGCGATGCCGACCTCGATGCCCTCGAGGCTCTGCACGGCCGGCTCGCCAAGCATGCGCGGGCCCGGCGCATCAACGACTACTACGCGACCAATTTCGCGATCCACGAGGCCATCATCATGCTGGCCGACAACCGTTGGCTGGCACAGGTGATCGGCGACCTGCGCAAGATTCTCAAACTGGCGCGGCAGCAGCAGCTGCACGCGCCGGGGCGGCTCGACCAAAGCCTGTCCGAGCATCTCGCGGTGTTCGCCGCGCTCAAGGCGCGCGACAGCGACGGCGCCGAGGCCGCGATGCGCACCCACCTGAACCGCCAGCGCGAAGCCCTGCGGGCCGTCGCGCTGCAACAGAAAGCGAAACTCATCTCATGAATGCCAGTGACTGGATCACGCGCGGCGTCTCGCTGCTGCGTCCGGGCAGTTCGCCCGACGCAGGCAAGGCCGCGGATGCAAGCAAGGCCAGGAAGGCCGCCCTCGGACCGCGCCCGCTCGCGGAGCGGCTCGAAGCCACGCTGCGCCGGCCGGGCGAAGCGCTCGCGCCGCGCGCGTTGCGCCGTGCGCTGGTCGAGCTGCAGGCGGTGGTCGATCCCAGTGTGAGCGAGGTCGAGGCCGGACGGCGTGCCCATGCGGTGGTGCAGTGGTATGCCGCCCGCGAACTCGATGAGCGCCGCGACATCTGGCTCTTGATGAGCGAGCGCTTCGCACCCGATGTGCAGACGCTCAGCAGTGCGCGCGACCAGCACGAGGCGGCGGTCGGCACGGCCGACGAGGGCCAGGCCGAGGTTCAGCTTCGGCGTGCACTGGCGTCGCCGCGCGCGCGGCTGCTGCAGCGCTTCGCGATCGATCCGGATGGCATGCGCTTCCTGGTCGACCTGCGCGCCGAGCTGCTGCCGCACCTGAAGGGCGATCGCCGGCTGCTGCCGCTGGATGCCGAACTCGAGCACCTGTTCTCGACCTGGTTCGACATGGCCTTCCTGGACCTGCGGCGCATCAGCTGGGACTCGCCGGCCTCGCTGATCGAGAAGCTGATCCAGTACGAGGCGGTGCACGACATCAAGAGCTGGGCCGACGTCAAGAACCGGCTCGACAGCGATCGCCGCTGCTATGGCTTCTTCCATCCGCGCCTGCCCAACACGCCGCTGATCTTCGTCGAGGTGGCGCTGGTCGACCGCATCAGCGAGGGCATCGAGCCGCTGCTCGACGAGGCCGCCGCGCTGGTCAAGCCCGACCGGGCGACCACCGCGATCTTCTATTCGATCAGCAGCACCCAGACCGGGCTCAAGGGCGTGAGCTTCGGCGATTCGCTGATCAAGCGCGTGGTCGAGACGCTGCAGCAAGAACTGCCGCGCCTGAAGACCTTCGCGACACTGTCGCCGATCCCGGGCTTTCGCAGCTGGCTGGGCAAACACGCCGCCGGCCTGCTCGCGCGGCTCGATGAGAAGCGGGCCGCCGAGCTGGGGCGTGTCATCGGTTCGCTGCCGCCCTCGGCCGAGCGCTTCCTCGCCGCGGCCGACGAGGCGATGGTGCTCGACGTGAAATCGCCGGTGCGGCAACTGATGCTGAACGCGGCCGCCGAGTACCTCGGGCGCGCCACTGCCGATGGCAAGCCGGTCGATCCGGTGGCGCGCTTCCATCTCGGAAACGGTGCCCGGGTGGAGCGGCTCAACTGGGGCGGCGACCCGTCGCCGAAAGGGCAGAAGCAGTCCTACGGCCTGATGGTCAACTACCTCTACGATCTGAAGCGGCTCGACAAGCACCGGGCCCTTCTCGCGCAGGGCAAGGTGGCGGTATCGGGCGGCATTGACGATCAAATCCTCAGGGGCTGATGCAGGGCCTCGTCCGCACGGCACGCCGCCGGCCGCGGCGCACCACCATTTCGAACAACAACAGGAGACTTCCGATGACCCCTGGCTTTCAGCGGCGTGACTTTCTGCGCCTGGCCGCGGCGAGCGCTGCAACCCTTGCCGTCGGCGCGCGCGCCCAGTCGGGCTGGCCGACCCGGCCCGTGACCATGATCGTGCCGTTCCCGGCCGGCGGCGGCACCGACGCCTTCGCGCGGCCGCTCTCGGCGCAGTTCAGCAGGATCACCGGGCAGACGCTGGTGATCGACAACCGGGGCGGCGCGGGCGGTACCTTGGGCGCGAGCATCGCGGCCAAGGCGGCGCCGGACGGCTACACGCTCTTCATGGGCGCGGTGCACCATGCGATCGCGCCCTCGATCTATCCCAAGCTCGACTACGACCTCGAGCGGGATTTCGTGCCGCTGCTGTTGCTGGCCAATGTGCCGCAGGTGGTGGTGGTGAATCCGAAGCGCGTCAGCGCGACCACGCTCCAGGCCTTCGTCGCCAACGCCAAGCAGAACCCGGGCAAGCTCAATTACGCATCGGCCGGCGCAGGCACCTCGCACCACCTGGCCGGCGAGCTGTTCAAGCTGCAGACCGGCACGTACATCACGCACATTCCCTATCGCGGTGCGGGGCCGGCGCTGCAGGACCTGATCGCCGGCAACGTCGACGTGATGTTCGACGGGCTGGGCTCGTCGGCCCAGCACGTCAAGGCCGGGCGGATCAAGGCGCTGATGGTGGCCGGCAGCAAGCGCAATCCCGCCTTCCCGGACGTGCCCTGCGCCACCGAGGTCGGGTTGCCCGACTACACCGTGACCACCTGGTACGGCCTGTGGGCGCCCAAGGGCACGCCCGCGGAGGTGCAGGCGAGGATCGTCGACGACATGAAGAAGGCGCTGGCCACCGAGGAACTGAAGGCGATCTGGGCCAACAACGGCTCGGAGCTTGCGAATGTGTCCGGTCCGGCCTACGGCAGTTTCGTGCATGCGGAGATCAAGCGCTGGGCCACGGTGGTCAAGGAATCGGGGGCCAAGCTCGAATGACGGCTTCGATCGGACTGCGCATCGACGGCCCGCTGGCCTTCGTGACGCTCGTGAACCCGGGCCGGCTCAATGCCATGACGCGCGGCATGTGGCGCGCATTGCGCGACACCTTCGAGCGCCTGGCGCGGGAGCCCGCGCTGCGCTGCGTGGTCGTCGGCGGGGAGGGCGGCGCCTTCTGCGCCGGCGGCGACATCTCGGAGTACCCCTCGTTCCGTTTCGACGCCGCCAGCCTGCGCGAATTCCACGAGAACGAGGTCTGGGCCGCGCTGGCCGCCATGCTGGCTTGCGAGCTGCCGCTGGTGGCCCGGATCGAGGGCGCCTGCATGGGCGCCGGGATCGAGATTGCGAGCTGTTGCGACATCCGCCTGGCCGGTGCGTCTGCCAGGTTCGGCGCGCCGATCGCGAAGCTCGGATTCCCGATGGCGCCGCGCGAGGCGGCACTGGTGCAGCGCGCCGTCGGCGACGTGCTGGCGCGCGACATGCTGCTGGCCGCGAGCGTCCATGATGCGGCCCGGCTGTACGACGCCGGCTTCCTGCTGCGTGTGCTGCCCGACGCCGAACTGGCGGGGGAGGTGCTGGCGCATGCGCAGCGCATCGCGGTGCTGGCGCCCGAGGCCGCGCGCCTCAACAAGACCACCTTCTCCGTCCTGCGGCAAGGTGCTGCGCAGGACGCGGTCGCGCCGCTGCTGCCCACTGCCTACGATTACGCCGACTCCGCCGAGCATCGCGAGGGCATCGCCGCCTTCCTGGCCAAGCGGGCCCCTGTTTTTTGAGATCGACATGACCGATATCCCCAACGCCAATCTCTTCGCCGCCCTGCGCGCGGCCTTCCCCGCCGACCTCGACGCGATCGCGGTCGAGACCGACGACGGCCTCTTCTATTCGTGGCGCGACCTGGACCGCGCGAGCGCGATGATCGCCAACCTGCTGGACGCGCTGGATCTCGAGGAAGGCGCCCGCATCGCGGTGCAGGTCGAGAAGTCGGTCGAGGCCATGATGCTGTACCTCGCCACGCTGCGCGCGGGCTATGTCTTCCTGCCGCTCAACACGGCCTACCGGAATGCCGAGATCGAGTACTTCATCGGCAACGCCGAGCCGGCTGTGGTGGTCTGCAGCAGCGCCAACGCGTCCTGGGTGGCGCCGATCGCGACCGCGGCCGGCACCCGCCATGTCTTCACGCTCGATGACGACCGCACGGGCACGCTGCTCGAAGCGGCCGCGCAGTGCGGCGACCGGCATGCGGTGGCTGCGAAGCAGGAAGACGACCTCGCCGCCATCCTCTACACCAGCGGCACCACCGGCCGCAGCAAGGGCGCGATGCTCACGCACCGCAACCTGTCTTCGAACGCCGAGGTGCTGAAGGACTACTGGGGCTGGCGCAGTGGCGATGTGCTGATCCATGCGCTTCCGATCTTCCATGTGCACGGCCTCTTCGTCGCGATCCACGGCGCGCTGATCAGCGGCAGCAAGATGATCTGGCTCAACCGCTTCGACCCGGCGCGCGTGGTGGCCCGGCTGCCCGAGGCGACCGTCTTCATGGGCGTGCCCACGCTCTACGTGCGCATGCTGGCCGAGCGCGGGCTGACCCGCAAGGCCTGTCGCCACATGCGGGTCTTCATCTCGGGCTCGGCACCGCTCCTGATCGACACCTTCAACGAATGGCGCGAGCGCACGGGTCACACGATTCTCGAGCGTTACGGGATGAGCGAGACCGCGATGCTGACCTCCAACCCCTACAGCCCGGTGCAGGGCGAACGGCGCGGCGGCACGGTGGGTTTCCCGCTGCCGGGCGTTCAGCTGCGGGTGCGCGACGACGCCGGCGAGCCATGCCCGAGCGACGAGATCGGCCACATCGAGGTCGACGGGCCGAACGTGTTCGCCGGCTATTGGCGCATGCCCGAAAAGACGAAGGAAGAGTTCACGGCGGACGGCTATTTCAAGACCGGCGACGTCGGCATGGTGGATGGGCTCGGCTACGTCACGATCGTCGGGCGCAGCAAGGACCTGATCATCAGCGGCGGCTACAACGTCTATCCCGCCGAGATCGAGGGCTACATCAACGAGATGTCCGGCGTGGCCGAGAGCGCCATCGTTGGCGTGCCGCACGCCGACTTCGGCGAGGTCGGGGTGGCCATCGTGACGGCCAGGGCCGGCGCGGCGCTCGACGGCGAGGCGATCATCGCCGAGCTCAAGGCGAAGCTCGCCAACTTCAAGATCCCGAAGCGCTGCTTCGTGGTGCCCGAACTGCCGCGCAATGCGATGGGCAAGGTGCAGAAGGCGCTGCTGCGCGAGCAGCACAAGGGGCTCTTCGCCCCAAGGGATTGAGAAGCTGCGCCTACTGCACCAGCAGCACCGAGATGTCGGTCTCGGACACCACCTTGGTCGCGACCGACCCCATCAGCGCGCGGCCGAAGAGGCCGTGGCCGTGCGTGCCCATGACGATCAGTTCGGCGTTGAAGGCGGCAGCCGCCTTGAGGATCTCTTCCGCGGCATGGCCGTGGCGCTGGTCGACCTTGAAATCGGTGATGCCGAGGCCGGCCAGGGCGGCCTTGACCGGCTCGAGAACCTTGGCGGCTTCCTCGGCGTAGTAGTCGCTGACGATTTCCTTGCTCAGATGGCGGGTGACGTGCCCCGGCACGCCGACGCAGACGTGCGCCACGACCAGTTCATTGCCGTCGACAAACATCTTGCGATGCTTCGCCAGGTAGTCGAGCGCCTTCTGCGTGTGGGCGCTGCCATCGACGGCGATCAGAATCTTCATTTGTAGCCTCTCTTTGTTGCGTGGCGCGCGGTGATGGCACCGCGTGCCGTGGTTATAAACCCGATTCAGGCCGGCGCCGGGCCGCCCCAAGGCGGCCTGCGGCCCCCTCGGGGGGCAGCGACCCACACGAAGTGGGGGAGCGTGGGGGTCCTTCAGGCCGGCGCCGGGCCGCCTGCGCGGCGACGTCCGCGCTTCGCACGGAAGGGCGGCCTGGGGACGCCCCCTCGGGGGGCAGCGACCCACACGAAGTGGGGGAGCGTGGGGGTCAGCTCAGCGCAAGACCAAGACGGGCAGGTCGGAATGCGTGAGCACGTGCTGGGTCTCGSTGCCCAGCAGCAGGCGCTTGATGCCCTGGCGGCCGTGCGATGCCATCACGATCATGTCGCACTGGTGCTTCTTTGCGGCGCTGATGATCGATTCGGCCACGAGGTCGGCGCTGACCGTCGCCGTCCGGATCTTGACGCCGCTGGCCTCGGCCTGCTTGGCGATCGTGTCGAGCGTGGTCTGCGCCGCCTCCGTCCACTGTCGCTCGATGCGCCCGATGTCTTCGGGCGTGAAGACCGCGGCGCCATCGAAGTAGTTGGTCGGATAGCGGGGCACCACGGTGAGCGCGACCAGCTCGGCGCCGCTCAGGGCCGCCAGGGCGATGGCGCTCGTCACGGCCTTCTCCGAGAGAGGGGAGCCGTCGGTGGCGACCAGGATGCGCTTGAACATGGGTTCTCCGGTGGTGGGTGGATCACCTGAGCTTAAAGCAGGTTTCGCGCGCCTCGGCTTGATCCATGTCAAGCGGCGGGGTGAATGCGCCCGGTCGCTCAGCCGTGCAGCCCTTTCCAGAGCATGTAGGCCGCCAGCAGATAGAGGATGCTTCCGAATACGCGCTTGAGCTTGCCCACCGGGAGGCTGTGCGCGGCCCGGGCGCCGAGCGGCGCCACGAGGAAGCTGCAGACCGCGATCACCGCCAGCGCCGGCAGCCAGATGTAGCCGAACGAGCCCGCCGGCAGGCCCTGCACCGATTGGCCGCTGGCCACGTAGCCGGCCACGTTGGCGACCGCGATCGGGAAGCCGAGCGCGGCGCTGGTGGCGACCGCGTTGTGGATCGCGACGTTGCACCAGGTCATGAAAGGCACGCTGATGAAGCCGCCGCCGGCGCCGACCAGGCCGGAGATGAAACCGATCGCGCCGCCGGCCCCGAGCTGGCCCGCGGTGCCCGGCATCTGGCGCGTCGGCTTGGGCTTCTTGTCGAGGAACATCTGCGTGGCCGAGAAGCCGACGAAGAGGGCGAAGAAGATCGCCAGCGCGGTGCCCTTGAGCAGGCTGAAGACGCCCAGGCTGCCGGCCAGGCTGCCGATCACGATGCCGGGGGCGAGCCGCTTGACGATGTCCCAGCGCACCGCGCCGCGCCGATGGTGGGCGCGCACGCTGGAGATCGAAGTGAAGATGATGGTCGCCATCGAGGTCGCGATCGCCATCTTGACCGCGAGGTCGGCGGCGACGCCGCGCTGGCCGAGGATGATCGTGATGAACGGCACCATCAGCATGCCGCCGCCGATGCCGAGCAGGCCGGCGAGGAATCCGGTGCCAATGCCGAGCAGGGCGAGTTCGGCGATCAGCAGGGGTTCGATGGTCATTCGCAAGGATCCAGAAAAAAGCCACGGCGCCGATCGCGGGGCCGTGGCTGTCAGTGAGAGGTGTCTGCGAGTGTGAGCCGAACCCGCATCCTGAACCAGGGTTCAGGTGGGCGAGGTCAGCAAGGCTTCGGGTTCATCTGACGCGAGATGATCACACCTGCCAAGCGATATTCCAAGCCCTGCTCCGGAGAGCATTGGTACAAGGAAATATAGAGCCCAGCCTCGCACCGCAGACGATGCGTATTTTACGCCCTGCAGCCGCGGGCGCGCCGGATCTTCAGAGGAGATGTCCGTCGCCGGCCAGGGCCTGGTCCAGGCGCTGGATCAATTGCACGGCGCGGACCTCGTCTTCGGTGGCGTCCGCCGCGGGCGCGGGCGCAGGTACAGGTGCAGGCACCTGGGCCGGCGCCGGCGCCGCTTCGCGCTGCACCAGGTCGAAGGCCAGGTTGAGCGAGGCCAGCACCGCGATGCGGTCGCGGGCCTTGACCTTGCCGGCATCGCGGATCTTGCACATCGCACCGTCGACGCGTTCGACCGCGTCGCGCAATTGCGCCTCGCCGCCTTCGGGGCAGCCGAGCAGGTAGCTCTGGCCCATGATCTGGACTTCGATTTGTTTCATCAGGAAGAGCTGGCGTCTTGGGTGGGATCGACCGGGAGCTGATCGAGCAGGGCGTCGAGGCGCGTGCGGGCCGCGGCGAGCCGCGACTTGAGCGTGTCGCGTTCGCGCGTGAGCGCGTCGACCTGGTCCTGCAGCAACGCATTGGTGCGCTGTACTTCTTCGTGGCGCACGAGCAGGCGCTCGACGCGCTCGGCGATCTGGTCAATACGGCTCGATGCTGGCATGGAGGGCGATTGTAGGTTCCGCCGCCGGCGCGTTCGCGCCCGGTTGTTCCGGGCACATGCCGACAAACCCTACAATTCCGCTCGTTGGTGCTCGCGCCGCGGTTCACGCGTCGCAGTTCAACGGGAAGCAGGAGTCGAAGCCCCCCGGGGCCGAACCAACCTGCGCTGCCCCCGCAACGGTCAAGCAGTCGGCGCACTCGGGCGCCGCCCTCGTCAATCAGCCACTGGGTGCCCTGAAACAGGTGCACGGGAAGGCGACGAGGGTTGCACTGCCAGCCCGGATACCGGCCAACGAGGCGGCTGCCGCATGCGCGATGCATGCAGGCGGCCATGACGTCCAAGCGCTGGCGGGGAAGCCGGCGAAGGACTTTGACCTTTTGTCGCCCCCATGAAATCCTGCGTTCTTTCCACGCCCGCCTCCCGGTGCGCCTTGCCGCGGCTGCGGCCCCGCGCCCATGCCGTTTCGTCGGCCGTCGCGGCCTTGATTGCCGGTGCTGTCGGCGTCCCCACGCTGGCGTCGGCCCAGGAGGCGGCGCCAGCGCTGCCCGAGATGGTGGTCACCGCGACGCGGGTGCCGACCCGCGCCGACGAACTGGTGTCGGACACCGTGGTCATCGACCGGGAGCAGATCGAGCAGCAGGCGAGCCGCACGCTGCCCGAAATCCTGGCCCGGCTGGCCGGCGTGCAGATCTCGGCCAACGGCGGCGCCGGCAAAGCGAGCAGCGTGTACATCCGCGGCGCCGAGCCGCGCCACACGATCCTGCTGATCGACGGCGTCCGCTACGGCTCCGCCACGCTCGGCACACCGGTGTGGGACAACATCCCGGTCGAGATGATCGACCGGATCGAGGTGGTCAAGGGGCCGGCCTCGGCGCTCTACGGCAGCGACGGCGTCGGCGGCGTGGTGCAGATCTTCACGCGCAGGGCGAGCCCGGGTCAACCGGTGTTCGCCCCGCACGCCTCGACCACGGTCGGCAGCGAGAGCTACAAGCAGATCACCGGCGGCTTCAGCGGCGCCGCGGGGGCCGCGACCTATTCGCTCGACGTCGCGCGCACACTCAACGCGAAGTTCTCGTCGACCAACCCCAAGGTGCAGTTCGGCAACTTCAATCCGGACGACGACCCCTTCAACCAGACCGCGGTCAATGCGTCATTCGGCTACCAGCTCAACCCGGACTGGAAATTCGACGCCGCCATGCTCTACGCCGACGGGCTGAACCGCTTCGACGACGGCCCGAACCGCGACACGCGCGGCACCCTGCGCACCCAGACCGGCTACGTCGGCGTCCGCGGCCTCGTGATGTCGAACTGGACCACCCAGCTGCGCTATTCACGCAGCGAGGACTACACGCGCGCGATCGTGGCCGCGCCTTTCAACCTGCCGGGCCTGTTCGAGACCGTCCAGGACCAGTACCTCTGGCAGAACGACATCGTGACACCGATCGGCACCGTGGTCGCCGGGCTCGAGCGCCGCGAGCAGGACGTGAGGAGCGACACCCGCTACACCGTGACCGACCGCGCCATCGATTCGGGCTTCGTCGGCCTCAACGGCAATTCGGGCGCCCACAGCTGGCAGCTCGACGCGCGGCACGACAGCAATTCGCAGTTCGGCGACAGCAACACCTGGTTCGCCGGCTATGCCTACCGCATCACGCCGAACTGGCGCGTCAACGTGTCGCAGGGCACCAGCTTCACGGCGCCCTCGTTCAACCAGCTCTACTTCCCGGCCTTCGGCAATCCGGCGCTGCAGCCGGAGGAGGGCAAGAACACCGACCTCGGGATCACCTGGACCCAGGGCGCCCACACGGTCAAGCTGGTGGGCTACGACAACAAGATCCAGGGCTTCATCACCAACACGACGCTGCCGCAGAACATTCCGCGCGCGCGCATCGAGGGCGGGACGCTGAGCTACGACGGGCAGTTCGGCGACCTGGGCCTGCACGCGAGCTACGACTCGCTCGACCCGCGCAACGAGGGCACCGGCAAGCAGTTGCCGCGCCGGGCGAGGAACCAGGCGTCGCTGGGCGTCGACTACGCGGTCGGCGCCTGGAAGTTCGGCGGATCGGCGCTCAACGTGGGCAGCCGCTTTGACGATGCGGCGAACACGCGCACACTCGGCAGCTACACCACGGTCGATCTCTATGTGGACTATCGCTTTGCCAAGGACTGGTCGGTCCAGGCCCGGGTCACGAACCTGACCGACGAGCAGTATGAAACCGCGTTTGGCTACAACCAGCAAGGGCGCGCTGCGTACCTGACCGTCCGGTGGCAGCCGAAATGAGCATGGCCCGCCGCGAACTGATCCTCGGCGGTCAGAAGAGCGGCAAATCGCGCCGCGGCGAGCAACTCGCCGCGGCGTGGCTCGCCCGCTCGCCCGCGCATCGCGCGGTGCTGATCGCGACCGCGCAGGCCCTGGACGCGGAGATGCAGGCGCGCATCGCCAGGCACCGCGACGACCGCGCGGTGCGGGTGCCGGCGATGACCACGGTCGAGGAGCCGCTGGCGCTGGCGCAGGCGATCCGCGACCACGGCGCTCCCGGCACGCTGGTGCTGGTCGACTGTCTCACCCTGTGGCTCACCAACCTCATGGCGCCCCCCGGACCACCGCCTGCGAGCCTGGGCGCCGACCGCGCGATCGCCGAACTGCTGGGCGCGATCGCCGACGCGCCCGGTCCGCTGGTGCTGGTCGGCAACGAGATCGGGCTGGGCGTGATCCCGCTGGGCCGGGAGGTGCGCCGGTTCGTCGATGCGCTCGGCGGCCTCAACCAGCAGGTCGCCGCAGCCTGCGAGCGTGTCACGCTGATGGCGGCCGGACTGCCGCTGACCTTGAAGGAGCTTGCATGAAGATGTTTGCGCGGCTGGCCTGCGCCGCCCTGTGCTGGTTGGGCGTGGCGGCCCAGGCCGTGGTCGTGACCGACGAACGGGGCGTCCCGGTGGACCTGCCGCGGCCGCCGCAGCGCATCGTGAGCCTGCTGCCTTCGCTGACGGAGGCCGTCTGCACGCTGGGCGCCTGCGACCGGCTGATCGGCGTCGACCGCTATTCCAATTGGCCTGCGCCGGTACGGGCATTGCCGCAAGTCGGCGGCGGGCTGGACCCGAACGTGGAGGCGATCGTCGCGCTCAAGCCCGACCTGGTGCTGCTGTCGAGGTCGTCCCGGGTCACCGAGCGGCTCGAGGGCCTCGGGCTCCGGGTGCTGGTGCTCGAGCCGAAGAACCATGCGGACGTGCGCCGCGTGCTCGACGCACTGGGCCGGGTGCTGGACGTGGACGACGCGCAGGCGGTGTGGCGCGCGATCGACGCCAGCGTCTCGGCGGCGGCGCAGTCGCTGCCCGCGCGCGTGGCGCGCACGCGCGTGTATTTCGAGGTCAACAGCGCGCCCTATGCGGCGGGCGAAGTCTCCTTCATCGGCGAGACGCTCGCGCGGCTCGGCGTGAAGAACATCGTGCCGGCCGCGCTCGGCCCGTTTCCGAAGCTCAACCCCGAGTTCGTGGTCCGGGCCAATCCCGACCTGATCATGGTCGGCGAACGCAGCGCGCAGGGGCTGGAGCAGCGGCCGGGCTGGGGCGCCATCCGGGCGGTGCGCGAAGGCCGCATCTGCCGTTTCAGCGCTGCCGAGTCGGACGTGCTGGTGCGTCCCGGGCCGCGCATGGGCGAAGCCGCGCGGCTGATGGCGCAGTGCCTGCAGGAGAAGGCGCGGTGACGGGTTCCCGCGCGCATGCGACGCGAGGCTGCCGGTGAAGAGCCAGCACCGCCGCGCACTGGCGCTGGGCATCGCCCTCGTCATCCTGGCGCTGCTGCTGCTGCTGCTCGGCGCGGGCGTCGGCAGCACCGGCTTCGAGAACATGCTGGCGGCAGGACACGATCCGGTGGCGCTGCAGATCGTCTGGGACATCCGCCTGCCGCGCACGCTGGGCGCCTGGCTTGCCGGCGCACTGCTGGGCCTGGCGGGCGCGGTGGCGCAGGGGCTGTTCCGCAATCCGCTGGCCGACCCGTACCTGCTGGGCAGCGCGTCCGGGGCCTCGCTCGGCGTCGCCCTGGCGCTGTCGCTGTTCGGACTCTCGCCGGTCAGCACCCAATGGGTGGTGCGGCTCGGCCTCACGGGGGCGGCCTTCCTCGGCGCCGTGCTCGCGGTGATGCTGACGCTGCTGCTGGCGCGCGGCGTGCAGCAGACGCTCAGGCTGCTGCTCGCCGGCGTGATCGTCGGCGTGGTGCTGGGCGCGGCCAAGGACCTGCTCACGATCGCCTCGGCCGACATCCTGCAGGCCATCCAGGGCTTCATGCTCGGCAGCACCGGCCTGGTCGGCTGGAGCGCCTGTGCCGTGATGGGCGGCCTGGGTGCGCTGTGCCTGCTGCTGGCCTGGGCGCTGGCGCCGGTGCTCGACGGGCTGGCGCTCGGCGAAGCCACGGCCGCCAGCCTCGGGCTGCCGCTGGGCGCGATGCGCGCCGCGCTGGTCGCGGTGCTGGCGCTGGCCACCGGCACGGCCGTGGCGCAGACCGGGCTGATCGCCTTCGTCGGCCTGGCGGCGCCGCACCTGGTGCGCTCGGTCGTGAAGACCACGCACGCACGACTCATCGTCCTGTCGGCCGCCATGGGCGGCTTGCTGCTGATGGCCGCCGACCTGCTCGCGCGCTGGCTGGTCGCGCCGCTAGAGCTGCCGGTCGGCGTGCTGACCGCGGTGCTCGGCGGCAGCTACCTGCTGTGGCTGATGCACCGGCGCAGCGCGCGGGGGGGCCTGTGAGCGCGCCGGTCGTCATTCACGGGCCCGCGCTGGAGGCGCGCGGCATCACGGCCAGGCTGGGCCAGGCCGAGGTGCTGCACGGCATCGACCTGTCGCTGGCGGGCGGTCGCTGGACCAGCATCGTGGGACCGAACGGCGCCGGCAAGTCGACCCTGCTCAAGGTGCTGGCGGGCCTGCTGGCGCATGGCGGCGAACTCAGCGCGCTCGGCCGGCCGCTGGCGGATTGGTCGGGGCGCGCGCGCGCGCAGCGCTTGTCCTGGCTCGGCCAGGGCGGCGCGGGCGAGGGCAGCGCGGACGACCTGCTGGTGCACGACGTCGCAATGCTCGGCCGCCTGCCGCACCAGCGCTGGCTGGCGGCCCCCAGCGAGGCCGACCGCGCGGCGGTCGAGCGGGCGCTGCGCAGCACCCAGGCCTGGGAATGGCGCGAGCGGCCGCTCGGCCAGCTCTCGGGCGGCGAACGCCAGCGCGTCTTGCTGGCGCGCGCGCTGGCGGTCGAGGCCGAACTGCTGCTGATGGACGAGCCGCTGGCCAACCTCGATCCGCCGCACCAGGCCGACTGGATGCAGACCGTGCGCGCGCTGGTGGCCGCTGGCCGGACGGTGGTCAGCGTGCTGCACGAGCTCAACGCCGCGCTGTGCGCCGATGCGATGGTCGTGATGGCACAGGGCCGCGTGTTGCACCATGGCGCCTGCGACGATCCGGCCACCCACCTTGCGCTGGAAGCGGTGTTCGACCGGCGCGTGGTCGTTCATCGCGTGGAAGGCCGGTGGCTGGCTGTCATGCACTAGACAAACAAAGCTCAATCAGGAACCCCATGCAGATCGAAACACCCCCCACCGAAAAGCCCTACGAGAAGCCCGAAGGCGAGCGCCGCGGCCTTGTGATCGTCAACACCGGCGACGGCAAGGGCAAGAGCACGGCCGCCTTCGGCCTGGCACTGCGGGCCCATGGCCGAGGCAAGCCGGTGAAGATCTTCCAGTTCATGAAGGTGCCGAGCGCGCGCTTCGGCGAGCACCGCATGTTCGAACAGATCGGGATTCCGATCGAGGGCCTGGGCGACGGCTTCAGCTGGAAGACCCAGGATCTCGAACGCTCCGCGCAGCTGGCCCGCGATGGCTGGGAGAGGGCCCGATCGGCGATCCTCTCGGGCGAGCACTTCCTGGTCGTGCTCGACGAGATCACCTACCCGCTCATCTACGGCTGGCTGCCGCTCGAAGGCGTGCTCGAGACCTTGCGCGCACGGCCGAAGGAGGTGCACGTGGTCTTGACCGGCCGGCGCTGCCCGCCCGAGATCGTCGAGCTGGCCGACACGGTGACCGAGATGCAGATGATCAAGCACGCGTTCAAGGCCGGCATTCCGGCGCAGCGCGGCATAGAAGATTGAGCTCGCCCCCAGGTTGCCCGGCACTGCGTGTCCGGGCGCCCACCCCCTGCCGGGGGCAACACCTTCGGCCCGGCGAAGCCGGTTCCGCGGTGTCTCACGAACGGGCCTGGCTGCGCCGGCCGGGGGCGGGGAGATATGGGTGAAGACATGGCGGTGCTGAGTTCTGTGGGTGCCCTTTGGCTCGCGCTGGCCATCGACCGGTGGGTCGGGGAGCCGCCTGCGCGCTGGCACCCGGTGGTCTGGATGGGGCGCTACCTGGGTGGGGTCGGACGGCGTATCGCGCCGCCCGCGGGCATGCCGGCGCGCAAATTCGCGTCCATGGCCGGCGGCGCGATCGGGTGGTGTGTGGGCGCGTCATTGGTTGCGGCCGCTGCCTGCGCAGTGGCGGCAGGCGTGAGCCGCCTGCCGATCTGGGCCGGGGTGCTGCTCGCGGGCGTCGCCCTCAAGCCGCTGCTGGCCTGGCGCATGCTTCGCGACGAGGTGCTGGCGGTCGAAGCGGCGCTGGGACGCTCGCTCGATGAAGGCCGCGTGCAGCTGGGCAGGCTGGTGAGCCGTGACGTGACTTCGCTGAGCGCCGCCGAGGTGCGCGAAAGCGCCATCGAGTCGCTGGCCGAGAACCTCAACGATTCGCTGGTCGCGCCGCTGTTCTGGTTCGTCCTGTTCGGCCTGCCGGGCGCGGCGGTCTATCGGTTCGCCAACACGGCGGATGCGATGTGGGGCTACCGCGGCGAGCGCGAGGGGCGGCAGTGGGAATGGGCCGGCAAATGGGCCGCGCGCGCCGACGACCTGCTGTCCTGGCTGCCGGCCCGCCTGACGGCACTGTTCCTGTGGTCCTGCGCGCGTTCCCGCCCGGCAAGCGCAGGGGGGAGGGCCCTCTTCCGCGAAGCGCGCCGAACCCCGTCGCCCAACAGCGGCTGGCCGATGGCCGCGATGGCGCTGCAGCTGGGCGTCCGGCTGGCCAAGCCCGGCGTCTATGTGCTCAACGCAGAAGGCCGTGGCGCCTCGGCCGACGATACGGCGAAAGCGGTGCAACTCGCAGCGCGTGTGGTGGTCGTCGCCGGCCTGTGCGCAACGGCAGCAAGCGCCTGCCTTTTACTGATGGGAGGGGCATGAAGGCCTCCGAAATGTTCGAACTCATGCACGGCGGACCCGATGCCCAGGGCGCGGTGCCGCACGACTTCTCGACCAACGGCAATGCCTGCGGACCGTGTCCCTCCGCGCTGCAGGCGTTGCAGGCGGCGGACGCCAGCCGCTATCCCGATCCGCACTACCTGAGGCTGCGCGAGCGGCTGGCCCGCCTTCACGGCGTCGAGGTCTGCCGCATCGTGATCGCCGCGAGCGCCAGCGAATTCATCGGCCGAGTCACGGCCGCCGTGTCGCAGGGCGGGGGCGGGCGGGTCCGGGTCCCGCGGCACGGCTATGGCGACTACCTCCGGGCCGCCAAGGCCTGGCACTTCGAGATCGCGACGGCGGACGGCGCGGCCGATCTGGTCTGGTGCTGTGACCCCGGCAGCCCGCTGGGCCAGCCGCAGGAGGACCTGATGAGCCGGGTCGGCCCGTTGAGCGGGGGCGCCACCTGCGTGCTCGATCTCGCCTACGAACCGCTGCGCCTCGAGGGCGCGCTGGCCTTGAGCGACGCGCAACGCGACAGCGCCTGGCAGCTCTGGACGCCCAACAAGGCGCTCGGCCTGACCGGTGTGCGAGCGGGCTATGCGATCGCGCCCCTGGGGGCGCAGGACATGGCCGCGCGTCTGGTGCGCCTCGCGCCTTCCTGGCCGTTGGGCGCCCACGGCGTGGCGCTGCTCGAGGCCTGGGCCGGCGAGCCGGCGCAGCACTGGCTGGCCGAGAGCCTGCCCACGCTCCGGGCCTGGAAGGCCGAGCAGCACGCGCTGTGCGAATCGCTGGGCTGGCGCTGTTTCCCCAGCGTCGCCAACTTCTTCTGTGCCGAACCGGATGCGGTCTACACCGCCGGGCGCGCCGCCGCCCTGCGCCAGGCCGGTATCCAGTTGCGCGACACGGCCTCGTTCGGGCTTCCCGGGCATCTGCGGCTCGGCGTGCTGCCGCCCGCCAGCCAGCAGGCGCTGCAGCGCGCGTGGATCGCGGCGCGCCCCTGAATCAGAGCCGCTGCAGCTGCGGGTGCTTGGCGAACAGCTCCGCCGCCCAGTCGACGAAGGCCCGCACCTTGGCGCTCAGGTGGCGGTTCGGCGGATACACGACGTGCACCGGCAGCGGCGGCCGGGTCCAGTCCGGCAGGATCTGCACCAGCTCGCCGCTCGCGAGGTAGGGCTCGGCCATGTAGGTGATGACCTGCGACAGCCCGAAGCCGCCGAGCACCGCCGTCATGTGGGCATTGCTGTCGTTGACCGAGACGCGGTAGGGCCCCGCGATCTCGAGCTGCTCCTCGCCGCGGTGGAACTCGTGGGGGTAAATGCGGCGCGTGCTGCCCGAGAAGAAGCTCACCACCAGGTGGCGCTTCTCGATGTCCGACGGATGCTGCGGCGCGCCGTAGCGCTTCAGGTAGGCCGGCGAGGCCACGGTGATCCAGGGCAGGTTGCCGATGCGCCGCGCCACCAGCGACTGGTCGGTGAGGTCGCCGCCGCGAATCACGCAGTCGACGTTGTCGGTGATCAGGTCGACCGTGCGGTCGCTGACGCCGACGTCGACCTGGATGTCGGGATAGCGGTCACAGAAAGTCGAGAGCGCGGGCAGGATCACCAGCCGGGCCATCGACGAGCCGACATCGATGCGCAGTCGCCCCGTGGGATTGGCCTGCGCATTGGTCATGCTGGCCTCGATGTCGTCGAAATCGTTGAGCAGCCGCGCCGTGCGCTCGTAATAGGCGGCGCCGTCCGGCGTGACGGTGACGCGCCGCGTCGTGCGGTTCAGCAGCTTCACGTGCAGGCGCGACTCCAGCGCCTGGATCTGCTTGGTGACCGTGCCCTTGGGCAGGCCGAGCGAGTCTGCGGCGCGGGTGAACGTGCCTGCTTCGACGACACGGACAAAGATCCGCATGCCCTGGATCTGATCCATCTGTGCTGCTCCTGGGGGGTGGCTGGGGGGCCGGGGGAGCGGAATTCTCACACGGCGCCTGTATGCGATTGTTAGCCGATTGGAAACAGAGTGGGGGAAGGTGCCCTGTTGGAGCGACAAGGCACGGCCTTATATTTCAGTCATCGTTCAACCCACCGAGCCTGCCATGCCCACCCGTCCCGTCCTGTCAGCCGCTGATGCCGCCCCGGCCGCCGCGCGCGGCACAGAAACCGACATCCGGATCGAGCTGCCGGACCGCGAGCCGGTGCAGGCCCGCCTGTATGGCGAGCGTTCGCGGGGTGCCACGGTGCCCCTGGTGCTGCATTTCCATGGCGGCACCTTCGTCTGCGGCGACCTCGACAACGGCCGCAGCGTCGCCCGCCTGCTGGCGGGTGCCGGCGCCGTGGTGGTCTCGCTCGACTATCCGCTGGCGCCCAAGGCACCGTTCCCGGAGCCGATCGAGGTCGGCTACGCGGCCCTCGAGTGGCTCTACAAGCAGCGCGTGAAGCTGGCGGGAAAGGGAGCCCGCGTGTTCCTGGCGGGCGAGGAGGCCGGCGGCAACCTGGCCGCCGCGGTGGCGCTGATGGCGCGCGATCGTGCGCATCCGCCGCTGGCCGGCCAGATCCTGCTGTCGCCGATGCTCGACCCCTGCGCCGGCACCGCGTCGCTGCGCAAGGCCTCGGGCGATGCCACGCAGTGCAAGTGGGCCTCGGGCTGGCAGGAGTACCTGCGCCGGCCGATGAACGCCACGCATCCCTATGCGGTGCCCGGCGGGTCGCTGCGGCTGGCCGAGGTGGCGCCGACGCTGGTGCTGGTCGGCCAGGACGACCCAATGCGCGACGAGGCGCTGAACTTCGCGCGCCGCCTCGGCGAGGCCGGCATCCTGGTGACCAGCAGTGTGCTGCCCGGCGCTGCGAACTGGCCCGCGGCGCTCTACGAGCCGGAAGGTTCGGGCTGCGCCGCCTGCGAGGCGGTGGTGCAGAAGCACTTCCGCGACTTCTTCAGCGCGGCCCCACCGCCGCACTGAGCGACGGCGCACGGCGGCCGTGCGCTGACTGACGGTTCCGTTCGCGCGGAGCCCTTCCCAACACCGAGGTGACGGCACCTCGACCCGAACGGCGACTGCCCCGCCGCGGGGTGCCGTGCGCCCTGCAACAACTGCTGCTTCCCGCTGTCCTGCGCCACCCGCGCGGGAGGGCGTCGTGTTTTCCCAAGAGTCACCAAAAGGACCACCATCATGTCGAACCCTCAACACTCCTCCCCGGCCCGCCGCGGCCTCTGGCCCGCGGTGACCGGCGTCACGGCCCTGGTGGCGATCGCCTCCGCGGCGCTCGGCTTCCACAGCCTCAATGCCGAGGCGAACGATGTCACGACCGTCGCGGCGCCGCGCGCGACACCGGTCTCGGTGGCCACGGTGGTCGCGACCGACATCAACACCTGGGACGAGTTCTCGGGCCGGCTCGAGGCGGTCGAGCGGGTCGACGTGCGTTCGCGCGTGGCCGGCGCGGTGCAGGCCGTGCACTTCCGCGAGGGTTCCCTGGTGAAGCAGGGCGAACTGCTGATCACCATCGATCCGGCACCGTACGCGGCCGAAGTGGAACGCGCCGAGGCGCAGGTCGCCTCGGCCCAGGCCCGGGTCTCGTTCACCCGCAGCGAGCAGGAGCGGGCCCGCCGCCTGTGGGAGGAGAAGGCCATCGCCCAGCGCGAGCTCGACGAGCGCAGCAACGCCGGCCGCGAGGCCGAGGCCAACCTGCGCGCCGCGCAGGCCTCGCTGCAGAGCGCGCGCCTGAACCTGGGCTACACGCAGGTGCGCGCCCCGGTGTCGGGGCGCACCGGCAAGCTCGAGGTGACTGCGGGCAACCTGGTGGCCGCCGGCCCCGGCGCGCCGGTGCTCACGACGCTGGTCTCGGTCAGCCCGATCTATGCGAGCTTCGATGCCGACGAGCAGATCGTGGTGCGGGCCTTGAAGGACCTGCCGGGCGGTGCCAGCGCACGCGGCCGCATCGAAGGCATCCCGGTGCAGATGGGGACCGCCGGCAGCGACGGCACGCCCTACCAGGGCCGCCTGCAGCTGATCGACAACCAGGTCGACGCCAAGAGCGGCACGGTGCGCGTGCGCGCGGCCTTCGACAACGCCGACGGCAGCCTGATCCCGGGCCAGTTCGCCCGTATCCGCATGGGCCAGGCGCGCGACGAAGCGGCCTTGCTGGTGAACGAGCGCGCGGTCGGCACCGACCAGAACAAGAAGTTCGTGCTGGTGGTCGGCGAGGACAACAAGGCCGAGTACCGCGAAGTGGCGCTCGGCGCGCCGGTCAACGGTCTGCGCGTCGTCTCCAGGGGCCTGAAGGCCGGTGAGCGCGTGGTCGTCAACGGCCTGCAGCACATCCGTCCGGGCGCGCTGGTGGCGCCGCAGGCCGTGACCATGGACGCGAAGTCCGAAGTTCAACCGCAAGCCCAGCACGTGGCGGACGCGAAGTCCTGATCCCGGCTCGGGGGAAACTCTCATGAACCTTTCCAAGTTCTTCATCGACCGGCCGATCTTTGCCGGCGTGCTGTCGGTGCTGATGCTGATCGCGGGCCTGATCGCGCTGCGCGGCCTGCCGATCTCCGAGTACCCCGAGGTGGTGCCGCCCTCGGTCGTGGTGCGGGCCAACTATCCCGGCGCCAATCCGAAGGTCATCGCCGAGACCGTGGCGACCCCGCTCGAGGAGTCGATCAACGGCGTCGAGGGCATGCTCTACATGGGCAGCCAGGCGACCACCGACGGCCTGATGACGCTGACCGTGACCTTCAAGCTCGGCACCGATCCGGACAAGGCCCAGCAGCTGGTGCAGAACCGCGTCTCGCAGGCCGAGCCGCGGCTGCCCGAGGAGGTGCGCCGACTCGGCATCACGACCATCAAGAGCTCGCCCGACCTGACGATGGTGGTGCACCTGCTGTCGCCCAACGGCCGCTACGACATGACCTACCTGCGCAACTACGCGGTGCTCAACGTCAAGGACCGGCTGGCGCGCGTGCAGGGCGTGGGCGACGTGCAGCTGTTCGGATCGGGCGACTACTCGATGCGGGTCTGGCTCGATCCGCAGAAGGTGGCGCAGCGCGGCCTCTCGGCCAGCGACGTGGTGCGCGCGATCCGCGAGCAGAACGTGCAGGCGGCGGCCGGCGTGGTCGGCGCCTCGCCGGGCCTCTCGGGCGTCGACATGCAGATCTCGATTAACGCCCAGGGCCGGCTGCAGACCGAGGACGAATTCGGCGACATCATCGTGAAGACCGGCGGCGACGGTGCCGTGACCCGCTTGCGCGACGTCGCGCGGCTCGAACTCGGCGCCTCGAGCTATGCGCTGCGCTCGCTGCTGGACAACAAGGACGCGGTGGCGGTGCCGATCTTCGCGGCGCCGGGCTCGAACGCGATCCAGATCTCGAACGACGTGCGCGCCACCATGGCCGAGCTCAAGAAGAACATGCCCGACGGCGTGGACTACAGCATCGTCTACGACCCGACCCAGTTCGTGCGCGCCTCGATCGAATCGGTGATCCACACGCTGCTGGAGGCCATTGCGCTGGTGGTGCTGGTCGTGATCCTGTTCCTGCAGACCTGGCGCGCCTCGATCATCCCGCTGCTGGCGGTGCCGATCTCGGTCATCGGCACCTTCGCGGTGATGCACCTGTTCGGTTTCTCGATCAATGCGCTGAGCCTGTTCGGGCTGGTGCTGGCGATCGGCATCGTGGTCGACGACGCGATCGTGGTGGTCGAGAACGTCGAGCGCAACATCGAGGCCGGCCTGACGCCGCGCGAGGCCACCTACCGCGCGATGCGCGAGGTGTCGGGGCCGATCATCGCCATCGCGCTGGTGCTGGTGGCGGTGTTCGTGCCGCTGGCCTTCATCAGCGGCCTCACGGGACAGTTCTACAAGCAGTTCGCGCTGACCATCGCGATCTCGACCGTGATCTCTGCGATCAACTCGCTGACCCTGTCGCCCGCGCTCGCCGCCTTGCTGCTGCGCGGCCACGATGCGCCCAAGGACGCGCTGACGCGCGGCATGGACCGGGTCTTCGGCCGCTTCTTCCGCGCCTTCAATCGCGTGTTCCATCGCGGCGCGGAGGGCTACAGCCGCGGCGTCAAGGGCGCCATCTCGCGCAAGGCGCTGATGATGGCGATCTACCTGGCGCTGGTGGGCCTGACCTTCGGCCTGTTCAAGGCGGTGCCCGGCGGCTTCGTGCCGGCGCAGGACAAGCAGTACCTGATCGGCTTCGCACAGCTGCCCGACGGCGCCACGCTGGACCGTACCGAAGAGGTGACGCGGCGCATGAACGACATCGTCCTGAAGCAGCCCGGCGTCGAGCATGCGATCACCTTCCCGGGACTGTCGATCAACGGCTTCACCAACAGCTCGAACTCCGGCATCGTGTTCGTGAGCCTGAAGGACTTCGACCAGCGCAAGTCGGCGAACCTGAGCGCCGGCGCGATCGCGGGCCAGCTCAACCAGCAGTTCGCCGGCATCCAGGACGCCTTCATCGCGATCTTCCCGCCGCCGCCGGTGCAGGGCCTCGGCACCACGGGCGGCTTCAAGCTGCAGCTCGAGGACCGCGGCTCGCTCGGCTACGCGGCGATGGACGGCGCGGTCAAGGCCTTCATGGCGAAGGCCTACCAGACGCCCGAGCTCGCGGGCATGTTCACCAGCTGGCAGGTCAACGTGCCGCAGCTCTATGCCGACATCGACCGCACCAAGGCGCGCCAGCTCGGCGTGTCCGTGACCGACGTGTTCGACACCATGCAGATCTACCTCGGCAGCCTCTACGCGAACGACTTCAACCGCTTCGGCCGCACCTACAGCGTGCGCGTCCAGGCCGATGCGCCCTACCGTGCGCGGGCCGAGGACGTCGGCCTGCTCAAGGTGCGCTCGGCCAGCGGCGAGATGGTGCCGCTGTCGGCGCTGATGAACATCCAGCCCAGCTACGGGCCGGAGCGCGCGATGCGCTACAACGGATTCCTCGCGGCCGACATCAACGGCGGCCCGGCGCCGGGCTTCTCGTCGGGCCAGGCGCAGGCGGCGATCGAGCGCATCGCGGCCGAGACGCTGCCGCCGGGCATCGGCTTCGAATGGACCGAGCTGACCTACCAGGAAATCCTGGCCGGCAATTCGGCGCTGTGGGTGTTCCCGCTCGCCATCCTGCTGGTGTTCCTGGTGCTGGCGGCGCAGTACGAGAGCCTGACCTTGCCGGTCGCGATCATCCTGATCGTGCCGATGGGGATCCTGGCTGCGATGACGGGCGTGTGGCTGTCGGGCGGCGACAACAACGTCTTCACGCAGATCGGGTTGATGGTGCTGGTCGGGCTGTCGGCCAAGAACGCGATCCTGATCGTCGAGTTCGCGCGCGAGCTGGAGTTCGCCGGGCGCACGCCGCTGCAGGCGGCGATCGAGGCCAGCCGGCTGCGCCTGCGGCCGATCCTGATGACCTCGATGGCCTTCGTGATGGGCGTGCTGCCGCTGGTGCTGTCGACCGGCGCCGGGGCCGAGATGCGCAAGGCGATGGGCATCGCGGTGTTCTCCGGAATGATCGGCGTGACCGCGTTCGGCCTGTTCCTGACGCCGGTGTTCTACGTGCTGCTGCGGCGCCTGACGGGCAACCGCCCACTCAAGCTGCATGGCGAGGTGCCGCATCTCGATGCCTTCGTGTCGGCCGACCAGCCCGCGCGCGGCGGTGGCGCAAGCGCCGGACTGCACCCGTCGCCCGCGGCGCCGCTGCGCGACAACGAGTAGGCGCCATGGCGTCTTCCCCCAGAAAGTTCATCATGAATCCAAGACTTGAAACCCGAGGCCGGCCATGGCGCGCCGCGTGGCTGCCCTTGTTCGCCGCACTGGTGCTGGCCGGCTGCGCGACGGCGCCGGCCGAGCTGCCGTCCTTCACGCCGCCTGCGCAATTCAAGGAGCAGGCGGCGGCCGCCCCGGAAGGTGCCTGGACCCGCGTGCAGCCCGCCGAGGCGCAGCCGCGCGGCGAATGGTGGCGCGCCTTCGACGACCCGGTGCTCGACCGGCTGATCGAACGCGCGGATGCCCGCAACACCAGCATCCAGGCCGCGGCGGCCCGGCTGGCCGAGGCCCGGGCGCTGGCCCGCGACAAGGACGCCGACCGCGCACCGCAGATCGGGCTGGCCGCCGGCGGCGTGCGCAGCGCCGGCCTGAACCGCAATCCGACTCCGCGGCCCTCGACGCTGGTCACTGCCGGCTTCGACTTCTCCTACGAGCTGGACCTGTTCGGCAAGCTGTCGCGCGCCAGCGAGGCGGCGCAGCTCGACGCCGATTCGCGCGCCGGCCTGCTGCAGAGCACTCGGCTGCTGGTGCAGGCCGAAGTGGCGCAGACCTACCTGGCGCTGCGCGCGATCGATGCCGAGCGCGCGCTGGTGCGCGACACGGTCGAGGCCTACCGCGACACGCTGCGCCTGACGCAGAGCCGCGAGCGGGCAGGGGACGTGGCCGAACTCGACGTCGTCCGGGTGGAGACCGAGGTGGCCTCCAACGAGTCCGATGCCATGACGCTCGACCGGCGCCGGGCCGAGCTCGAGCATGCGCTGGCCGTGCTGGCCGGCGACCTTGCCTCCGACTTCGGCGTCGGCACGGACGAGTGGGCGACCGCGCTGCCCACCATTCCGCCGGGCGTGCCGGCCACCGTGCTGACGCGGCGGCCCGACATCTCGGCGGCCCAGCAGGCCGTGCTGGCGGCGCAGGCGCGAGTCGGTGTCGCGCAGGCGGCGTGGTTCCCGGACATTGCGATCACCGGCGGCGCCGGCTACGCGTCCGCGGACATCGCCGACCTGCTGAAGTGGTCGGCCCGCTCCTGGGGCATCGGCGCCTTGCTCGCGCTGCCGGTCTTCGACGGCGGCCGACGCGAAGCCGGCGTGCAAGGCGCATCGGCGTTGCTCGACGGCGCCCTGGCCAACTATCGGGCGCAGGTGCTGGCGGCGTTCCGGGAGGTCGAGGATCAGCTGTCGTCGCTGCGCATCCTCGAGCAGCAGTCGGGCGTGCAGGCCAAGGCGGTGGCTTCGGCGATCCGCGCGACCACGCTGTCGGATTCGCGCTACCGCAACGGCATGATCAGCCAGCTCGACCTGCTCGATGCCCGCCGCAGCGAACTGCAGAACCGGCGGCAGGCCCTGCAGGTGCGCGCGGCCCAGTACCAGGCGACGGTGGGACTGATCCGCGCCCTGGGCGGAAGCTGGGAGACTCAGGTGGCGCAGGCCGCGCCGCCGGGCGAGGCGAAGGCGCAGATGGCGGCGCGCTGAACCTGGCGCTCACATGCGGCTCTCCGGTGCCGAGGCCGGATCCACCAGCTTGCGCAGCGCGTTGGCCCCCATGACGAGCGCGCTCGAATAAGTGGCTTGCGGCGCCGCGGCCGTGAAGATGCGGCTGTAGTGGATCGCCTCGGCGGCGTCGCTGTGGAGGGCTTCCAGGATGACCCAGAAGAACTGATGGGTGCCGCGCTCTTCGACCGTGAGCGCGATATCGCGTAGTGCTGGCATTCGCCGGAGTCCTCGTTCTCGTGGATGCCTCGAAGCTAAGGGCGAAACAAGTGAATGCTTTCGACTTCGTTTGAGAGCGCACGCCCGAACGTGACAGAGTTCACGTAAAGCACAATCTCTCCATGATTTCAAACATGCAAGGCGGCCGGGCCCGCTGCGTCATGGTGCTGGGCACCACCAGCGGCGCGGGCAAGAGCTGGCTGGCGACCGCGCTGTGCCGCTGGTTCGCGCGCCAGGGGCTGCGGGTGGCGCCGTTCAAGGCGCAGAACATGAGCAACAACGCGCGCGTGGTGGCGGGCGGCGAGATCGGCAGCGCCCAGTACTTCCAGGCCCTGGCGGCGCGTGCCGAGCCCGACGTGCGCATGAACCCGCTGCTGCTCAAGCCCGAGCGCGACACGCACAGCCAGGTGGTGCTGATGGGGCAGGTGAGCAGCGCGCTCTCGGCGCTGCCCTGGCGCGGGCGCAGCGAGCGGGTCTGGCCGCAGATCGCGCAGGCGCTCGACGAACTGCGCGCCGAGAACGACGTGGTGGTGATCGAGGGTGCCGGCTCGCCGGCCGAGATCAACCTGATGGCCAGCGACATCGTCAATCTGCGCGTGGCGCGCCATGCCGCGGCGCGCTGCCTGCTGGTGACCGACATCGACCGCGGCGGCGCCTTCGCGCACCTCTATGGCACCTGGGCCCTGATGCCGGAAGAAGACCGCGCGCTGCTCGCCGGCTTCGTCCTCAACATGTTCCGCGGCGACGCGGCGCTGCTTGCGCCGGCGCCGCAGCAGCTCGAGGCACTGACCGGCGTGCCCACGGTCGCGACCTTGCCGATGTGGTGGCAGCACGGGCTGCCCGAGGAGGACGGCGTGTTCGACGACCGCAGCAGGTCCAGCGGGGAGGTCACCCGCACCATCGCCGTGATCGCCTATCCCCGGATCAGCAACCTCGACGAATTCCAGCCGCTGAAGAACATCGCCGGCGTGCGCCTGCGCTGGGCGCGCAGCCCGGCCGACGTGGCGGACGCGGACTGGATCGTGCTGCCCGGCTCGAAGAACACCAGCGGCGACCTGGCCTGGCTCAGGGGCCAGGGCCTGGACCGCGCGGTGGCCGCGCATGCGGCGCGCGGCGGGGCGGTGCTGGGTGTCTGCGGCGGGCTGCAGATGCTGGGCGAGGCGCTGATCGACCCGTACGGCGTCGATGGCAACGGACCGGGCCTGGGCCTGCTGCCGGTGGTCACCACGTTTGCGCAGGACAAGACGGTGCGCCAGCGCGAGGCGGCGTTCGGCACCCTGGCCGGCCCCTGGGCCGCGCTCTCGGGCGTCGCGGTGCGCGGCTACGAGATCCATCACGGCCAGACGGCCGAGCATCCCGCCATGGCCGCAAGCGGCGACCACGCCGTGGCCGTGATGCCCGACGGACTCGCCTGGCAGAACGGTGCCGGCAACGTGCTCGGGCTCTACCTGCACGGCCTGTTCGAGGATCCGGCGGCGCTGAACGCGCTCTTCGGCGTGGCTGCGCGCACACTCGACGCCGTGTTCGACGGCCTGGCCGACCACATCGATTCCCACTTTGAAGCGGGCGTGCTGCGCTCCTTGATCTAATGACGCTAGAAATTTCCCCCATCGACGACCTCGACGACCCGGCATTCGCCGCACGACTGCAGCAGCGGCTCGACGGCAAGACCAAGCCGGTCGGCGCCCTCGGCCGGCTGGAAGCGCTGGCCTTGCGGCTCGGCTGCATTCTCGGCAGCGAGACGCCGTCACTGGCGGCGCCGCAGATGCTGGTCTGCGCCGCCGACCACGGCCTGGCCGCACGCGGCGTCTCGGCCTACCCGAGCGACGTGACCTGGCAGATGGTGCAGAACTTCCTCGCCGGCGGCGCGGCCGTCAGCGTACTGGCGCGGCAGCACGGACTGGCGCTGTCCGTGGTGGATTGCGGCGTGCGCCATGACTTCGCACCGACCGAGGGGCTCCTGATCCGCAAGATCGCGGCCGGCACCGCGGACGCCTCGATCGGCCCGGCCATGAGTTCGGCGCAGTGCGAGCAGGCCATCGCCAACGGCATGGCGGTGGTGCGCGCGCTGCCGGGCAATGCGCTGCTGCTCGGCGAGATGGGCATCGGCAATTCGTCCGCGGCATCGATGCTGCTGGCACGGCTCGCGAGCCAGGACATCGACACCTGCACCGGGTCCGGCACCGGCCTCGATGCCGCCGGCCGGGCCCGCAAGCGCGAGGTGCTGCGCGGCGTGCTCGACCTGCATGCCGACGCCACCGCCCCGCTGGACGCACTGGCGGCCTTCGGCGGCTTCGAGATCGCGACGCTGGTCGGCGCGGTGCTGCAGGCCGCGCACGAGCGCCGCGTGATCGTGGTCGACGGCTTCATCGCCAGCGCCGCCGTGCTGGTCGCGGCGGCGCTGCGGCCGCAGGTCGTGCAGCGCTGCGTGGCGGCGCACGAATCGGCCGAGCCCGGCCATCGCCTGCTGCTCGATCACCTGCGGCTCGAACCGCTGCTGCGGCTCGACCTGCGGCTGGGCGAAGGCTCGGGCGCGGCGCTGGCCTGGCCGCTGCTCGAGTCGGCGTGCCGCATCCTGCGCGAGATGGCCAGCTTCGAGTCGGCGGGGGTTTCGGGGCGGGACGGATCGTGAACGGCGTGCGCCACTTCCTGCTGGCGCTGCAGTTCTTCACGCGGGTCCCGGTCACGGGCGGGCTGGCCGGCTGGGTCGGGTTCAGTCCGGCGATGCTGCGCGCCAGCGCGGCGCATTTTCCCGGCATCGGCTGGCTGGTCGGCGCGGTCGGGGCGGGTGTCTTCCTGGTGGCTCAGGCGGGCCTTCCGGGCCTGGCCGGCGCTTGCGTGGCGGCGCTGCTGTCGACCATCGCGACCGTGCTGCTGACCGGTGCTTTCCATGAGGACGGGCTGGCCGACGTGGCGGACGGGCTGGGCGGGTCGGCCGACCTGTCGCGCGCGCTCGAGATCATGAAGGACTCGCGCATCGGGGCCTTCGGAGCGATCGCGCTGGTGCTGGCGCTGGGCCTCAAGGTGGCGCTGTTGGCGGCGCTGGCGGGGCAGGGCGCGCTCGGCGCGGCGCTGGCGCTGGCGAGCGCCCACGTGCTGTCGCGGCTCGCGCCCTTGTTCCTGATCCGCGGGCTGCCCTATGTCGGCGACGCGAATGGCGCGAGCAAGGCCAAGCCCCTGGCCGATGCGATCAGCGGCGGTGCCTTGCTGGTCGGCGCCGCCTGGTCGGTCCCGGCCATCCTGCTGCTGTTCCTCGCCCATGGCATGGCGCACGGCTTCGCCGCCGTCGGCCTGTGCGCCGTGGCCGCGCTGTACATGGCGCACCTGTTCCGGCGCCGGCTGCACGGCTTCACCGGCGATGGCCTGGGCGCGACGCAGCAGGTCTGCGAGCTCGCCATCTATTTCGCACTGGTCTGGCAGCCATGAAGCTGCTGTTGATCCGGCACGCGAAGACGACCGCTGCCGACGGTCTCTGCTACGGCCGCACCGATGTGCCCGTGCTTGCCGAGCTGACGCACGCGGCGGCCCTGCAGGTGGCCGCCGGGTTGCCGGCCGGCGCCGTGATGGCCTGCTCGCCGCTGAGTCGCTGCCGCGACCTGGCGCAGGCCATCTGCGCACTGCGGCCCGACCTGCGCGCGGTGCCCGATCCGCGGCTCGCCGAGATGGACCTCGGCGCCTGGGAAGAACGCGACTGGGCCGCGATCGAGCGCGCCGAACTCGAGGCCTGGAGCCGCGACTTCGCCGACACGCGCGCGGGCGGCAGCGGCGAGAGCACGCGCCAGTTCATGCAGCGGGTGGCCGGCGCCTTCGACGCCTGGCGCGACGGCGCAGGCGACGCGGTCTGGGTCACCCATGCCGGCGTGATCCGCGCGGTGCGGCTGCTGCACGGCGGCATGCGATGCGTCGAACGCGCCGACCAGTGGCCGGGCGAGCCGATCGCCTTCGGCGCGCTGGTCACGTTCGAGATCTGATCGACGCTCTCAGGCCGGCGCCGGGCCGCCAGCGCGGCGAAGTCCGCGCTTCGCGCTGACGGGCGGCCTGCTGACTCCCCCTCGGGGGGCAGCGACCCACACGAAGTGGGGGAGCGTGGGGGCCATCCAGGCCGGCGCCGGGCCGCCCCAAGGCGGCCTGCGGCCCCCTCGGGGGGCAGCGACCCACACGAAGTGGGGGAGCGTGGGGGCCATCCAGGCCGGCGCCGGGCCGCCCCAAGGCGGCCTGCGGCCCCCTCGGGGGGCAGCGACCCACACGAAGTGGGGGAGCGTGGGGGCTCTCAAGGCGCGGGAGTCTTGGGCTTGTAGTCGCACCAGGGCGCCACCGCGCACTGCCAGCACAGCGGCTTGCGCGCCATGCAGACATAGCGGCCGTGCAGGATCAGCCAGTGGTGGGCGTGCAGGCGGTAGGCCTCGGGAACCCGCTTCTCGAGCTTGAGTTCGACTTCGAGCGGGGTCTTTCCGGGGGCCAGTCCGGTGCGGTTGCCGATCCGGAAGATGTGCGTGTCGACCGCCATGGTGGGCTCGCCGAAGGCGACGTTGAGCACCACGTTGGCGGTCTTGCGGCCGACGCCCGGCAGGGCCTCGAGTTCGGCGCGTGTCCTCGGCACCTCGCCGCCGTGCAGCTCGACCAGCATGCGGCAGGCCTCGATCAGGTGCTTGGCCTTGCTGCGGTAGAGGCCGATGGTCTTGATGTAGCCCTCCAGGCCCTCGACGCCCAGGTCCAGGATCGCCTGCGGCGTGTTGGCGACCGGGAACAGCCTTCGCGTCGCCTTGTTGACGCCGATGTCGGTGGCCTGGGCGGACAACAGCACGGCGGCCAGCAGTTCGAAGGGCGTGCGGTACTCGAGTTCGGTCTCGGGTGTCGGGTTGGCGGCCTGGAGCGTGGCGAAGAACGGCTCGATATCTGATTTCTTCATCGTGGCCGGGAGTTTAGTGAGGCGCCCGGCCGCGCTGCCGCACGCTGCGACAATCTCCTTCTGCAACTCCTCCGAAGAAGGCTCTCATGCAATTCGCTTCCCGCCTCGACAACGTCGAAACCTCCGCCATCCGCGAACTCTTCAAGCTGCTCGGAACGCCCGGCATCATCAGCTTCGCCGGGGGATTTCCCGACAGCGCGATGTTCGATGTCGAGGGACTGAAGGAAGCCAGCGCGAAGGCGTTGTCGGAAGAACCGGGTGGCGCCCTGCAGTACGGCGCCACCGAGGGCTACGAGCCGCTGCGCACGCAGCTCAGTGCCTTCATGAAGACCAAGGGCGTCGAGGTCGATCCCAGCGGCCTGATCGTCACCACCGGCAGCCAGCAGGCGCTGGACCTGCTCGGCAAGACGCTGATCTCGCCCGGCGACAAGGTGATCGTCGAAGGCCCGACCTTCCTGGCGACGATCCAGTGTTTTCGCCTCTACGGCGCGCAGCTGATCAGTGCGCCGATCGACGCCCACGGCGTGCGCACCGACGAACTCGAAAGGCTCATCGCCGAGCACAAGCCGAAGTTCGTCTACCTGATCCCGACCTTCGGCAACCCGAGCGGCGCGCTGCTGAGCCTGGAGCGGCGCAAGAAGGTGCTCGAGATGGCGGTCAGGCACCAGACGCTGATCGTGGAGGACGACCCCTACGGCGACCTCTACTTCGACCAGGCGCCGCCGCCGTCGATCCTGTCGCTCGCCAGCGAGGTGCCCGGCAGCCGCGAGCTCGTCGCGCACTGCGGCAGCCTCAGCAAGGTGCTGAGCCCGGGTCTGCGCATCGGCTGGATGATCGGCCCGGCCGAGCTGCTGGCCAAGGCGACCATGTGCAAGCAGTTCAGCGATGCCCACACCAGCACCTTCGCCCAGGCGACGGCCGCGCAATACCTCAAGAGCGGCCGCATGCCGGCCACGCTGGCCCATGTGCGCAAGGTCTATGCGGAACGCGCGCTGGCCATGGGCGAGGCGCTGCAGCAGGAACTCGGTGACGCCGTCACCTTCACGCAGCCTGGCGGCGGCCTGTTCTTCTGGGCGCGCCTCACGGGCGCGAACGGCAAGATCGCCGATGCCAACGTGCTCGCCAAGCGGGCGATCGAAAAGCTCGTGGCCTTCGTGCCCGGCGCGCCCTTCTTCGCCGAGAAGCCGGATGTCGCCACCTTGCGCCTGAGCTTCGCGACGGCCAACGTCGAGAAGATCCGCGAAGGCATCGCGCGGCTCGGCGCGGCGCTGTAGCGCTGCACAGGCCGGTCAGTCCAGCAGGTCTGAATAATCCCCGTGGTCGAAGCCCTTGCTTGCGACCCAGGGTTCCGGCTTGGGCGCCGGGAGGCGCGTCGCAGTCAGCAGGTAGAACGACGTGCCGTGCGCATCGCTGCGCTCGATGCGGCGCGGGAACTGGCCCGCCACGTCCCAGTCCACCTGCGTGGTGGTCTCGCCCTGGACGCCGCGATAGCGCTGCACGCCCGAGCGGACGGGCCCGACGCGTTCCATGCGCTGCAGGCTGGCTGGTGCGATCAGCCAGTAGGCGGCATCCCACGAGCCCCCATAGCCCACGTTGCCATGGTGCGCGCGGTCGACTTCGATGACGCGGCGGGTCTTGTCGAGCACCACCTCGACGAGCTCGCTGCCGTCGGACCGGCGGGTGATGCGCAGAGGCGCACCCTGCGCCTCGTCGTGGGCGTGGCCGGCGTGCGGTCCGTGGGCGTGCGGATGGCCGTGTTCGAGGCTGGCGCGCAATCCCTCGGGCAGTTCGCGCTCGGTCCACACCGTGCCGGTGCGGCGGAACACGTGGTTGGTGTAGCGCGTCTCGCGCGTCACGCCATCGATGCCGACGACGCGCGTGACATGGCTCACGCGCAGGTTGAGTTCGGGCGCGGCGTTCACCGCCGCCGTGGTGACGGCGACCGGCGGGGCCACGGCGCTCGCGCGCTCCGCCGCCGTCGGCGCGGTCTCGTGCGCGAGCGCGTACGGGGCCGCGAGCAAGGCCGAGAGCAAGGCCAGGACCTGCGGCCGGAATGGGCTCGAATGGGTTTTCATCTACGAATGGCAGGCCCTCAGAGGCCTGCCGCCTCCTTGACCTTGAAGAACACGCGGGTGTTGTCCATGGTGCCCTTGAAGTTCCTGGCGCCGGCGCCGCCCGCGAACAGCATCACGTCACCGCCGCCGTGCGTCTCGGAGCCCGGGGTGCCCAGGTTGATGCCCACTTCCTGCAGGAAGTTGTCCTGCGTGGTGTCGACGTTGGTCAGGTCGTCGCGCGAGGCGCCGCGCGCCGGAGCCACCCAGGGCTTGCTGCCGTCCTCCGGATTGACGTCGCTGCCGACGGTCGCGTTCGGGCGTCCGCCGTTGCCGAAGACCAGCGTGGTGTAGGGCTTGCCGTCGGACGCCTTGGCCAGCTGGCCGGTCTGGTAGTCGCGAACCTTGCCCAGGATCGGGTTGTTGATCTTGCTGTAGCCATTGAAGGCGATCGCGTGATCGTGGTCGGCCGTGACCACCACCAGTGTGTTCTTCAGGCCCGGGTCCTTCTTCTCCATGAAGGCCAGCGCGGTGTCGATCGCGGCGTCCATGGCGAGCGTGTCCTCCAGGGCCCGCTTGGCATTGCTGCCGTGCAACGCGTGGTCGATGCGGCCGCCTTCGACCATCAGGAAGAAGCCCTTGTCATTGCGGCTGAGCACCTGCAGCGCCTTCTCGGTCATCTGCGACAGGCTCGGCTGGTCCAGGTTCTGATTCACGCGGTCGAGTTCATAGGCCATCTCGCTCTGGGAGAACAGGCCCAGCAGCTTCGGCGTGGCGGTTGCATCGAGGGCGGCCAGCTTGGTTCCGCTGTCGACATAGGTGTAGCCCTTGGCTTGCATCGCCGCGACCAGGTCGACGTTGTCGGTGCGCTTGCTGCTGGGGTTGGTCGACTTGGGCAGGTAGTTGCGCTGGCCGCCGCCCAGGAGCACGTCGACGCCGTCCTTCAAAGCAGCGTTGTAGCGCGCATGGCCCGGCACCGACTGCTCGGCGATCGTGTTGTAGCCATTGCGGTTGCAGATGTGCGCATAGGTGGCCGCAGGCGTCGCGTGCCCGACGCGCGTGGTGGAGACGGCGCCGACCGATCGCCCGAGCGCCTTGGACAGCTCCAGCAGCGTGGCTGCCGGCTTGCCGTTGGCGGCGGTGCAGGTGGTGTCCTCGCCGCTGATGTACTGCGAGCCGTCGGGAGCGTAGGCCGCGGTGTCCTCGGACATGGAGATGACCTCGTTGTTCATCTTCACGCCGGTCATGTAGGCGGACATCGAGGGCGCGCTGTCGGTGGTCTGGCCGTCCTTCGAGAAGGTCTTCACGCGGGCGGCGTAGCCGAGCGACTGCATCGTCAGCTTCGCTCGCTCGGCCGAGAGCAGCGAGCCGGGCTGGGCGGCAAGCTGTTTCTCGCCCTTGTAGATGCGGGCCGCGGTGACGGTCACGGGACCCATGCCGTCGCCGAGGAAGAAGATCACGTTCTTCGCCTCGCCGGCGGCATGCGCGGCGCCGGCGAGGCCCGCGAGTGCGAGCGAAAGGACCAGGCCGGTGCTTCGAATGGTGGGAGTCATCAGTGGATTCCTTGTCTGTGTGGGTGGCTCAGAGGCCGATCGCGGTCTTGATGAGGCCGAACACTTCGTTGTTGGTGAGCACGCCCTTGAAGGTGCTGGCGCCCAGACCCTTGGCGCCGAGGAAGACGTCGCCGCCGCCATGCGTCTCGCTGGCCATCGGAACCACGGCTTCCTGCAGGTAGTCCGGGCTTTCGAGCATGGCGTCGTCGATCGGCCCGCGGGTGGGCAGGCGGTTCGGACCGTTGCCGAAGCCGAGGATCGTGTAAGGGTTGCCGCCCACGTCGGTGGAGGCGGCGCCGTTGACGTAGTTCTTCACCAGGCCCAGCACGCCGGGCTTGCCGGGCTCGGTCTTGCCGGTGCGCCTGGCATAGCCGTTCATCTGCAGCGAATGGTCGTGGTCGGCGGTGACCACGATCAGAGTGTTCGCCAGGCCCGGATCGAGCGCCTCCATCTTGTCCAGCGCGGCCTTGATCGCGTCATCGAAGGCCACCGTGTCCTGCAGCGCCCGGCGCGCATTGGTCGCGTGCAGTGCATGGTCGATGCGGCCGCCCTCGACCATCAGGAAGAAGCCCGCCTTCTTGGTCGCCAGGGCGTCGATGGCCTTGCCGGTCATCTCGGCCAGGCTCGGTTCCTTGGCCGGGTCGCGGTCCAGGTCGTAGCTCATGTGGCTCTTGGTGAAGAGGCCCGCGATGCGCGATCCGTCCACGGGCAGCTTGTCGAACTCGGACTTGTTCGAGGCGTAGCTGTACTTCGCGGCCTGCAGCTCCTTGACCAGGTTGCGCTTGTCGTTGCGGGTGCCGCCGTCTTCCTTGGGCGTGAAGTAGCTGCTGCCGCCGCCCAGGATCACATCCACGCCCTGGCCGAGCTTGGCGTTGTAGCCGGCGCCGCCGGGCACCAGTGCGGCGGCGATGGTGTTCTCCGCATCGCGGTGGCAGACGTGGGCGTAGGTGGTGGCTGGCGTGGCATGCGTGATGCGCGTCGTGCTGACGACGCCGGTGCCGTAGCCGGCGGCCTTCATCTGCTCGAGCAGGGTCTCGGCCGGGACGCCGTTGCCGGTGCCCGGGCAGGTGCTGTCGAAGTTGAGGTGGTAGGGCTTGCCGGCGGCGTCGACGGCCTGGGTCTCGGGCGACATGGAGATGACCTCGTTGTTCATCTTCACGCCGGTCATGTAGGCGGCCATCGAGGGCGCGCTGTCGGTCACCTGGCCGTCGTTGGAATAGGTGTGGACGAAGGCCGTCTCGGGCAGCTTGTCCATCGTCAGTTCGCCGTCCTCGCCGACGTGGTAGATGCGCGCGGCGGTCATCGTGGTGATGCCCATGCCGTCGCCCAGGAAGAAGATCACGTTCTTGGCGCGCGCGGCGGGCGCGGCGGGCGCGGCGGGCGTGACCGGCGTGGCCGGCGTGGTGCCGCCGTTTCCGCCCCCGGCGACCGGAAAGATCCCGCTACCGCCGCTTCCGCCCCCGCAGGCCGCCAACAGCAGGGACATGCCCAGCAGGGACGGATAGATCACCTTCTTTTTCATCGATGCTCCTCGAATTCCGAAGGCGCCGGACCCCATGTCCAGCGCCGCGAATGCTGGGGACTCTAGAAAAAAGATGTGACTCGGCTGTGACCTGACGAAAACCTGACGCGATGCAGGTCGATTCAGCCGAGGGCGCGGTCGAAGTCGGCGATGAGTTCGTCCGCCGACTCCAGCCCGACCGAGACCCGGACCAGCCCGTCGGCGATGCCCATCTCGGCGCGCACCACGGGGCCGGCTTCCCAGTAGATCGTCGGCGCGACCGGGATCACCAGCGTGCGGTTGTCGCCCAGGCCGGTGGCCTTGATCGCGAGCTGCAGCCGGTCGAGCATCGGCGGCATGCGTGCGCTGTCGCGCAGCTCGAAGGCCAGCAGCCAGGAGCCGGCCTTGAAGTGCCGGATCGCGAGCGCATGCTGCGGATGGCTTTCGAGCATCGGGTAGTGGACCCGGTCGACCGCCGGATGGGCTTCGAGGAAGCGCGCCAGCGCGAGCGCGGTGGCGCTGGTCTGCGCCACCCGCAGCGACAGGGTCTCGGCGCCCAGGCTGATGCGGTGGGCCTGCTCGGGTGCCAGCGTGCCGCCCATGTCGCGCAGGCCCTTCTTGCGGATCTGCTGCAGGCCCCATTGCCGCGGGTCCATCGCGCGGTAGCTGGCCGCGATGTTGGGATAGCCCCGCCAGTCGAACTCGCCCGTGTCGGTGACCGCGCCGCCCAGTGCCGCGCCGTGCCCCGCGATGGTCTTGGTCAGCGAGTTCACGACCAGCCCGGCACCTACGGTCTTCGGGCGGAACAGGGCCGGCGAGGTGATCGTGTTGTCCACCACGTAAAGCAGCCCGCGCTCGCGGCACAGCGCGCCGATGGCCTCGAGGTCGGGAATCTGGGTGCCGGGGTTCGCGACGGTCTCGACGAACACCATGCGGGTCTCGGGCCGCAGCGCCGCGCGAACCTGGTCCGCCGACCCGGCATCGACCTTGCTGACCGCCACGCCCAGATCGCCCAGCGTGCCGAACAGGCTGTTGGTATTGCCGAAGACGTAGCGGCTGGCCACCAGGTGATCGCCCGCGCGCAGCAGCGTCAGGAAGAGGGCGCTCAGCGCGGCCATGCCGCTGGCGAAGCAGATGCTGCCGATGCCCTGTTCGAGCCGGCTGATCTTGGCTTCGAGCGCGGCGGTCGTCGGCGTGCCCTGGCGGGCATAGCTGAAGCTGTTCTTGAGGGTGCCCTGGAAGACGCCGATCAGGTCCTCGACGCGGTCGAATCCGTACTGCACGGAGGTGTGGATCGGCTTGTGGATCGCACCATGCTCGACACCGCCCCGGCGATCGCCATGCAGCGTCTCCGAGCTGGGCGGAGGGAGTTCGTCGTCGGGCACGGTGGTCACCGCAGTACTTCGAGCAGGCGGTCGAGGCCGCCTTCGTTGATCGCGACCATCGCCTGTTCGCGCACCTTCGGCTTCGCGTGATAGGCCACCGAGAGGCCGGCCTCGCCCATCATCGGCAGGTCGTTGGCGCCGTCGCCCACCGCGATCGTCTCGGCGGCCGAGATGCCCAGCAGCGAAGCGACTTCCAGCAGCGTGCGGCGCTTCTCGGCACCGTCGCAGATGTCGCCCCAGGACTGCTGCACGACACTGCCGGTGAGCTGGCCGTCGGCTTCGTCGAGCAGGTTCGAGCGCGCGAAGTCCAGCCCCAAGCGATCCTTCACGCGGTTGGCGAAGAAGGTGAAGCCGCCCGAGACCAGCAGCACCTTGAGGCCGGCCGCCTTGCAGGCCGCGACCAACTGCTCCGCGCCCGGATTCAGCCGCAGCCGCTGGTCGTAGACCTGCTGCAGCGAAGCCACCGGAACGCCTTTCAGCAGGGCCACGCGGCGCCGAAGGCTTTCCTTGAAGTCCTTGATCTCACCGCGCATCGTGGCCTCGGTGATGGCCGCGACCTCGGCCTTCTTGCCGACCGCGTCGGCGATCTCGTCGATGCACTCGATGTTGATCAGCGTCGAGTCCATGTCGAACGCGATCAGTTTGAAATCGGCGAGCGCGAGCGGCGGCGTGAAGCGCTGGACGACCAGGCCGGGAGAGAGTTCTTTCATGCCGGTGCCGGCTCCTGTACTTTGGGTTGGCCCAGGCTGCGCAGCACGTCGCGCACCATCTGAGCGCGCTCCCTGGGTTCCTTCAGCTCGCGCTCGATGCGCAGCTTCTCGTTGCCCGCGAGCTTGATGTGCTTGTTCTTCTGGATCAGCTGGATGATGTTCATCGAATCGACCGGCGGGTCCTTCTTGAACGTGATGTGGATCACGCCCGGTGCGGCGTCGACCTTGACCACGCCGTAGGGCCGCGCCAGCACGCGCAGCCGGTGCACGTCGATCAGTGTCTGTCCCTGCGGCGGCAGCTTGCCGAAACGGTCGACGATTTCTTCCAGCAGGGTGTCGATCTGGTCGGGCGTCCTGGCGGTCGCGAGCTTCTTGTAGAACGACAGGCGCAGGTGCACGTCGCCGCAGTAGTCGTCGGGCAGGAGCGCCGGCGCATGCAGGTTGATCTCGGTCGTGACGGAGAGCGGCGCCAGCAGGTCGGGCTCCTGGCCGGCCTTGAGCGAACGCACGGCCTCGGCCAGCATCTCGTTGTAGAGCTGGAAGCCGATCTCCAGCATGTTGCCGCTCTGGTTCTCGCCCAGTACCTCGCCGGCGCCGCGGATCTCGAGGTCGTGCATCGCGAGGTAGAAGCCCGAGCCGAGCTCCTCCATCTGCTGGATCGCGTCGAGCCGCTGCGCCGCCTGCTTGGTCAGGCCGTCGATGTCCGGCACCATCAGGTAGGCGTAGGCCTGGTGATGGCTGCGGCCGACGCGGCCGCGCAGCTGGTGCAGCTGCGCCAGGCCGAACTTGTCGGCGCGGCTCATCACGATGGTGTTGGCGGTCGGCACGTCGATGCCGGTCTCGATGATGGTCGAGCACAGGAGCAGGTTGTAGCGCTGGGCCACGAAGTCGCGCATCACGCGTTCGAGTTCGCGCTCGGGCATCTGTCCGTGCGCCACTGCGATGCGCGCCTCGGGCAGGATCTGCTCGAGCTTCTGGCGCCGGTTCTCGATCGTCTCGACCTCGTTGTGCAGGAAGTAGACCTGGCCGCCGCGCTTCAATTCGCGCAGCACGGCCTCGCGGATCACGCCGGTGCCCTCGTTGCGAACGAAGGTCTTGATCGCGAGCCGCCGCTGCGGCGCGGTGGCGATCACGCTGAGGTCGCGCAGACCTTCGAGCGCCATGCCCAGCGTGCGCGGGATCGGCGTGGCCGTGAGGGTGAGCACATCGACCTCGGCGCGCATGGCCTTCATCGCCTCCTTGTGGCGCACGCCGAAACGGTGCTCCTCGTCGATGATCAAGAGGCCCAGGTTCTTGAACTTGACCGACTGCGACAGCAGCTTGTGGGTGCCCACCACGATATCCACGCTGCCGTCGCCCAGCCCCTTGGCGGCGGCGGTGATCTCCTTGGCCGAGCGGAAGCGGCTCATCTCGGCCACCTTCAGCGGCCACTTGGCGAAACGGTCGACCAGCGTCTGGTAGTGCTGCTCGGCCAGCAGCGTGGTGGGCGCCAGGAAGGCCACCTGCTTGCCGCCGGTGACCGCGACGAAGGCGGCGCGCAAGGCGACCTCGGTCTTGCCGAAGCCGACGTCGCCGCAGACCAGCCGGTCCATCGGCTGCGGCGAGATCATGTCCTGGATCACGGCGTGGATCGCGGCCTTCTGGTCGGCGGTCTCGTCGAATCCGAAGTCGTTCGCGAACACCTCGTAGTCGGCGGCCGAGAAACGGAAGGCATGGCCCTCGCGCGCCGCCCGGCGCGCGTAGATGTTGAGCAGCTCGGCGGCCGAATCGCGCACCTGCTCGGCCGCCCGGCGCTTGGCCTTTTCCCACTGGCCCGAGCCGAGCTTGTGCAGCGGCGCTTCGGAGGCAGAGACGCCGGTGTAGCGGCTGACCAGGTGCAGCTGCGACACCGGCACGTAGAGCGTGGCGCGGTCGGCGTACTCCAGGTGCAGCATCTCCTGCAGCAGCGGCTTGCCTTCGGCGTCCAGGCCCTGGCCCAGGTCCATGTTGACCAGGCCGCGATAGCGGCCGATGCCGTGCGCGGAGTGCACCACCGGGTCGCCGATCGCGAGTTCGCTCAGGTCCTTGATCAGCGCCTCGACGTCGCTGACCTGTTCCTGCTTCTTGTTGCGGCGCCGGGTCGCCGGCGCGGTGGCGAACAGCTCGGTCTCGGTGACGAAGTCGATGCCCTGTTCGCGCCAGGCGAAGCCCGCCACCAGCGCGGCGGTCGCGATGCCGATCTTCTCGTCGGGCGAGGCCTCGAATTCGGCCAGGGAGTCGAAGGCCGGCGGGCCGACGCCGCTGGCGCGCAGGAAATCGAGCAGGCTCTCGCGCCGGCCATCGCTCTCGGCGATCACGAGCACGCGGTGCGGCGTGCTGCGGATATGTTCCTTGAGCTTGAGCAGCGGGTCGTCGGCGCCGCGCACCACCGCGAAGGGCGGCAGGGCGTCGAACTCGGCGTAGGGCGGCACGTCGGCGGCCGCCTCGCCGCGGATGGCCAGCTGCGCATGCGGTTTGGCGCGCTGGTAGAACTGCTCGGCATTCAGGAACAGCGCCTCGGGCGGCAGCGCGGGCCGTTCGGGGTCGCCCTGCACCAGCCGGTAGCGCTCGCCCGTGTCCTGCCAGAAATGCTGGAAGGCCGGCTCCAGGTCGCCGTGCAGCACCACCGTCGCATCGGCGCCCAGGTAGTCGAAGACGGTCGCGGTTTCCTCGAAGAACAGCGGCAGGTAGTACTCGATGCCGGCCGTGGCGACCGCCTGCCCCATGTCCTTGTAGATCCGGCTGCGGGTCGGGTCGCCCTCGAGAAGCTCGCGCCAGCGGCTGCGAAAGCGCGTCCGCGCGTCGTCGTCCATCGGGAACTCGCGGCCCGGCAGCAGCCGCACCTCGGGCACCGGGTAGAGACTGCGCTGGGTGTCCGGGTCGAAGGTGCGGATCGAATCGATCTCGTCATCGAACAGGTCGACCCGGAACGGCACCGGCGAACCCATCGGGAACAGGTCGATCAGGCCGCCGCGCACCGCGTACTCGCCCGGGCTCACCACCTGCGTCACATGGGTGTAGCCGGCCAGCGTGAGCTGGGCCTTGAGCTTCGAATCCTGCAGCTTCTGGCCGCTCTTGAAATGGAAGGTGTAGCCGGCCAGGAAGGCCGGCGGCGCCAGCCGGTAGAGCGCGGTGGTGGCGGGCACCAGCACCACGTCGGCCTCTTTCTGGCTGATGCGCCAGAGCGTCGCGAGCCGCTCGCTGATCAGGTCCTGGTGCGGCGAGAAGCTGTCGTAGGGCAGGGTCTCCCAGTCCGGAAACAGCGCACAGCGCAGGCCCGGCGCGAAGAAGGCGATCTCGTCGATCAGCCGCTGCGCGTCGTTGGCGTCGGCGGTGAACACCGCGGTCGCGCGGCCGGCCGCTTTCTCGCGTTCGGCCAGCTGCGCCAGCATCAGCGCGTCGGCCGACAGCGGAGGGCGCGGCAGCGTGAAGCGCTTGCCCGCCGTGAGTTGGGGGAGGTCCATGGAGGTGCCCGGGAAATGCAGAACACCCCGCGCCGGTCGGCGAAGGGTGTGCGAAGCCCGATTCTAGAATGGCTGCCCTTTAGTCGCTGGCCGCAATTCATCCCATGTCCGCTTCTCGTCTTTTCGTCCTGATCCCCTGCGCGGGCTCGGGCAGCCGTGCCGGCAGCACCGGCCCCAAGCAGTACCAGCGGATCGCCGGCCGTCCGATGGTCGAGCACACGCTGGAGGCCTTCCGCGCCCTGGCCGGAACCTTCGCCGGCCTGGCGCTGGTGGTGGCGCCGGCCGATCCCGACGTCGGCATCGTGCTGCCGCGCTTCCCGGCCACGGGCGAACACCTGCTGCGGGTCGGCGGCGCCAGCCGCGCCGCGACGGTGCGCAACGGGCTGCGCTCGCTGCGGCAGCTCGGCGCCGACCCGCACGACTGGGTGCTGGTGCACGACGCCGCGCGCTGCCTGGTCACGCCGAGCCAGATCGAGGCCCTGATCGCGGCCTGCGAGCACGACGCGGTCGGTGGCCTGCTGGCCCACCGGCTGGCGGACACGCTCAAGGTCGCCACGCCCGAAGGCCGGGTTGCGAGCACGCCGACCCGCGCCGACAAGTGGCTGGCCCAGACGCCCCAGATGTTCCGCATCGGCATGCTGCTCGACGCGCTGGAGCGCAGCGGCGATGCGGTGACCGACGAGGCCAGCGCGATCGAGGCCATCGGCCTGGCACCGCTGCTGGTGCCGGGCAGCGCGCAGAACTTCAAGCTCACCTATGCGGAGGACTTCGCGCTCGCAGAGTCGATCCTGCGCAGCCGCCGGAGCACGTCATGAACGGTTTCGACATCCGCATCGGCGAGGGCTGGGACGTCCATCAGCTGGTGGCCGGCCGCAAGCTGATCCTCGGAGGCGTCGAGGTGCCCCACAGCACCGGCTTGCTGGGCCATTCGGACGCCGACGTGCTGCTGCATGCGATCACCGATGCGCTGCTCGGTGCTGCCGGGCTCGGCGACATCGGCCGCCATTTCCCCGACACCGATGCGCAGTTCAGCGGCGCGGACTCGTCGGTGCTGCTGGCCGAGGCGGCGCGCCGCGTGCGTGCCGCGGGCTGGCAAGTGGGCAACATCGACAGCACCGTGATCGCACAGGCGCCGAAGCTGGCGCCACACATCCCGGCGATGTGCCAGCGCATCGCCGCCGCGCTCGGCATTGCGGTCGAGCAGGTGAACGTCAAGGCCAAGACCGCCGAGAAGCTGGGCCCGGTGGGCGAGGGCAGGGCGATGGAAGCGCGCGCCGTCGTCCTGCTGCACCGTTAGGCCGGCGCCTGCCTTGGGCAGCCAAAGGCGTCTGCGACCGCGGCCGCGACCTTGGCCTGCCCACGTCGCATCGTTCTGCAAGGCGGGGAATCGCTTCCAACGGTGCCTGCTGCTTTCACCAGGAAGAGTTCAAAGGCTCTTCAATCCGCCCATGCACAGGTACTTCACCACCACGTAGTCGTCGATGCCATACGACGAACCTTCGCGGCCCAGGCCCGACTGCTTCACGCCGCCAAAAGGTGCCACCTCATTGGAGATCAGGCCGGTGTTGATGCCGACCATGCCGTATTCCAGCGCCTCGGCCACGCGCCAGATGCGGGCGATGTCGCGGCTGTAGAAATAGCTGGCCAGGCCGAACTCGGTGTCGTTGGCCATCTGCACCACCTCGGCGTCGGTGCGGAAGCGGAACAGCGGCGCCAGCGGGCCGAAGGTTTCCTCGCGTGCCACCAGCATGTCGGGGCTGGCGTTGGCCACCACGGTGGGCTCGAAGAAGGTGTGGCCGAGTGCGTGGCGCTTGCCGCCGGTCAGCACTTTGCCGCCCTTGGCGAGGGCGTCGGCGATGTGCGACTCGATCTTGTCCACCGCTGCTTCGTCGATCAGCGGGCCCTGTTCGACGCCGGGCTCGGTGCCCGCGCCCACCTTCAGCGCCTGCACGGCCTTGACGAGTTTGGCGGCGAAGGCGTCGTACACGCCGTCCTGCACATAGAGGCGGTTGGCGCAGACACAGGTCTGGCCGGCGTTGCGGTATTTGGAGGCGATGGCGCCGGTCACGGCTTCGTCCAGGTCGGCGTCGTCGAAGACGATGAAGGGCGCGTTGCCGCCAAGTTCGAGCGACAGCTTTTTGATGCTCGGCGCGCTCTGCGCCATCAGCAGCCGGCCGACCTCGGTGGAGCCGGTGAAGCTGAGCTTGCGTACGATCGGGTTGGCGGTCAGTTCGCCGCCGATGGCGCGCGCATCGCCTGTCAACACGCTGAACACGCCGGCCGGCACACCGGCCTCTTCGGCCAGCACCGCCAGCGCGAGCGCGGAAAACGGCGTGCTTTCGGCGGGCTTCAGCACCATGGTGCAGCCGGCCGCCAATGCGGGCCCGGCCTTGCGGGTGATCATCGCGGCCGGGAAGTTCCACGGTGTGATGGCGGCGCAGACGCCGATCGGTTCCTTCACAACCAGCAGTCGCTTGTCATTCGCCGGTGACTGCAGCGTGTCGCCGTTGACGCGTTTGCCCTCTTCGGCGAACCACTCGATGAACGACGCGGCATAGGCGATCTCGCCCTTGGATTCGGCCAGCGGCTTGCCCTGTTCGGCCGTCATGATGGCGGCCAGATCGTCGGCGTTCGCCAGCATCAGGTCGTTCCACCTGCGCAGGATGGCGCTGCGCTCCTTGGCCGTCTTGCGGCGCCAGCCAGCCCAGGCGGCCTGCGCGGCCAAGATCGCGCGGCGGGTTTCGGCCGCGCCCATTTCGGGCACATGGCCGAGCACGTCGCCGGTGGCCGGGTTCGTCACGGCGAAGCTGGCACTGCTGTCGGCATCGCACCAGCGGCCGTCCAGGTAAGCCTGTTGGCGGAAGAGCTCCGGTTTGCGGAGTTTCAACATACGAATCCTTCAATCAAGTTGTGGGGCGCAATCTCATCCGCCGCGTTTGGCGGCACGACCGCGCAGCCATTCGAGCGCGAGCAGCAGGGAGGTAGAGAACAGGATCAGGATCGTCGCCAGCGCGGCAATCGTCGGGCTGATGTTTTCCCGGATGCCGGTGAACATCTGGCGCGGCAGCGTCACCTGCTCGGCGCCGGCCAGGAACAGCGTGACCACCACTTCGTCGAACGAGGTGGCGAACGCGAACAGCGCGCCCGAGATGACGCCCGGCGCGATCAGCGGCAGGGTGATGCGAAAGAAGGTGGTCAGCCGCCCCGCGCCCAGGCTCAGGCTGGCACGCACCAGGTTGTGGTTGAAGCCCTGCAGCGTGGCCAGCACGGTGGTGACGACAAACGGCGCACCGAGCGCCGCATGGGCCAGGATCAGCGCGGTGTAGCTGTCCGACAGGCCCAGCGGCGCGAAGAACAGATACATGCCCACGCCGACCACGATCACCGGCACCACCATCGGCGAGATCAGCACGGCCATCAGCAGGCCCTTGCCGCGGAACTCGGCCTTGCTGAGGCCAGTGGCTGCCAAGGTGCCGAGCACGGTGGCGATCACGGTGGCGGCCGGTGCCACGATGAAGCTGTTCCTGGCGGCGCGCATCCACTCCTCGGCCTCGAACAGGTTCTGGTACCAGCGCATCGAGAAGCCGGTGATCGGGTAGGCCAGGAAGCTGCTGTCGCTGAAGGACAGCGGCACGATGGCCAGGATCGGCAGCACCAGGTACAGCAGCACCAGCGCGCACAGGCCACGCAGCGTGTAGTACCAGGCGCGCTCGGCCAGCGAGGTATAGGGCGGGAAGGTGGGGAGCAGTGTGCGCATCGGGTTCACCTCACATTGGCGTTGGCATTGGTCTTGGAGATGCGCTGGTAGGCCGCGTACAGCACCAGCGTGGCCACCAGCAGCAGGGCACCGAGCGCGCAGGCCATGCCCCAGTTGACGGCCTGGTTGGTGAAGTAGGCGACGTAGTAACTCACCATCTGGTCGCCCGGACCGCCGAGCAGCGCGGGGGTGATGTAGTAGCCGATGGCGGTGATGAACACCAGCAGCACGCCGGCGGCGATGCCGGCATAGGTCTGCGGCACGTAGACGCGCCAGAACGCGGCGAACGGGTGGCTGCCCAGCGAGATGGCCGCGCGCTGGTAGGTCGGCGGAATGGCTTTCATCACGCTGTACAGCGGCAGGATCATGAAGGGCAGCAGGATGTGCACCATGGAAATGGTCACGCCGGTGCGGTTGAACAGCAGGGCCAGCGGCGTGTTCGTAACGCCCAACGCCATCAATCCGGTGTTGACCAGACCCGACTGCTGCAACAGCACCACCCAGGCGGCGATGCGCACCAGCACCGACGTCCAGAACGGGATCAGCACGCAGATCATCACCAGGTTGGCCTGGCGCGCCGGCAGGGTGGAAGCCCAATAAGCCAGCGGGAACGCGATCAGCAGCGCCAGGCCGGTGGTCAGCGCGCCGATCCACAGCGTGCGGCCGAAGATGTCAAGGTAGATGGCGGCATCCGGCGGGGCCTTGTGGATGTTGCCGAAGTTGTCCTGCTGCAGGTCGAGCGCGGCCAGCAGGAAGAAGGGCGTGGTGCGGCTGGCATTCTTGGCGATGGCCTGCCAGTAGGGCAACTCGCCCCAGCGCGGGTCGATGGCGATCAGGGCTTCCCTGGCGTGTGCCGCATCACCGTCGACCGGCATGGCGCGCGCGGTCTTGGTGACCAGCGAGCGGTAGCCGCTGATCTCGTTGTTGAGCCGGCGCGCGAGTTCGCCCGCGCTGTTGCCCTGGCGGGCGGTGGCCAGGTCGGCGGCCAGGGCGCTGTAGGCGGCATCGGGCGGCAGGGCCTGGCGGTCCCACTTGGCGAGCACCGCCACGGTCTGCGGCAATGCGTTCGGAATTTCAGGGCTGGACACGGCGCGCTGCAGCAGCGCGGCGATGGGCACGGCGAACACCACCAGCAGAAATAGCGCGAGCGGGGCGATCAGCGCGAGCGCTGACGCCCTCTTGCGCATCTCGGCGCGGCGCAGCTCCTGCTTGAGCCGCCGCTGGCTGGCGGCGGTCGCCGTGGTGGGGGTGGCTTCGTCGTTCATGGTCGGGGCGGACGCGGCACCGCCCGGTGATGGCGGCAGGGCGGTGACGGCGTTCATCTTGGCAGTCTTGACAAGTGACCGGCTTACTTGGCCGCCCAGGCGGTGAAGCGCTGCTGCAGCTCTTCACCGTGGTCGGTCCAGAAGGCGCCGTCGAGCAGCACGGCGTTCTTGCTGTTGGCCGGCGCGTTGGGCAGGTCGGCCAGGGTCTTGGCGTCGAGCATCTTGATGGCGGCCTGGTTCACCGGGCCGTAGGCGATGTTCTTGGCATAGGCGGCCTGCTGCGCCGGTGCCACGCTGAAGGCGATGTATTCGAGCGCCAGGTCCTTGTTCGGCGTGCCCTTGGGGATGGCCCAGTAGTCGAGGTCGTAGATGCCGCCGTCCCACACCACGTTCAGCGCCTTGCCTTCGCGGCGCGCGGCGTCGATACGGCCGTTGAAGACGGTGCTCATCACCACGTCGCCGGCCACCAGGAACTGCGGCGGCTGCGCACCGGCTTCCCACCACTGGATGAAGGGCTTGATTTCGTCGAGCTTCTTGAAGGCGCGGTCCACGCCTTCCTTGGTGGCCAGCACCTTGTACACGTCCTTGGCGGGCACGCCGTCGGCCATCAGGGCGAATTCGAGGTTGTACAGCGCGGTCTTGCGCATGCCGCGTTTGCCGGGGATCTTCTTCACGTCCCAGAAATCCTTCCAGCCGGTGGGGGCGGTCTTGAGCTTGTCGCTGTTGTAGCCCAGCACGGTGGACCAGACGAAGATGCCCATGCCGCATTCCTGCGGAGCTTCGGGGATGAAGCTGCTCTTCGCGCCGATCTTGCTGTAGTCGAGCTTCTCGTACAGGCCTTCTTCGCAGCCGCGCGCCAGGTCGCCGGTTTCCACTTCGACCAGGTCCCAGGTCACGCGCTTGGCCTCGACCATGGCTTTCACCTTGGCCTGTTCGCCGTTGTACTCAACGCCGACGATCTTGTTGCCGGTCTGTTTCTCGTAGGGCTGGGTGAATGCCGCTTTCTGGGCATTGCCGTTGGCGCCGCCGAAGTTGACGACGGTCAGATCCTTGGCATTGGCCAGGCCACAGGTCAGCAGCGCGGCAGCCGCGGTGGAGTAGAGGGTGAAGCGTTGCATGGTGAAAAGCCTTTCAGTTTTGGCGGGGGCGGGGGCGGGGGAAGAAGACTCAGGAAAAGATGCGCAGGTGTTCGGGTTCGAATGCGAGGGCGACCGGTTGCCCCGGTGCGAGACGCGCCAGCGCGGGCGTGTCGAGCGGCACCTTGACGAAGCATTGCGGCTGGTCGGCGAAGTCGCACTGCAGGCGTACGTGGTCGCCGAAATAGATCATGCCGGCGGCACTGCCGCGCAGGATGTTGCCGGCCGCTGCGGTGTCGGCTGCGTCCACCAGCCGCATGCGTTCGGGGCGGATGCTGGCGGTGGCCGTCTGGCCGGGCGTCGCTTCGCCGATGCGCATGCCGCGCAGCACATGGCCGCCGGGCAGGTTCAGCGTGCAGCGGTCGCCGTCGCGCTGGCCGATCTGGCCTTGCAGGCGGTTGCTGTCGCCGATGAAGCTGGCCACGAAGGCGTTGCCCGGCGTTTCATACAAGGCGCCGACGGGATCGATCTGCTGGATGATGCCCTGGTCGAACACGGCCACGCGGTCCGACATGGTGAGTGCCTCACCCTGGTCGTGCGTGACGTAGACGAAAGTCACGCCGAGCTGGCGGTGCAGCGCCTTGAGTTCGAGTTGCATGTGTTCGCGCAGCTGCTTGTCGAGCGCGCCGAGCGGCTCGTCCATCAGCACCAGCTGCGGCTTGAACACCAGCGCGCGGGCCAGGGCGATGCGCTGCTGCTGTCCGCCCGAGAGTTGCGCGGGGAAACGTTCGCCGAAGGTTTCCATGCGCACCATCTGCAAGGCTTCGTGCACCTGGCGCTGGCGCGCTTCGCCGCCGATGCCGCGCACCTGCAGCGGGTAGCCCACGTTTTGGGCTACCGTCATGTGCGGGAACAGCGCGTAGTTCTGGAACACCATGCCGATGTTGCGCTTGTGCGGCGGCACGCGGTTGAGCAGCTTGCCGTCGAGCCGGATCTCGCCGCTGGTGGGGAATTCGAACCCGGCCAGCATCATCAGGCAGGTGGTCTTGCCCGAACCCGAAGGGCCGAGCAGGGTCAGGAATTCACCACGGTAGATGTCCAGGTCGAGCTGTTTGACGACCAGGTGTTCTCCATCGTAGGTCTTCTTCACGCCACGGAAGCTGACGAGGACGTCGTTGTCGCTGTGGTTGTCGTTGCGCATGATGGTGGGTTCCAGCGGGGGGTGGTTGGCTTCAGGCTTGGCGCAGCGCGTCTTCCAGGATGTCCAGCGCCTCGTCGAAGGTGGTGTCGGCAATGGTCAGCGGAAACAGGAAACGGATCACGTTGCCATAGGTGCCGCAGCTCAGCAGCAGCAGGCCATGGGCCAGCGCGTGTGACTGCACCTTGCGCAGGAATTCGACGTCGGGCTCGCCGGTGGTGGGGTGGCCGAACTCCACCGCCACCATGGCGCCGGGGCCGCGCACGTCGGTGATCTGCGGCACTTCCTTGCGGATGCGGTCGAGCCGGGCCTTGAGCTTTTCGCCAAGGCCTTGCGCACGCTCGGCCAGTCGTTCCTCGGCGATCACGTCGAGCACGGCATGCGCCGCGGCCACCGCCAGCGGGTTGCCCGCATAGGTGCCGCCCAGGCCGCCAGGCTGCGCCGCGTCCATCAGCTCGGCGCGGCCGCACACCGCCGACAGCGGCATGCCGCCGGCCAGGCTCTTGGCCAGCGTCATCAGGTCGGGCAGCACGTCAAAGTGCTCCATGGCGAACAGCTTGCCGGTGCGGGCGAAACCGGTCTGCACCTCGTCGGCGATCAGCAGGATGCCGTACTGGTCGCACACCGCGCGCAGGGCGCGCATGAACTCGGGCGGCACCATGTAGAAGCCGCCTTCGCCCTGCACCGGCTCGATGATGATGGCCGCCACGCGGGCAGCGTCGATGTCGGCCTTGAACAGCTGCTGCAGGGCCTGCAGTGCCGCATCCACCGTCACGCCGTGCAGCGCGTTCGGGAAGGGCAGGTGGTAGATGTCGCTGGGGAAGGGGCCGAAGCCGACCTTGTAGGGGGCGACTTTGCCGGTCAGCGCCATGCCGAGCATGGTGCGGCCATGGAAGCCGCCGCCGAAGGCGATCACGCCGGGGCGGCCGGTGGCGGCGCGGGCGATCTTCACCGCGTTTTCCACCGCCTCGGCGCCGGTGCTGAAGAACGCGGTCTTCTTGGCATGGCTGCCGGGTGTGACGCTGTTGATGCGCTCGGCCAGTTCTACATACGAGGCGTAGGGCACGATCTGGTAGGCGGTGTGGGTGAAGCGGTCGAGCTGCGCGCGGATCGCGGCGACCACTTTCGGATGGCGGTGGCCGGTGTTGAGCACGGCGATGCCGGCGCTGAAGTCGATGTAGCGGCGGCCTTCCACGTCCCACAGCTCGGCGTTCTCGGCGCGGTCGGCGTAGAAGTTGCACATCACGCCCACGCCGCGCGGGGTGGCGGCATCTTTGCGTTGTTGCAGTGTCTGGTTGTTCATTGGGTGGTCCTCGGTTCGGCTGGCATCGGTTGAAGCGTGGCCGGAGTGTCGAGACTTTCGGTCCTATACTGAAGAGCCATTTGATGCATTCTCATGGAACCACTTTCTAGGGGTAAGCATGGACTCCATCCTGTCCGATTGGCTGCTTGAACATCTTGACACCGCTGCCGAGGAGCCCGCCTACCGCCAGTTGTTCCGCCTGCTTCAGCAGGCCATCCTCTCCGGGCGGCTGGCCGCCGGTGCCAAGTTGCCGTCCTCGCGCACATTGGGTGCCGATCTCTCGATTGCACGCAACACCGTGATCCAGGTCTACGAGCAACTGCTGGCCGAGGGTTACGTCGAAACACAAAGTGGCAGCGGCACCTATGTGGCCGACACCACGCCCGACCGCGTGGACGAAGGCCCGGCCGGCGCGCCGCGCCGCGCCGTGCGCGACCGCCACCGCCTGTCGGCGCGCGGCAAGCGCACCATCGAACTCAGCGGCGTGTCCAAGCAGCAGTGGGGCGCCTTCATGCCCGGCGTGCCGGACGTGACCGAGTTCCCGCTCAAGTCATGGAACCGCCTGCAAAGCCGCATCTGGCGCAACCCCAAGCCCGAACTCATGACCTACGCGCCCGGTGGCGGCTACCGGCCGCTGCGCCGCGCCCTGGCCGACTATCTGCGCGTGGCCCGCTCGGCCAACTGCCAGCCCGAGCAGATCGTCATCACCACCGGCATCCACCAGTCGGTGGACCTGGCGGTACGCCTGCTCTGCGACGTGGGCGACCAGGTGTGGATCGAGGAGCCGTGTTACTGGGGGCTGCGCGGCATCCTGCTGTCGTCCGGGCTGAAGCTGACGCCGATCCCGGTCGATGGCGAAGGCATCAACCCCGACGCGAAACACCTGGCGCGCCCGCCGCGGCTGATCATCTGCACGCCGTCGCACCAGTACCCGCTGGGCATGGTGATGAGCCTGGCGCGGCGGCGCATGCTGCTGGAGTACGCGCGCCTGCACAACTGCTGGATCATCGAGGACGACTACGACAGCGAATTCCGCTTCGGCATCCGCCCGCTGGCCTCGTTGCAGGGGCTGGACAACAACGGCCAGGTGATCTACCTCAGTAGTTTCAGCAAGACTCTGTTTCCCGGCATGCGCGTGGGCTACATGGCCGTGCCGGCGCCGCTGGCCGACCTGTTCTCGCTCGGCCTGGCCGAGCTCTACCGCGAAGGCCAGCTGATGCAGCAGGCGGTGCTGGCGGAGTTCATCAACGAGGGTTACCTCACCTCGCATATCCGGCGCATGCGCGGCCTCTACGCCGAGCGGCGCAGCCTGCTGATCGCCGCCGTCGAGCGCCGCTTCGGCGAAGCCTTGCCGGTGATGGGCGACGAGGCTGGCCTGCATCTGGTGCTGGGCCTGCCGCAGCTGCGCGACGACTGGGCGGTGTGCCGCGAGGCCATGGAGCGCGGCATCATCGCCCGGCCGCTGAGCGCCTACTACAGCACGGCCAAGGCCGCCCAGGCCGGGCTGCTGCTCGGCTACGGCTGTGTGCCGAGCGAGAGGATCAGGCCGGCATTCGAGATCCTGGCCGACGTGGTGGAAGAAATCAGCGGCGCGGCGCGCGAGCCGCGGCGCAAGGCGGCATGACACGAAGTGACGCAGCGTCGGGGCCAGCCCGTCAGGCCTTGTGGTTCGGCGCGGTCGCGGATCCCGGCTTGTCCTTGGCCGCCGCGGCGTCGGGCTTGACCGAGGCCGCGCGCGGCATCCGGATGTGCGCCGCCAAGCCGCGCCCCGGCGTGCTGGTGAGCGCGAAGGTGCCGCCCATGCGCTCGATGTTCTTGGTCACGATCGACAGCCCGAGGCCGGCGCCGGCCGCCGAGGTGCGCGCCACATCGCCGCGGAAGAAGGGCTTGCTCAGCTGCGACAGCATCGAGGGTGCGACGCCGGCGCCGTGGTCACGCACCTTGATCAGCACCGCGTCGTTGTGCGCCTGGGCCTGGATCATGATGTCGGCGACGCCGGTGGAAGGCGTCTTGCCGTAGCGGCGAGCGTTCTCGACCAGGTTGGAGATCACCCGCTGCAGCTCGACCTCGTCGGCCATCACCCGCAGGTCGGCCGGCACGTCAACCGTGATCTTGATGTCCTCGTGGTCCTGCACCGCGTAGGTGCAGGCGTCGATCACGTCGCGCAGCAGCACCGGCCGGAAGTCGACGTGGTCGGGCCGCGCGTAGTCGAGGAACTTGTCGATGATCGCGTCGAGCTGCGCGATGTCGGCCGCCATGTGGTCGCGCGCGTCCTCGTCGGCCACGCTCATCTCGGTCTCGAGCCGCAGCCGCGCCAGCGGCGTGCGCAGGTCGTGCGAGATGCCGGCCAGCATCACGGCGCGATCCTGCTCGATCTTGGCGAGCTGGTCGGCCATCCGGTTGAAGCCGACGTTGACCGCCCGGATCTCGTTGGTGCGGGCCCGTTCGTCGAGTCGGTGCGCCTCGTACTCGCCCTCGCGCACCTGCAGCGTGGCCTGCGACAGCTGCTTCAGCGGCCGGTTGATCAGCCGGGTGATCAACGCCGCGCCGGCCAGCGAGAGCGCCATCGTGGTCGCCAGCCAGATCATCCAGGTGCGGCGGTCGAGGCGGCTGAAGCGCGTCGGGTCGACCAGCAGCCAGTAGGTGTCGCTCTCGATCGTGAAGCCGATCCACAGGCCCGACTCCTCGTTGACGCGGCTCGCGACGGTGGTGCCTTCGCCGAGCCGCGCGATCAGCTCCTCGGTCACCCGCTGGTCGAGCGCACCGCTGGTGTAGGGCATGAAACGGTCGCCAGGCTCGCGCGGCAGGATCCGCACGCCTTCCTGGTCGGCCAGGGTCTTGATCAGCGACACGCGCGTGATGGCGTCGGAGTACACCAGCGCCGCGCGCGTCAGGTTCACCAGCGAGGCGATCTGGTGGGCGGTCTGGATCGCGCGCGGCTCGTACTCCAGCGCGCGGAAGGTCTGCAGCCAGGCCACCGTGCAGCCGACCAGCAGCAGCACCAGCAGGAAGAAGGTGCGCCAGAAGAGACTGAGCCCCAGGTGCAGCCGCTTCCTGCGCCGGCGCGCGCCGATGCTGCCCAGAGGGCTCGGCAGCGTGCCCTGGGTGCTGTCCTCGAGCGGGCTGGGCTGGGTGGTCTGGGGGCCGATGCCTGCGGCCACGTCCGTCAGCGCTTCAGGTCGTGCCGTCCGGCACGAACACGTAGCCGACGCCCCAGACCGTCTGGATGTAGCGCGGCGCCGCGGCGTCGGATTCGACCAGTTTGCGCAGGCGCGAGATCTGCACGTCCAGGCTGCGGTCGAAGGGCTCGAATTCGCGCCCGCGCGCCAGCTGCGCCAGTTTCTCGCGCGACAGCGGCTGCCGCGGATGGCGGACCAGCGCCTTCAGCATCGCGAACTCGCCGGTGGTCAGCGAGAGCTCTTCGCCGTCCTTCTTGAGGGTGCGCGAGCCGAGGTCGAAGCTGAAGGGGCCGAAGTTCACGGTCTCGTTGTCGGTCGACGGGGCACCGGGCGCCTCCAGCGGCGGCCGCCGGCGCAGCACCGCATGCACCCGGGCCAGCAGTTCGCGCGGGTTGAAGGGTTTGCCGAGATAGTCGTCTGCGCCGACTTCGAGCCCGACGATGCGGTCGACGTCCTCGCCCTTGGCGGTCAGCATGATGATGGGCGTGCGGTCGTTGGCCGCACGCAGGCGGCGGCAGACCGAAAGGCCGTCCTCGCCGGGCATCATGAGATCGAGCACGATCAGGTCGACCGTGTCGCGCAGCAGGATGCGGTTGAGAGCCTTGCCGTCTTCCGCCACGATGACCTCGAAACCTTCCTGGGTCAGGTAGCGACGCAGCAGGTCGCGGATGCGTGCGTCGTCGTCGACGATCACGATCTTGTCTGTGCGAGCGGGAGCTTGATTCATTTTCACAACGCCGAATTTGTAACAGCGCCAATTCTGAAGCCGTTAAGGGTCCATTGGCCGGCTTTGGGGTAGGTGTTGACACTAAGTTACAAAACTTGCGGACGCTAGCGGTCGGGACGTCTGAGCCTCGCAAGGCAATGGCACAGTGACCTGTCGTCACCTTTTGTCGCCATGAAATCCAACTTCCTCGTGCTGTCATTGCTGCTTGCCTCCTGGGGCTTGCCGACCTGGGCCGGTTCCGCCGGGATGCTGGGCGTGGGCGGCGCCCCGCGTGTCGAAGCGCGAGATGGCGGCGCCGGGCGGCGCCTGTCGCCCGCCGAGCTGGCCCAACTGCGCCAGCAGGTGCGCCAGCAGTGGGCGCCGGCGCCGGGCGTCGTGCGGTCGGCAGAGTCGCAGCCGGCGGAGCGCATGATGCCGGACGCGCCGTCCAAGGGCGCGCTGACCACCCCGCGCAGCCAGCGGCCCTGAGCCGCGGCCTGTCGGGGCCTTCCTTTCTTCCATCCGAGGATTTGCTGATTTGAACAATGTCAAATGGATGGCGGCCTGTGCCGTCTTGATGGGCGCCGGCGCCGCCTGGGCCCAGGGCGTGACCTTGCCTGCGCCCCAGAACGTGCTTCAGCTGTCGGCCGATTCGACGGTCGAGGTGCAGCAGGACCTGCTGAGCATGACGCTCAACACCACGCGCGAGGCGGCGGATGCGGCGACGGTGCAGGCGCAGCTGCGCACCGCGCTCGACGCTGCGCTGGCCGAGGCGCGCAAGAACGCCCAGCCGGGCCAGCTCGACGTTCGCACCGGCAATTTCAATCTGGCGCCGCGCTACAGCCGCGATGGCAAGATGACCGGCTGGCGCGGGACGGCTTCGCTGGTGCTCGAGGGCCGGGACTTCCCGCGCATCACTCAGACCGCGGCCCGGATCAACACGCTGACGATCGCCAACATCGGCTTCGGCCTGAGCCGCGAACAGCAGGCGAAGACCCAGACCGAGGCGCAGGCCGTGGCGATCGACAACTTCAAGCAGCGGGCCGACGAGCTCGCCAAGCGCTTCGGCTTCAGCGGCTACACGCTGCGCGAAGTGGCGGTCAACGCCCATCTCGGCGGCCCCGTGCAGCCGCGCATGATGGCGATGGAAGCGGCGGCGAAGTCCGCCTCCGACGCCCCGGTGCCGATCGAGCCCGGCAAGGCCAACGTGGTGGTCAACGTCTCGGGCTCGGTGCAGCTGAAGTAGCCGCGGGCAGCCGGGCAGGGCGCGGCTACTGGGCGGTCCAGCCGCCGTCCACCTGCCAGGCGACGCCGCGCACCTGGTCGGCCGCCGGCGAGCACAGGAACACCGCGAGACCGGCCAGTTGCTCCACCGTGGTGAACTGCAGCGAAGGCTGCTTTTCGCCCAGCAGTTCGTTCTGCGCCTGCGCCAGCGAAATGTCCTCGCGCGCCGAGCGGTCGTCGATCTGCTTTTGCACCAGCGCGGTCAGCACCCAGCCCGGGCAGATCGCGTTGCTGGTGACGCCGGTGGTGGCGGTCTCGAGCGCCACCGACTTGGTGAGGCCGACGATTCCGTGCTTGGCTGCGACATAGGCCGACTTCTGCGCCGAGGCCACCAGGCCATGCGCGGAGGCGATGTTGATGATGCGGCCCCAGTTGGCTTCGCGCATCGCCGGCACGGCCAGACGCGTGGTGTGGAAGGCGCTCGTGAGATTGATCGCGATCACCGCGTCCCAGCGCTCCACCGGAAAGTCCTCGACCTTCGCGACATGCTGGATACCGGCGTTGTTCACGAGCACGTCGACGCGGCCGAAGCGGCTGGCGGCGAACTTCATCATGTCCTCGATGTCGGCGGCGCGGCTCATGTCGGCGCCGTGGTGCTCGACCTTCACGCCGAGCGCGGCGATCTCGGACTTCGGTCCCTCCGCATCGCCGAAGCCGTTGAGAACGATGTTCGCGCCTTGGCCGGCGAGCGCTTTCGCGATGCCGAGCCCGATGCCACTGGTGGACCCCGTGACAAGCGCGGTTTTGCCTTTGAGCATGATGACAATCTCCGAATGAATTAGGATGCAACGAGCCCATTATCTTCATCGAGATTCCGCCCTTTCCATGATCGAGCCCGCCTTTTCTCACGTTCCTCGTGAAGCTCGCGGGCTTGCCGGACGGCAGTCGCTTTCGAGGCGGTCGAACCCGTGAAGCGCGAACAGTCCAACCTGCACGCGTCCGCGCCGTCCGACTCGCTGGTGGTCGACTACCCGCTGTCCGCGGCGACCGCCGAGCGCACGCCGGTGATGGAGAACATGCTGGCCCGCGCGCGCGCCTTCGCCGAGCCCCTGATCGCCGACGAAACGCTGGACACCGGCGAGAACACGCTCGCGCATGCCGATGCGGTGGCCGCGATCGTTCGCGCGATGGGCGGCTCCGAAGCCATGCAGGCCGCCAGCTACCTGGTCTATTCGTGCCAGCACCTGAACCGTCCGCAGGAGGTGATCGCCAAGGTGTTCGGCGACAACTTCGCGGCGCTCGCGGTCGAGACCACCAAGCTCGTGCACGTGCAAAAGCAGGCCCGCACGGCCGCCGCCAACGCCCATCTGGCCGACGGTGCCGGCACGCAGACCGAGAACGTGCGCAAGATGCTGCTGGCGTTCTCGCGCGACTTGCGCGTGGTGATGCTGAGACTGGCTTCGCGGCTGCAGACCCTGCGGCACGCAGCGGCCAGCAAGCAGCCGCTGCCCGAGAACGTGGCGCGCGAATCGCTGCAGGTGTTCGCGCCGCTGGCGAACCGGCTGGGCATCTGGCAGGTCAAGTGGGAAATCGAAGACCTGTCCTTTCGATTCCTCGAGCCCGAGACCTACAAGCTGATCGCGCGCCTGCTCGACGAGAAGCGCATCGAGCGCGAAGGCTATGTCGAGCAGTTGCGTGTCCGCCTCGAACGCGACCTGGCCGCCGAGGGCATCCAGGCCAAGGTGCAGGGGCGGCCGAAGAACATCTACAGCATCGTCAAGAAGATGCGCGGCAAGTCGCTCGACTTCGAACAGGTGTTCGACATCATGGCGCTGCGCGTCGTGGTGGCCGATGTCAAGGACTGCTATGCGGCGCTGGCCTGGGTGCACTCGCACTTCCAGCCGATCGACGAGGAGTTCGACGACTACATCGCGCGACCGAAGCCCAACGGCTACCAGTCGCTGCACACGGTGGTGCGCGACGTGGTCGGCGGCCATGTCGGCAAGCCGATCGAGATCCAGATCCGCACCGAGCAGATGCACGACCATGCCGAGCACGGCGTGGCCGCGCACTGGGCCTACAAGGAGGCCGGCCACAAGGGCTATGCGGGCGTCTGGGCCAGCGGTGAATACGACGCCAAGATCGCGGTGCTGCGGCAACTGCTGGCCTGGGAGCGCGACCTCTCGGGCGGTCAGCGCGGCCAGGGCCTGTTCGACGACCGCATCTACGTGCTGACACCCGACGCCGCGATCGTCGAGCTGCCGCAGGGCGCGACGGCGGTCGACTTCGCCTACACCGTGCATACCAGCCTCGGCCACCGCTGCCGCGGCGCGCGCGTCGACGGTGCGATGGTGCCGCTCAACACGCCGCTGCAGAACGGCCAGACGGTCGAGATCATCGCCGTCAAGGAGGGCGGCCCGTCGCGCGACTGGCTCAATGCCGACCTGGGTTATCTGGCCAGCCATCGGGCGCGCGCCAAGGTGCGCGCCTGGTTCAACGCGCAGATCACGCACGAGACCGTGGCGCGTGGCCGCGAGGCGGTCGAGAAGCTGCTGCAGCGCGAAGGCAAGACCGCGCTCAAGCTCGACGACCTCGCCTCGCAGCTGGGCTTCAAGTCGGCCGACAACCTGTTCGAGGTGGTGGGCAAGGACGAGTTCTCGCTGCGCAACATCGAGATGCTGCTGCGCCCGCCGGAGCCCGCGCCGGGACCGGATGACGGCGTCATCATCAAGAAGTCGCGCGGCAGCGAGCAGGCGGGCCGCGGCGGCGTGCTGGTGGTCGGCGTCTCGTCGCTGATGACGCAGCTCGCCAAGTGCTGCAAGCCGGCGCCGCCGGACGCCATCCGCGGCTTCGTGACCAAGGGCCATGGCGTGAGCGTGCATCGCTCGGACTGCAGCAACTTCCGCACGATGGCGGCGCAGAACGGCGAGCGTGTGATCGATGTGGAGTGGGGTGCGCCGAAGGGCGATGCGGGCTCCGTCTACGCCGTCGACATCGCGGTGGAGGCGGCCGACCGGCAGGGCCTGCTGCGTGACATCTCGGACGTGCTCGCGCGCGAGAAGATGAACGTGATTGGCGTGCAGACCCAATCGGTGAAGGGCACCGCATGGATGACTTTCACGATCGAGATCGCCGATGTCACGCGGCTCAAGCAGGTGCTCGGCGTGGTCGCCGCGGTGGCCGGTGTGCGTTCTGCACGACGCCGCTGAAAAGTGCCTCAAGAGCCTGCTATACTTCGGCCTCTCGAATACAACCTCAGGCGCGTAGCTCAGCTGGTTAGAGCACCACCTTGACATGGTGGGGGTCGTTGGTTCGAGTCCAATCGCGCCTACCAAATTTCCCCTCTGAAGAGAACCAGTCTTCAGGCCCACGGGGGAAATTTTTTTCTCTTCTCGGCAAGTCTTGCGGCTGCCGTCTCCCTGTTCCCGTCGAATCGCACAGACGTGCGTCGCCATGCGACGCATGGTCGCGTGTCGCGTCATCCCGCGCGAACGCGCGCCAGTTCCGTGTCTGGAGGCCCCGCAGCCATCGCGGTGGCTGCGGGGCGATCCGGCACAGGCTGCTCAGACCGGCGCCGGAATCAGACCACGCCTTGCGCCAGCATCGCGTCCGCCACCTTGACGAAGCCGGCGACGTTGGCGCCATCGACGTAGCTGACCGTGCCGTCCTCCCGGCGGCCGTGCCGCATGCAGTCCTCATGGATGTTGCGCATGATCGAGCGCAGTCGCGCATCCACTTCCTCGCGCGGCCAGGAAATGCGCATGGCGTTCTGGCTCATCTCCAGACCGGAGGTCGCCACGCCGCCGGCATTGCTGGCCTTGCCGGGCGCGAAGAGAACGCCGTGGTGTTCGAAGGTCTCGATGGCCGCCATCGTGGAGGGCATGTTGGCGCCTTCCGCGACGCACAGCACGCCGTTCTTCACGAGCGTGGCGGCATCGTCCTTGTCGAGTTCGTTCTGCGTTGCGCAAGGCAGAGCCACGTCGACCGGCACATGCCAGGGGCTGCGCCCCGGAAGGAACTGGGCCCCGACCTGCTCGGCGTATTCGCCCACGCGCCCGTACAGGTGGTTCTTCACCTCCATCAGTTGCGCCAGTTTGGCCGGCGTGAAGCCGGCCTCGTCGAAGACGGTGCCGCTCGAGTCGGAGACGGTCACCACCTTGGCGCCCAACGCCATGGCCTTTTCCACTGCGTACTGGGCCACGTTGCCCGAACCGGAGATGCCGACGCGCAGGCCTTCGAAGCCGAGGCCCTTCTGCCGCAGCATCTCCTCGGCGAAGTACACCGTGCCGTAGCCCGTGGCTTCGGGGCGCATCAGCGAACCGCCGTAGCTCAGGCCCTTGCCGGTGAAGACGCAATCGGCGCCGTTGCTGAGCTTCTTCACCATGCCGGCCATGAAGCCGATCTCGCGGGCGCCGACGCCGATGTCCCCGGCCGGAACGTCCCGATCGGCCCCGATGTGGCGGAACAGCTCGGTCACGAAAGCCTGGCAAAAGCGCATGATCTCGCCCGGACTGCGGCCCTTGGGGTCGAAGTCGGAGCCGCCCTTGCCGCCGCCCATGGGCAGGGTGGTCAGGGCGTTCTTCAGGGTCTGCTCGAAGGCGAGGAATTTCAGGATCGAGAGATTGACCGACGGGTGAAAGCGCAGCCCGCCCTTGTACGGACCGATCGCCGAACTGTGTTGGACGCGGTAGCCGCGATGAACCTGGACCTGGCCGCTGTCGTCGACCCACGAGACCCTGAAGATGACGATCCGCTCGGGTTCGATCAGCCGGTCCAGCAAGCCGTGCTCGGCATAGCCGGGATGCTTTTCGATGTGCGGCCACAGGCTCTTCATCACTTCGGCGATGGCCTGCAGATACTCGGGCTGGGCGGGATTGCGCGCTTGCGCGCAGTTCAGGAAATCTTCGAGCGACTTGTATTTCATCTTTTGGCGTAGTCCGGTCACGGCCTGGTGGAGGGAAAGAGACGGCGAAGTGTGAACGATGCGTCCGTCGGTACGAGAGCAAATGCCCCACAGCGAGGTCGGGTGTGCCGAGAGGGCCTATGGCATTCGGCGACTGCAAGTCCGACTTCAGTTGTGGTAACTTGATTGTCCGTCACCCCCCACAGCATCTGATCCAGGGAACCGATGAACACGCCCGTGGCCGAGTTCGATTCTTCGCTCGAAGAGCTCCGCATCGCAGCACTGGTGCGCCAGGCGCCGCTTGAATTCGCGCGGGTGGTCTACGGGCTCAACGACCGCGCCAATGGCCGCGCCGGCACCATGGCGGCCGAAGATGTCGCGCGCACGGTGCGCCAGGGCGTGCCCGTCACGCGTGAGCGGGCCGAGCAGCGGGCCCGCGCCTACCTGCCGCTGGCGGGGCAGGAGCATTGCCCGCGCTGCTGGGTCTTCAACGGCATCAAGAGCCCGCTGCATTACCGCGACGAGACCGACGAACGCCCCGAGTCCGGCAGCTGCAAGGTCTGCGGCGCGGAATACACGACCACGCTCGATTGAGGCGCCGCCGTCGCAGGCCGTCTTGGAGCGGCCGTGCCAGCTGCGTGCATTCACTGACTTCCCGGTCAGGGTAAACCTTGGCGCGGCGCAGCAAAGCCGCTCCCTAGAATTGCTCGCGCGTCACGGCGCCCAACCTGAAGGAGTTCCTAGTGCAGAGCAAGAAGTCCGGCGCCAAGCCGGTCCAGCGGGTGATCAAGAAGTATCCGAACCGAAGGCTCTACGACACGGAAACGTCCAGCTACATCACGCTCGCCGAGATCAAGCGGCTGGTCATGGACAAGGCCTCGTTCGTGGTGCGCGATGCCAAGAGCGGCGACGACCTGACGCGCAGCATCCTGCTGCAGGTCATCCTCGAGGAGGAGGCCGGCGGGGCGCCGATGTTCACCGAGCAGGTGCTGGCCAGCATCATCCGTTTCTATGGCCAGACGATGCAGAGCTACATGGGGCCCTACCTCGAGAAGAACATCCAGGCGATGTCCGAGGTGCAGGCGCAGCTGAGCGAGAAAGCCGAAGGCCTGACACCCGAGATGTGGTCCAGGTTCATGGCGATGCAGTCGCCGATGCTGCAGGGCCTGATGGGCAACTACGTCGAGCAGTCGAAGAACGTCTTCCTGCAGATGCAGGAGCAGATGCAGAAGAACACCGAGCAGGTTTTGGGCGCGTTCGGGCTGAAACGCCCCTGATTCGGCCCCGCCGGCCGATAGCTGGGACAATGGGGGGATATGAGCGAAGCTGCCTCCCCTGAACGAATTGCCGCGCCTGCGGCCCCCAAAGTCGGTTTCGTGAGCCTGGGATGCCCCAAGGCCCTGACCGATTCCGAGCTGATCCTGACGCAATTGAGCGCCGAGGGCTACCAGACCTCCAAGACCTTCGAGGGCGCCGACCTGGTGATCGTCAACACCTGCGGCTTCATCGACGACGCTGTCAAGGAGAGCCTCGACACCATCGGCGAGGCCCTGGCCGAGAACGGCCGGGTGATCGTCACCGGCTGCCTGGGCGCGAAGACCGGGGAGCAGGGCGGCAATCTGGTGCGCCAGATGCACCCGAGCGTGCTGGCGGTCACCGGACCGCATGCCACCCAGGAAGTGATGGACGCGGTGCACGCCAACCTGCCGAAGCCGCACGACCCCTTCATCGACCTGGTGCCGCAGGCCTTCGGCGTCGCGGGGCTCAAGCTCACGCCGCGCCACTACGCCTACCTGAAGATCAGCGAAGGCTGCAACCACCGCTGCACGTTCTGCATCATTCCGTCGATGCGCGGCGACCTTGTGTCGCGGCCGGTCGGCGATGTGCTGTCGGAGGCCAAGGCGCTGTTCGAAGGCGGCGTCAAGGAACTGCTGGTGATCAGCCAGGACACCTCGGCCTACGGCGTCGACCTCAAGTACCGCACCGGCTTCTGGGACGGCAAGCCGGTCAAGACGCGCATGCTCGAATTGGTGCGCACGCTGGGCGAGATCGCCGAGCCCTACGGCGCCTGGGTGCGCCTGCACTATGTCTACCCCTATCCGAGCGTCGACGAAGTCATTCCCCTGATGGCGAGCGGCCAGGTGCTGCCGTACCTCGACGTGCCGCTGCAGCACAGCCATCCGGACGTGCTGCGGCGCATGAAGCGTCCGGCCAGCGGCGAGAAGAACTTGGAGCGCATCGCACGCTGGCGCGAGGTCTGCCCCGAGCTGGTCATCCGCAGCACCTTCATCGCCGGTTTCCCCGGCGAGACCGAAGAAGAATTCGAGCACCTGCTGAGCTTCATCCGCGAGGCGGAGATCGACCGTGCGGGCTGCTTTGCCTACAGCCCGGTCCAGGGCGCCGCGGCGAACGACATCCCGGGCATGCTGCCCGAGGCCGAGCGCGAGGCCCGTCGGGCGCGCTTCATGGAAGTGGCCGAAAGCGTCTCGATCGCCAAGCTGCGTCAGCGCATCGGCGCCACGATGCAGGTGCTGGTGGATTCGGCGCCGGGCATGGGGCGCAAGGGAGGCGTCGGCCGGACCTACGCCGACGCGCCCGAGATCGACGGCATCGTGCGGCTGCTTCCGCCCGAGAAGATCAGCAAGACGCTCAAGGTGGGCGAGTTCACCCGGGCCCGCATCGTCGGCGCCGAGGGACACGACCTGATCGCGCTGCCCGTCTGACAGCGATCTCGCTCGCTGGCGGTCGGACCACCGCCAGCGGCGGCGTTCAGGACTTTCCGGCTTTGAGCTTGCGCAGCTGGGCCTCGGCGCGTTCGAGTTCGATGCGCAGTTGCTGGACTTCCTGTTCCTGCCGCTTGATCTGCGTAGCCGGATCCTTCGCGGCCATCATGGCCTCGCAATGGGCCTGCAGCGCAGCCAGGGAGTCGGTGAGCTGGCGGCGCCTGAGCATCTGGCCCCGGGCGCGGGCTTGAGCGATGTCCTGATCCAGCGCGGTTTCCTCGGCTTTGCAGCTGGCGGCATCCGTCGGTTCCGCGGCCTGCGCGAAGGTGGGGCTTGCGGAGGCAAGGAGAACGATGGCCAAGAGGCCCATTTTCAAGCGCATGGGGAGACTGCCTGACAGAAGAAGGATTGAAGCTGCCGATTCTGCACCGGCTGCCGGGGGCGCGGCCAGGCCCTAGCGGATATCGACGCCGGTGCCGTCAGCGACATCGATGCCGGAACGGAGGATGCCGCTCTGGCAGCGGTAGGCCAGGATGCCGCGCCCGCGTGCATCCGCGTTGACGCCGAAGGCTGCCGAGCGGGCTCCATTCGCGAGCGAGAAGGGGCTTCCTTCCACCGGGCGCGTGCCGCCGGTGAGCGTATCGAAGACATGGACCAGTTGGGCATGGCCGGTGAGGTTGGCGACAGTGACTTGGAGTTGTGGCATCCGGGGGGGCTGGGTTGGGGTTCACGATGGATTTTGCCCGAGGCCGGTCGCGTTGGGCTCGCCGGTCGCGCGTCTGCCATTCCGGCGGCCCGCAACGGCTGTGGCTGGATCGTGCCGGTGATCGTTGCGCTGGCACCCTCACGACAGACCAACACCTCGCCACGAGGGATGCCCGTCCGCCGGCCGAGGGTGCGCGCTGCTCCCTCTACCCGTCTACCTGCTTTCGAACTCAGGCGGCAGCACGTGGCGATCCAGCGGCGTGTGGCGGCGCCAGTTCATGCCTTCGTTCTCGACCCAGCCGTTCAATGCCCTGGCGTTCAAGGGGCTCCCGTACTGAAGTCGATGGGCGATTTCCGCGACCGCCTGGTAGTAGCCGCGCCGATACGCACCTTCAAGTCCTCGATCCGCCGGTCCGAGGTCGACGCCCGGCGTTGCGGGGCCGCGTGCCATTTTTTCTAGGTCCATGTTGACTCCGGTGATATGCAGTCCCCATTGTTAAGGGGGGCCTTGGACTTGAACAGGGAGCGCCATCGGAATCGTGCTCGGAAAGGGCTCCTTCGAACGCCGTTTGGCCAGTCAGCTGAGGGCCGGCGAAAGCTGGACCGGCAGCCGCGCGGCTGCCCCGGCCGCGTCGTCGTTGTAGTAGGTGTCGCGCAGCAGCCGCACATCCTTGGTCCCGATCGCGTGCGACAGGGCCAGCACGTCGATGAACTTCGACAGCCTGGTGGCCGCCTCGTGCTTGGTGTCGTGGAAGTGCAGATCCTCGATGCCAGCCCGGTCGCGGGCCTTGCGCCAGAGCGAGTCGCGCTGGCTGTCGTCCAGGCCCACGACATAGGGCTGGTCCTTCGGCATGCTGGCCAGCAGCTGATCCAGCAATTCCACGGCGCGGGCGGTGAGAGGGACATTGCGGCTGGGATCGACGGACGCCCGGCCGCTCGGTGCGGCCTTCCTGCGGCTCTTCTTGATGGCCGCAACGTGGACCAGGTGCCGGGCCTTGCAATAGTCCGCCGGCCGGATACGCAGCAGCTCGCCCGAGCGCATGCCCGTTTCCAGCGACAAGAGGAAGCACGCGCCCACCCGGGCGGTCAACGTGTTAAGGTGCGGGTCGGTGTCATAGCCAGTCGAGATGCGCAGAGCGCGGATCTCGTCCGGTGTGAGTAGCGGCCTCTTGCGAGCCCGCCCGCGCTCAGGGCGCCGAGCCCCATGGCAGGGGTTCACTTCCATCCACTTCCGATCCTTGACGGCATAGTTGAACGCCGCGCTCATCAGGTTGAGCTCACGGTTCACCGTGGCAGGCGAAACCGGCTTGCCAGTGCGGGTGCTGTCCTGCTTCAGGTTACGCGCGATCCATTCGTTGATATCGTGCGTCAGAATGTCGGAAAGCCGTTTGCTCGCCAGAGGATCCTTACACCACTTCATGAGTCGCAGTCCGTTCCACTTGCCCGAATCCGTGTCCTTGGCCACCGCCTCGAGGTACGCCTCGAAAAGTTCACCCGCCGTCGCGCCTGCGCCCTTTGCCGGGCTGAGGCGCCCGAGGGCCTTCTTTGCTTCCATGCGGGCGGCCCAGGCTTGGGCTTCGGCTTGTGTGTCGAAGGTGGCTGACTTTTTTCCGCCACCAGGCACGCGGACAATGACTCTGATGGAATTGCCGCGAGGTTCGAAGGAAGCCATAGGGGGCGCCGGGGAGTTGATCGACGGGGGACAGTGTTGGGGACGCCCCGGGTCCGTGTCAATCAGGTCTCTTTCGGCAGGAAATGGCGAAAGTGGGCAGAACCGTCCCCTGGTTCTGTCTCTGCAGAAAGCAAAAAACCCCGGTAAGTCTATGACTTGCCGGGGTTCGTTGGCTTTAGCTATGGTGCCCAGAAGAGGACTCGAACCTCCACGATGTTACTCGCTAGTACCTGAAACTAGTGCGTCTACCAATTCCGCCATCTGGGCCCACATGCTGCTTGGAATGAATCCTTGCAGCAGGTTTTGAATTTCAGGAACGAAGGAGATCATATCAAAAATATTGGCCATCCCAGCGGCTTGCTGGATGAAATTGAAGGTTCGGTGCAAGGACACCGCGATGGACACGGTTTCGTGCTGCGTGATGACGGCGAAGCCGACATCTATCTACCCCCCAACGAAATGCGCGCGGTGCTGCACAAGGACCGCGTCAAGGCGCGCGTCGTGCGCCAGGATCGGCGCGGCCGCCCCGAGGGCCGCGTGGTCGAGATCATCGAGCGCCCCGAGCAGCCGATCATCGGCCGCCTGCTGCACGAAGGCGGCGTCTGGCTGGTCGCACCCGAAGACAAGCGCTACGGACAAGATGTCCTGATTCCCAAGGGCGCGACCGGCACTGCGAAGGTCGGGCAGGTGGTGGTGGTGCAACTCACCGAGCCACCGGCGCTGTTCGGCCAGCCGGTCGGCCGCGTGAAGGAAGTGCTGGGCGAGATCGACGACCCCGGCATGGAGATCGAGATCGCGGTGCGCAAGTACGGCGTGCCGCACGAGTTCTCAGAGGCCTGCATCGCCGAAGCGAAGGCGATTCCCGACAAGGTGCGTCCGGCCGACAAGCAGGGCCGCATCGATCTCACCGATGTGCCGCTGGTCACGATCGACGGCGAAGACGCGCGCGACTTCGACGACGCCGTGTACTGCGAGCCTGCGAAGGTCGGGCGCGGCAAGGGCTGGCGCCTGCTGGTCGCGATCGCCGACGTCAGCGCCTATGTGCAGACCGGCTCGGCGATCGACATCGATGCCTACGACCGCGCCACCAGCGTCTACTTCCCGCGCCGGGTCATCCCGATGCTGCCCGAGAAGCTGTCGAACGGCCTGTGTTCGCTCAACCCAGAGGTCGAGCGCCTGTGCATGGTGTGCGACATGCTGGTGGCGGCCGATGGCGAGATCTACGCCTATCAGTTCTACCCCGCCGTGATGTGGAGCCATGCGCGCTTCACCTACACCGAGGTCGCCGCGATCCTCGGCAATACGCGCGGCCCGGAGGCGCTGAAGCGCAAGGACCGCGTCAAGGACCTGCTGAACCTGCATGACGTCTATCGCGCGCTCTTGAAGCAGCGCGGCAAGCGCGGGGCGGTCGACTTCGAGACCACCGAGACGCAGATCATCTGCGACGACGCCGGCCGGATCGAGAAGATCGTGCCGCGCACGCGCAACGAGGCGCATCGGCTGATCGAGGAAGCGATGCTCGCGGCCAACGTCTGCAGCGCCGACTTCATCGCCGAAGGCAAGCACCCCGGTCTCTACCGCGTGCACGAAGGCCCGACGCCCGAGAAGAAGGAGATCCTGCGCGGCTACCTGAAAGCCATGGGTGTGGGGCTGTCGATCACCGACGACCCGAAGCCGGGCGAGTTCCAGGCCATCGCCGACGCCACCAAGGAGCGTCCGGATGCGCAGCAGATCCACACCATGCTGCTGCGCTCGATGCAGCAGGCGATCTACACGCCGATCAACAGCGGCCACTTCGGCCTCGCCTACGAGGCCTATACGCACTTCACGAGCCCGATCCGGCGCTATCCGGACCTGCTGGTGCACCGTGTGATCAAGGCCATCCTCGGCAAGACCAAGTACCAGTTGCCGATGCTGCCGACGCCGGGCGAGGCGCACGCCAAGCTGGCGAAGCGGCTGGCCTCGCGCGTCAAGGCGCCGACGAGCAAGCCGCAGAAGGCGACCGTCGCGCCGACCAAGGAAACGCTGGCCTGGGAAGCTGCGGGCCTGCACTGCAGCGCCAACGAGCGGCGCGCCGACGAGGCCAGCCGTGACGTCGAGGCCTGGCTCAAGTGCAAGTACATGCGCGAACACCTGGGCGAGGAATACGGCGGCGTGGTCACGGCCGCGACCACCTTCGGCATCTTCGTCACGCTCGATGCGATGTACGTCGAGGGTCTGGTCCACATCACCGAGCTCGGTGGCGAGTACTTCAAGTTCGACGAGCATCGACAGGAACTGCGCGGCGAGCGCACCGGCATCCGCTATGCGATCGGCACCCGCGTGCGGGTGCAGGTGAGTCGCGTCGACCTGGACGGCCGGAAGATCGACTTCCGCCTGGTGCGCGAAGGCGAGGAACTGGCGCCGCGCGCCACGAAGGACAAGGGCGCGGCCACCGCCGGCGTGCCCGCCAAGGCATCGGCCAAGCGCTCGCGCAGCAAGGCCGAGGCGCCCGTCGAGCGGGCGGAGCGTGCCGAGCGATCAGAACGTTCAGAGCGTCCGGAGCGCGCGGAGCGGGTCGCCGCGGCGGCGCCACAATCCGCCATGCAGGCGTTCAGGACCGCGGTCAAGAAGGCCGCCAACAAGATGAAGGGGCGCAAGCCGCGCCGCTGAAAAGAAGGACACAGGAATGAGTGGTGAGAAGACAAGCCGCATCGCGGTCGTCACGGGCGCCGGCAGCGGCATTGGCCGCGCGGCCGCGCTGGCCTTGCTGGCCGATGGCTGGAGCGTGGTGCTGGCCGGCCGCCGGCAGGAGCCGCTGGCGCAGGTTGCCAAGGAGTCGGGCGCCGAGACGAGAGCGCTCGCGGTGCCGACCGACGTCGCCGACCCGGAGTCGGTGAAGGCGCTGTTCGCGGCCGCGGTCGAGCATTTCGGCCGGGTCGACCTGCTGTTCAACAACGCCGGCGTGGGCAACCCGCCGGGCCCGTTCGAGGACTGGACGCCGGAGCAGTGGAAGGGCGTGGTCGACATCAACCTGACCGGCATGTTCTATTGCATCCAGCAGGCCTTTCGCACCATGAAGACGCAGACGCCGCGCGGCGGCCGCATCATCAACAACGGCTCGATCTCGGCCACCACGCCGCGGCCGAACTCGATCGCCTACACCGCGACCAAGCATGCGGTGAAGGGACTGACCAAGACCGCTTCGCTGGACGGCCGCAAGTACGACATCGCCGTCGGCCAGGTCGATGTCGGCAACGCGATGACCGAACTCGCCGCCCGGATGACCAAGGGCGTTCCTCAAGCCAGCGGGGAGATCGCGATCGAGCCCGTGATCGATGTGGCCATCGTCGGCCAGTCGGTGCTCTACATGGCCAACCTGCCGCTGGAAGCCAACGTGCTGTTCCACACGATCATGGCCACCAAGATGCCCTTCGTTGGGCGGGGTTAGGTTTCTTCAGCCGGCGGGCACGGGCAGGCCGCCTCGTGCAAGGGCGCCTGCGGTGAGCGGAAGGCCGGCGGGCCAGCGGTCGGCCCGATCGCCGTGTGTCCAGACCGCCTCGCAGGCAGCCGCCAGCGCGGGCCGGCCGACGGCCAGGGCGGCGCCGACCATGCCGGCGAGCACATCGCCGGTACCGGCGGTGGCCAGCCGCGCGTTGCCGCTGGAGTTGATCACCGTCACCTCACCGGTGGCGGCGATGACCGTGCCCGAGCCCTTGAGGATCACCACCGCGCCGAAGCGCGACGCGAGCCGGGCGGCCGCGTCCAGCCGGTCCGCCTGCACGTCGTAGGTGGTCGTCGCCAGCAGGCGGGCCGCTTCGAGGGGATGCGGTGTCAGCACCGTCGCGCGGCCGGCGTGCTGGCGCGCCAGCAGCAGCGGCTGCAGGCCGGCGTCGCTGGCGATCGCGTTGAGCGCGTCTGCATCCAGCACCAGCGCACCGGCTTCCGCCAGCACGCGGGGCAGCACCTCGGCGACGGCGGTGCCGCCGCCGCAGCCGCAGACCACGGTCATCGCGCCCAGGTCCAGCGTGTCGGGGCGCCTAAACATCAGCTCGGGTTGCAGCAGATCCAGCGGCGCGACCCCCGCATCCAGCGGGGCGACGAAGACGCGTCCCGCGCCGGCCGCGAGGGCGGAAGAGGCGGCCAGCAGGGCGGCGCCCGCCATGCCGGGGGCGCCCCCGATCACCGCGACATCGCCGTAGCTGCCCTTGTGCGAGGACTGCCATCGGCCGGGCGCGGCCGGCACGCCGGGCAGGCGCGCCACCGGCCGTTCGTCGCCGGGGCCGGTGCCGAGGTCGTCGAACCACACGTCGCCGGCGGCATCGCGGCCGTGGGCGGTGAAGAGGCCGGGCTTGAGGGTCAGCAGGCTCAGGCAGAGTCGGCGGGCGTTCGACGAAGCCGCCGCCGCGGGCAGCAGATCCGGCGGCAGCGTGCCCGTGTCGGGGTTCAGGCCCGAGGGCGTGTCCACGCTCAGCAGCGGCGCGGGGCCGGCGTGCATGCGACGCAACCATTCGAGCATCCGGCCTTCGGGCGCTCGCGTGGCGCCGATGCCCAGCAGGGCGTCGATCGCCAGATCGAACTGCGCCGGTGGCGCGTCCTCGAAGCACACGCCGGCGTCGCGCGCACGCTGGAGCGACGCGCGTGCGTCGGCCGGCAAGCGGCCTTCGTCACCGAGGCGCGTGACGACCGGCCTGAAGCCGCGCCGCTGCAATTGCGCCGCGGCTTCGAAGCCGTCCCCCCCGTTGTTGCCGGGGCCGCAGGCGACCCAGACCGTGCGTGCCTGCGGCGCGATCGCCATCGCGAGGCGGGCGACCGCGAGACCGGCGCGCTGCATCAGCGTGTGCGGTGGCAGGGCGGCCGCGGCGGCCTGCTCGATCCGCCGCGTGGCCGCGACGTCGAACAGTGCTGCGGCGGTGGCGGTGGTGACGCGTTGCATGGTGGCGCGGGCGCGTCAGCGCAGCAGCAGGCGCTCGATGCCGAGCCCCTCGAGGTCGATGCCTGCATCCTGGCCGGCAATGAGGTCGGCCACGACCCGGGCACTGCCGCAGGACAGCGCCCAGCCGCTCGAGCCATGGCCGAGGTTGAGCCAGACGCCCGGTACGCCGCTCGCGCCGATGATCGGCGGTCCGTCCGGCAGCATCGGGCGCGCGCCCTTCCATTGCTGCACGCCGGAACGCAGGGTCGCAGCGCCCGGGAACCAGTCGTGCAGCACCTTGTAGAGCGTCTGCAGCGATGCCGGGTTCATGAGGGCCGGCGAGCCGCCGAGCTCGGCGCTCCCGGCCACCCGCACGCGCAGGCCGAGCCGCGAGATCGCCACCTTGTAGCGTTCGTCCATCACGGCGCTGCGCGGTGCATTGAGCGGTTCGCGGATGTTCGCGCTGACCGAGTGGCCGTAGACCGGCGCGAGCGGAATGTGCAGGCCCAGCGGTTTCAGCAATCGGGCCGAGTCGACTCCGGCGCAGACCACCACCGCATCGAAGCGGTGGGCCTCGGAGCCGGCGGCCAGCGCGAGGGCGGTCGGCGCCGACCGACTCATCGGCGCCAGGTCGCAATTGAAGTGGAACTGGGCGCCCAGCGCCTCGGCCTCCCACTTCAGCAACAGCGCGAACTGCCTGCAGTTGGCCACCTCGTCGTCCGGCAGATGGATGGCGCCGGCCAGAGCGGTGTCGGTGCTCAGGGCGGGCTCGATCTTCCGGGCTTCGTCGGCATCGATCTCGCGGAAGCTGCTGCCGGCGGCGCGCAGCAGTTCGAGTCCGGCCTGGACCAGCTTCTTCTCGCGCTTGGAGCGCAGCAGCACCAGGTAGCCGTCGCTGCGCTCGTACTCGAGCTCGCAGGCCTGCGTGACGGCATGCAGCCGGTTGCGGCTGTAGAAGGCAAGCCGCTGCATGCGCGAGCGGTTGGCCAGGTAGGTTTCGAGCTTGCAGGCGCGCTGCCAGCGCGCCATGAAGCCCAGATCTCGTGACGACAGCGGCCAGCGCAGCTTGACGGCGCCATGCGTCGACAGCAGCGAGCGCAGCACCTTGCCGCGCATGCCGGGCCCGGCCCAGGGGGTGACGTAGCCGGGCGCGACCACGCCGGCGTTGGCAAAACTGGACTCCTCGGCGGCGGCGCCGCGGCGCTCGAAGACCACCACCTCGTGGCCGTCCGAGGCCAGCTCCCATGCAGTGGTGACGCCGATGATCCCGGCTCCCACGATCGCGATTTTCATTCGTTTCTTTGGCGGTGAAATGTGTGAGTCGACGGCCCCGGAAGGCACGGCGACCCTGCCGACTTTATAGCGCCCGCTCGGCCTGCAGCGCGACGGCCAGAACCGCGTCGTCGTGAAGGGCGGCATGCCACAGCATCAGGCCGACCGGCAGCTCGCCCGCCGCTTGGCAGGGCAGCGAGATGGCGCAGCCGTCGAGCATGTTGATCACCGAGGGATTGCGCAGCAGCAGGCTGTTGATGCGGAAGAAGGCCTCGTCGCGCACCTCTCCGGGCGCCACGCTGGCGATGGTCGGCGCGGTGATCGGCACGGTCGGCGACAGCACGGCGTCGAACGGTTCGAGCGCCTGCTCCATGCGCCGGATCCAGCCGCGGCGGGCGTTGACGAGGTCGATGTACTCGTGCGCCTTCATGGTCGCGCCCTTGAGGATGCGCTGCGCCACGCGCGGGTCGTAGCCCGCACCGCTGCGTTCCAGCAGCAGGCGGTGCCAGGCGTAGGCTTCGGCGGCGGAGAACCCGCCGGTGGCGTTGATGACGGGCAGATCGGCCAGCGCCGGCAGGTCGATTTCCTCGATCCGGGCGCCCGCCCTGGCGAGCCCGCTCAAGGTCCGCTCGAAAGCGCTGGCGACCACCGGATCGAGGTCGTCCAGGAACAGGTTCCGGACGACGGCCAGGCGGTAGGCCGACAGCGGCGCGCTACCAGGCGTGACCCGTCGCGCGGCGAGGATTTCGTGCGCCGTGACCGCATCGCGGACCGAGCGCGTCATGGCGCAGACGGTGTCCAGGGTGGTCGACAGGGGCAGGGCGCCGTCCGACGGCACCAGCCGCGCGGTGCTCTTGAAGCCGACGATGCCGTTGAGCGCGGCCGGGATGCGGATCGAGCCGCCGGTGTCGGAGCCGAGCCCGACGAAGGCCGCGCCGCTGGCCACCGAAATCGCGGCCCCGGAGGACGAGCCGCCCGGGATGCGCGGCGTTCCGGGATCGGCGACATTGGCCGGCGTGCCGTGGTGCGGATTGACGCCGACGCCCGAGAAGGCGAATTCGGTCATGTTGGTGCGGCCCAGCAGGGCGCCGCCGGCCGCCCGCAGGCGCGCCACCGCGACTGCATCGGCCCGGGCCGCTGGTGCATGGGCCAGCACCACCGAACCGGCGGGCGTCGGCTGGCCGGCGACGTCGAACAGGTCCTTGACCGAAAAGGCCAATCCGGCAAGGCGCTGGCCGGGTACGGCGGCGGCGGCCTCCTGTCGCGCCTCGTCGAACAGGGTGCGGGTGAACGCGTGCTCGCAGGCCGGCGAGCCCGCGGTGGCGATGCTGTGCTCCATTTCGGTGCGCGCGTCGGAAGAGGTCGCCAGCAGGGCGAGGCGGGTGGCGTGCAGGTCTGGGCGCATGGTCAGAGGGCGGGTGAAGGGAGGGGTGTCTGGGTGGTGCGTGCTATACTCCTTGGGTTTCGCCCAGAGGCAAAAGCCGAGCCATAGCTGAGCTAAGGCCGAGCAAGAACCGCTTGAGCGAGACGCATCCGCAAACCAGCCCATTCAAGGTGTTGTGCGCCTTTCTTCCAATAGGAAAGCACACAAAACGGGCTGGATTTTAGACCCAACCTTTGGAGTTATTCCTATGTCGACCACCATGCGCGAAATGCTGGAAGCCGGTGTCCATTTCGGTCACCAGACCCGCTTCTGGAACCCCAAGATGGCCCCGTTCATCTTCGGCCATCGCAACAAGATTCACATCATCAACCTGGAAAAGTCGCTTCCGATGTTCCAGGATGCGATGAAGTACGCCAAGCAGCTCACCGCCAACCGCGGCACCATCCTGATGGTCGGCACCAAGCGCCAGGCCCGCGAGATCGTGGCTGCCGAAGCCCGCCGCGCCGGCGTGCCTTTCGTCGACACCCGCTGGCTCGGCGGCATGCTGACCAACTTCAAGACCGTCAAGACGTCGATCAAGCGTCTGAAGGACATGAAGGCCCAGCAGGAAGCCGGCCTCGACAGCCTGAGCAAGAAGGAGCAACTGACCTTCTCGCGCGAAATCGCGAAGCTCGAAAAGGACATCGGCGGCATCCAGGACATGAATGCATTGCCCGACGCCATCTTCGTGATCGACGTGGGCTTCCACAAGATCGCCGTGGCCGAAGCCAAGAAGCTCGGCATCCCGCTGATCGGCGTGGTCGACTCGAACCACTCGCCTGAAGGCATCGACTACGTGATCCCCGGCAACGACGACTCGTCGAAGGCCGTCATGCTGTACGCCCGCGGCATCGCCGACGCGATCATCGAAGGTCGCGCCAGCGGCGTCAACGATGTCGTCAAGGCCGTGGCCGAGGGTGGTTCCGACGAATTCGTCGAAGTCGAAGAGGGCGCTTCCGCCTGATTCGAGCTCGCTCGAGCCTGAAGAAGGGGCTTTGTTGCCCCTTTTTTTTAATCTGATTTTCGCGGTCGCCCGGCGTGGCGGCCGCCACTGACAAACCGAACGGAGTACATACATGGCAACGATCACCGCAAGCATGGTTGGCGAACTGCGCGCAAAGACCGACGCCCCGATGATGGAGTGCAAGAAGGCCCTGACCGAAGCCGAAGGCAACATGGACAAGGCCGAAGAGCTGCTGCGCATCAAGCTCGGCAACAAGGCTGGCAAGGCTTCCGGCCGCGTCACGGCCGAAGGCGTGGTCACGGCTTTCGTGGACGGCGATGCCGGCGCGATGATCGAGATCAACTGCGAAACCGACTTCGTCACCAAGAACGACAGCTTCCTCGCAATGGCCAACGCCGCCGCGATGCTGGTCGCCAAGAACAATCCGGCCGACCTCGCTGCGCTGGGTGCACTGGCTTATGAGCAGGACGGATTCGGCCCGACGCTGGAAGACGTGCGCAAGGGCCTGATCGGCAAGATCGGCGAGAACATGAGCTTCCGTCGCTTCAAGCGCTTCGCCGGCAACGGCAAGCTGGCCTCCTACCTGCACGGCACCCGTATCGGCGTGATGGTCGAGTTCGAGGGTGACGACGCTTCGGCCAAGGACGTCGCGATGCACATCGCCGCCATGAAGCCGGTGGCGATCTCCAGCGCCGACGTGCCGGCCGACCTGATCGAGAAGGAACGCGCGGTCGCTGCCGGCAAGGCCGAGGAAGACCGCAAGGTCGCCGAAGCCGCGGGCAAGCAGCCGCAGCCGGCCGACATCGTCGCCAAGCGCATCGAAGGCGGCGTGCAGAAGTACCTCAAGGAAGTCTCGCTGCACAACCAGGCTTTCGTGAAGAACGACAAGCAGACCGTCGAGCAGATGCTCAAGGCCGCCAACACGTCCATCAAGGGCTTCGCGCTCTACGTGGTCGGCGAAGGCATCGAGAAGAAGGTCGACGACTTCGCGGCCGAAGTGGCAGCGCAGGTCGCAGCCGCCAAAGCTGCGGCCTGAGTCGCGCCGCAGGCGGCAGCGCACGTGACGCGCTGCCGCTTTTTCACAGTCACGTCTTACACTCGCCCCCGCCAACTCCAAAGGATCCATCCATGTCAGAAGCCCGCCCAGCCCACAAGCGAATCTTGTTGAAGCTGTCGGGCGAGGCGTTGATGGGCGACGATGCCTTCGGCATCAATCGCGCCACCATCGTCCGCATGGTCGGCGAGGTGGCCGAGGTCGTGAACATGGGGGTCGAGGTGGCGGTCGTCATCGGCGGCGGCAACATCTTCCGCGGCGTCGCCGGAGGGTCGGTGGGCATGGATCGTGCCACCGCCGACTACATGGGCATGCTGGCCACGGTCATGAACGCGCTGGCGCTGGCCGACGCCATGAACAAGCAGGGACTGATCGCCCGCGTGATGTCGGCCATCGCGATCGAGCAGGTGGTCGAGCCCTATGTGCGGCCGAAGGCCTTGCAGTACCTCGAAGAGGGCAAGGTCGTGATCTTCGCGGCCGGCACCGGCAACCCCTTTTTCACGACCGACACCGCCGCCGCGCTGCGCGGTGCCGAGATCGGCGCCGAACTGGTGCTCAAGGCCACCAAGGTCGACGGGGTCTACACCGCCGATCCCAAGAAGGACCCGAGCGCCACGCGCTACACCAACCTGAGCTTCGACGAAGCCATTGCACAGAACCTCGGCATCATGGACGCCACGGCTTTCGCGCTGTGCCGCGACCAGAACCTGCCGATCAAGGTGTTCTCGATCTTCAAGAACGGCGCGCTCAAGCGCGTCGTGATGGGCGAGGACGAAGGTACCCTCGTGCACGCTTGAGGAAAATGAACCCATGACCACCACCATCGCAGAAATCCGCAGCGCGACCGACGTCAAGATGAACCAGTCGCTCGCCGCCTTCCAGAACAACCTGACCAAGATCCGCACCGGCCGCGCCAATCCCGCGCTGCTGGATTCGATCCATGTCGACTACTACGGCTCGACCGTGCCGCTGTCGCAGGTGGCCAACGTGTCGCTGCTCGACTCGCGCACCATCAGCGTCCAGCCCTGGGAAAAGGGCATGGGCGCCAAGATCGAGAAGGCCATCCGCGAGAGCGACCTGGGCCTGAACCCGGCCTCGATGGGCGACCTGATCCGCGTGCCGCTGCCCGCGATGAGCGAAGAGCGCCGCAAGGAGATGACCAAGCTGGTGCGCAACGAAGGCGAGAGCGCCAAGATCGCGACCCGCAACCTGCGCCGCGACGCCAACGACGCCATCAAGAAGCTGGTCAAGGACAAACTGGCCTCGGAAGACGACCAGAAGCGCGCCGAGGCCGAGATCCAGAAGGTCACCGACCGCCACATCGGCGAGATCGATCGCTTGGTGACCGCCAAGGAAGCCGAGATCATGGCTGTTTGAGATGAAACAGGTCGCGCCAGCGGTTCCCCATCACATCGCCATCGTCATGGACGGCAACGGCCGCTGGGCGACGCGCCGCTTCCTGCCTCGCGTCGCCGGACACAAGCAGGGTGTCGAGTCGCTGCGGCGCTGCGTCAAGGCCTGCGTGGCCCGCAACGTCGCGGTGCTGACCGTGTTCGCTTTCTCGTCGGAGAACTGGAATCGTCCGGTCGAGGAAGTCTCCGGCCTGATGGACCTGATGGTCGGCGCGCTGGGCCGCGAGGTGCCCAAGCTGAGCAAGGACGGCGTGCGGCTGCACTTCGTGGGCGAACGCGGCGGACTGTCCGAGAAGATGGTTGCGGGCCTGGTCCAGGCCGAGGCGGCGACGGCGCACAACAGCCGGCTCGTGCTCAATGTCTGTTTCAACTATGGCGGCCGCTGGGACATCGCCCGTGCCGCCGCCCAACTGGCCGCGCGCGGCGAGGCCCTGACCGAGGCGAATCTCGACGCCGCCATGGCGCTCGCGCATGTGCCCGACCCGGACCTGTTCATCCGCACCGGCGGCGAGCAGCGGTTGTCCAACTTCCTGCTCTGGCAAAGCGCCTATGCCGAGCTGTACTTCAGCGATCGCCTGTGGCCCGAGTTCGACGAGGCTGCCCTGGACGATGCGATTGCCGCGTTCCAGCGCCGCGAGCGCCGTTACGGCCAGACTTCCGCGCAGGTCGTCGAGACCAGCGATCAGCGAGTCGCTTGAGCGCATGCTCAAACAACGCATCGTCACTGCGATCGTCCTGCTGGCGATCCTGCTGCCCGCGCTCTTCTATCCCTCGCATGTGCCCTTTGCCTGCGTGATGCTGGCGCTGATCGGCGCCGCTGCCTGGGAATGGGGCCGCCTCAACGACTACGGTCCGCGCATGTCGCTGTTCCTCGGTGCCGAGATGGTGCTGCTGTGCGCGTTGTCCTGGTGGCTGGGCCTGCTGCAAGGCTCGCTGCTGGGGGTCTGGATCGCTGCCAGCGCGGCCTGGGTGCTCGGCGGCGCTGCGCTGCTGCGCGTCGCGGTGCCGGGCTGGCCGCGTGTGCCCAAGGGGCTGCGCCTGGTGGGCGGCCTCCTGGCGCTGTGGGTCGCCTGGCTGGCGGCGGTGCAGGCGCGCATGGTCGGCATCAACTTCCTGCTCTCGATCCTGGTGCTGGTCTGGGTCGCCGACGTGTTCGCGTATTTCACCGGCCGCGCCTTCGGTCTCAAGTTCACGCGCAGGAAGCTCGCGCCGACCATCAGCCCCGGCAAGAGCTGGGAAGGTGTCTGGGGCGGCATGGCCGGCGTGCTGGTGCTGGCCCTGGCCTGGGTCTGGGGTGATGCGGCGGCTCAGTCCAGGGTCGCCAGCCTGTACAGCCTGCTGGTCGAGCGCGGCTGGTGGCTGCTGCTTCTCGGCGTGGTGTTCCTGGCGGCGATGAGCGTGGTCGGCGACCTGATCGAGTCATTGATCAAGCGCAGCGCGGGCGTCAAGGACAGCAGCGCCCTGTTGCCCGGCCACGGCGGTGTGCTCGACCGGATCGACGCGCTGCTGCCGACGCTGCCGATCGCCATGATGCTGGCCTTCCTATGAATACAGTCAAACAACGCGTCACGGTGCTCGGCTCGACCGGCTCCGTCGGCGTCAGCACGCTCGATGTGATCGCGCGCCATCCCGAACGCTTCGAGGTCTTCGCCCTGTCGGCGGCGACCAAGGTCGACGACATGCTTGCCCAGTGCGCGCGCTTCTCGCCGAAGTTCGCCGTGATGGCGAGCGCGCCGCACGCCGCGCTGCTGGCCGAGAAGCTGGCGCAGAACGGCTTGCCCACGCGCGTCCTGAGCGGCGACGGCGCACTCGAGGACATCGCCTCGCACGAGGAAACCGATGCCGTGATGGCGGCCATCGTCGGCGCCGCCGGGCTCGGCCCCTGCCTCGCGGCAGCCCGTGCCGGCAAGCGCCTGATGCTCGCCAACAAGGAGGCGCTGGTGGTCGGCGCCGAGCTCTTCATGCGCACGGTGCACGAGGGTGGGGCGACGCTGCTGCCGATCGACAGCGAGCATTCGGCGATCTTCCAGTGCCTGCCGGAGGACCGGAGCACCTGGCCCGCGCGGGTCGACCACGTGCTGCTGACGGCGTCGGGCGGGCCGTTCCGTCTGCGCGATCCGCGGACGTTGGCCGAAATCACGCCCGATCAGGCCTGCGCGCATCCGAATTTTTCCATGGGGCGCAAGATCTCGGTCGATTCGGCCACCATGATGAACAAGGCGCTCGAGGTCATCGAGGCCCGATGGCTGTTCGACCTGACGCCCGATCAGGTCAAGGTGGTCATCCACCCGCAGCAGATCATCCATTCGATGGTGCAGTTCCGGGATTCGTCGGTGATCGCGCAGCTCGGCACGCCGGACATGCGGGTCCCGATCGCTTCCGGGCTGGCCTGGCCGGAGCGCATCGAGAGCGGTGCCGGCAGGCTGGATTTCGCCTCGCTGGCGGCGCTCACCTTCGAAGCCGCCGACGAAGTGCGATTCCCGGGGCTGCATCTCGCATGGCAGGCGCTTCGCGCGGCGCCCGGCACCACCGCGGTTCTGAACGCAGCCAATGAAGTGGCGGTCGAGGCTTTTCTCGCGCGGCGGCTGCGCTTCGATCGCATTCATGCGGTCAATCTGGCAACTTTGGAGCAGGTACGGCCCTCCAACCCTTCGTCGCTTGCGGATCTGCTGGCCCTGGACGCCGGCGCCCGTGCCGCGGCCCGTGCCGCAGCGCTTCGTTTCGCGGTCTGACCTTCACAACCCCCGAGGAAATCGATGCTCACAGTCGTTGCCTTCATCGTTGCACTCGGCTTGTTGATCGCGGTGCACGAGTACGGCCACTACCGGGTCGCGGTCGCCTGCGGGGTCAAGGTGCTGCGCTTCTCGGTCGGCTTCGGCAAGACGCTCTATCGCTGGAGCCCCAAGCGCCAGCATCCGGGCCAGAACACGGAATTCGTGATCGGTGCCTTCCCGCTGGGCGGCTACGTGAAGATGCTCGACGAGCGCGAAGGTCCGGTGCCGCCCGAAGATCGCCACCGCGCCTTCAATACCCAGCCGTTGCGCTCGCGCGCCGCGATCGTTGCGGCCGGGCCGATCGCCAACCTGCTGCTGGCGGTCGTGCTCTACACCCTGGTCAACTGGATCGGCGTCCAGGAGCCGGTGGCGACGCTGGCCCGGCCGGTGGCCGCATCGCTCGCCGAGCACGCGGGGCTGCAGGGCGGCGAACACATCACGCGGGCCGGCTTCGACGGTGAACTCGAAGCCGTGCAGTCCTTCGAGGACCTGCGCTGGCGCATGACGCGCGGCGCGCTCGATGGCCGCGATCTCACGCTGGAGATCGCGGGCGAGGGCGGCCGGCCGGCGCGCGAACTGGTGCTGCCGCTGAGCCGCATCGAAGCCAAGGACGCGGATGCGCAGATGTTCCGCAAGATCGGTGTCATCACGCCGATGACCCGTCCCGAAATCGGCGAGGTGGTTCCGGGCGGCGCCGCTGAACGCGCCGGCCTGCGCCATGGCGACTTGGTGCGTGCGGTGGGCACGACCCCGATCGTCGATGGCCAGCAGTTGCGCGAGACGATCCGCGCCTCGATCGATGGCGGCCAACCGCGCATGCAGGCCTGGCAGGTCGAACGGGACGGACAGGCGCTGCGGATCGAGGTCACGCCCGAGGTTCGCGAGGAAGCGACCGGCAAGGTGGGCCGCATCGGCGCCTATGTCGGCGCGCCGCCTGAGATGGTGCTGGTGCGGCAGGGCGTGGTCGACGGCTTCTGGCGCGGTGTGGTCCGCACCTGGGAGGTGTCGGCGCTCACGGTGCGCATGATGGGCAAGATGCTGATCGGCGAGGCCTCGCTCAAGAACCTCAGCGGACCGCTCACGATCGCCGACTACGCCGGCAAATCCGCCAGTCTCGGGCTGACCCAGTACCTGGTGTTCCTGGCGCTGATCAGCGTGAGCCTCGGCGTGCTGAACCTCATGCCGCTGCCGGTCCTCGATGGGGGACACCTGATGTATTATCTTTGGGAGGGCCTGACCGGCAAGAGCGTTTCCGACGCCTGGATGGAAAGGTTTCAGCGCGGCGGTGTCGCGCTGCTGCTGGTCATGATGTCGATCGCACTCTTCAACGACGTCACGCGGCTCTTTGGTTAACTTTTCTGCCAGCCCTTTCCGGCTCTGGCTCAATTCACAGATGAACACAACATTCAGTCGCTTTCGCTTGCGCAGCGTTGCCGCGGTAGTGGCCAGCGCGCTGGCGGCCACGGCAGCCTGGGCGGTCGAGCCTTTCACCGTTCGCGACATCCGTGTCGAGGGCCTGCAGCGCGTCGAGCCGGGGACCATCTTCGCCTCGATGCCGCTGCGCGTGGGCGACACCTACAGCGACGAGCGCGGATCGGCAGCGATCCGGGCGCTGTTCGATCTGGGCCTGTTCAAGGACGTGCGCATCGACGTCAACGGCAACGTGCTGGTGGTGATCGTCGAGGAGCGGCCGACCATTGCCGACGTCGACTTCGTCGGCACCAAGGAATTCGACAAGGCGGCCCTCCAGAAGGCGCTGCGCGAAGTCGGCCTGGCCGACGGACGCCCCTACGACAAGGCGCTGGCCGACCGCGCGGAGCAGGAACTCAAGCGCCAGTACGTGAGCCGCAGCCTCTACAACGCGCAAGTGGTGACCACGGTCACGCCGATCGAGCGCAATCGCGTCAACCTGACCTTCACCGTGACCGAAGGCGAATCGGCCCGCATTCGCGAAGTGCACATCGCCGGCAACAAGGACTTCAGCGAATCGACCCTGTTGAGTCTGTTCGACCAGGACAGCGGCGGCTGGCTCAGCTGGTACACCAAGTCCAACCAATACTCGCGCGCCAAGCTCAACGCCGACCTCGAGACCCTGCGCTCGTACTACCTCACGCGCGGCTATCTCGAATTCCGCATCGACTCGACGCAGGTCGCGATCTCGCCGGACCGGCAGGATCTGTCGGTCACGGTCAACATCAGCGAAGGCGAAAAGTTCGTGGTCTCCGGCGTCAAGCTCGAAGGCAACTACCTGGGCCGCGAGGAAGAGTTCAAGACGCTCGTCGCGATCAAGCCCGGCGAGCCCTACAACGCCGAGCAGCTTGCCCAGACGACCAAGGCCTTCTCCGACTATTTCGGCTCCTTCGGCTATGCCTTCGCGCGCGTGAAAGCCACGCCCGAGATCGACCGCACCACCAACCGGGTGGCGTTGACGCTGGAGGCCGAACCCGACCGCCGGGTCTATGTGCGACGTGTCGCCATCGGCGGCAACAACCGCACGCGCGACGAAGTGATCCGGCGCGAGTTCCGCCAGTACGAGGCTTCCTGGTACGACGGCGACAAGATCAAGCTGTCGCGCGACCGCGTCGACCGCCTCGGCTTCTTCACCGAAGTCACGGTCGACACGCAGGAAGTGCCGGGCGTGCCCGACCAGGTCGACCTGACGATCGCGGTGACCGAGAAGCCGACCGGCTCGCTGCAGTTGGGCGCCGGCTTCTCCAGCGCGGACAAGGTCAGCCTGACCTTCGGTATTTCGCAGGAAAACGTGTTCGGCTCGGGCAACTACCTGGGCGTGCAGGTCAACACCAGCAAGTACAACCGTACGCTGTCTCTGATCACCACCGACCCCTACTTCACCAAGGAAGGGATCTCGCGCAGCTTCAGCCTGTATACGACCACCACCCAGCCGTACTACAGCAACATCGACGGCAACTACAAGCTGACCAACGAAGGCGCGACCCTCCGGTTCGGCGTGCCCTTCAGCGAACGCGACACGGTCTTCTTCGGGGCTGGCCTCGAACGCTACGGCTTCGACCCGGGTTCTTCGCTCGCGGGCTATACGCCCAGCTCCTATCAGCGCTACTTCGGCTGCGTGACGAGCAGTGGCGGGGCCCTCCTGTACTGCGGCAACGCCTCGGTCTGGGGCATTCCGCTGACCATCGGCTGGGCCCGTGACAACCGCGACAGTGCATTGGTCCCGACCAGCGGCGTCCTGCAGCGCGCCAACCTCGAGGTCGGCGTCGGTGGCGACATGAAGTACTACAAGACCAGCTACCAGTACCAGCAGTACTTCCCGCTCAACAAGCAGTACACCTTCGCGATCAACGGCGATGTGGGCTATGCCGGGGCCTACGGTGGCCAGGTATACCCGATCTTCAAGAATTTCTATGCCGGTGGCCTGGGCTCGGTTCGCGGCTTCGAGCAGAACTCGCTCGGCCCGCGCGACGTTCCGTTGATCGGCCAGACCGAAGGCGCCGCACTCGGCGGTATCAAGAAGGCGATCTTCAATGCCGAACTGAGCACCCCGTTCCCGGGTGCCGGCAATGACCGCACGCTGCGCCTCTACACCTTCCTCGACGTCGGCAACGTGTTCGGCGACCGCACCCCATGGTCGACCGATGCGCAGTGGGATTCGATCAAGAAGCTGCGCRCATCCGTCGGCCTGGGCATCAGCTGGATCTCGCCGCTGGGTCCGCTGCGCCTGGCCTACGCCTTCCCGGTCGTGTACCAGAAGGAAGATATCGCCCAGCAAATCCCGGAGGATAGAATCCAACGCCTGCAATTCCAGATCGGAACCACCTTCTAATGACTCCATTGTTCCGTGCCGCCTGTGCGCTGCTCGTTCCCGCTTTCATGGCCGTGGCAATGCCCGCCCATGCGCAGGAAACGTTCCGCATCGGTTTCGTCAATCCTGACCGGGTGCTGCGCGAAGCGCTGCCGGCGAAAGCTGCCCAGGCCAAGCTGGAGGCCGAGTTCCTCAAGCGGGAGAAGGATCTGACGGCACAGGGCGCAGCGCTGAAGGCGGCGTCCGAGCAGTTCGAGCGGGAGGCACCGACGCTGTCCGAAAGCCAGCGCGTGATGCGCCAGCGGGCCTTGGTCGACCAGGATCGCGACTTCCAGCGTCGCCGTCGCGAATTTCAGGAAGATCTGAACGCACGGAAGAACGAGGAACTGCAGCAGGTTTACGAGCGCGCCAACCGCGTGGTCAAGCAGGTGGCCGAGGCTGAAAAGTACGACGCGATCCTCCAGGAAGCGATCTACATCAACCCCAAGCACGACATCACCGAAAAGGTGATCAAGGCGCTCAATGCGTCGACCTCGGCCGGCGGCAAGTAGCGCCGTCAATCGGCGTGGCACTGCGACTAGGCGCAATCGTTGAAGCTCTCGGAGGCGAACTCCAGGGCGATGCCGGGCTTTCGATCGAGCGGCTGGCGCCGCTGGCGACAGGGCAGGCCGACGCGATCGCGTTCCTGAGCAATCCCAGGTACCAGAAGGAACTGGCGGCGTCCCGCGCCGGCTGCGTGATCGTTGCACCGTCCATGCGCGAAGCGGCGGCCGCGCGCGGCGCCTTCATCGAGACGCCCGATCCCTACCTGTACTTCGCGCGACTCACCCAGCTCTGGAAGAAGTCCCATGCCAGGCCCGAGGCGCAGCGCATCCACCCCAGCGCGGTGATCGATCCGCAAGCGTCGATCGACCCCAGCGCGCGCATCGGCGCGTTGTGCGTGGTCGAGCGCGGCGCCCGCATCGGTGCCGACACGGTGCTCAAGTCGAACGTGACCGTCAGCGAAGACTGCGTGATCGGTGCGCGCTGCCTGCTGCATCCGGGTGTCGTCATCGGCGCCGACGGCTTCGGACTGGCGCCGCACGAGGGCGCCTGGGTGAAGATCGAGCAGCTCGGCGCGGTGCGCATCGGCGACGACGTCGAGATCGGCGCCAACACCTGCATCGATCGCGGGGCGCTCGAAGACACGGTGATCGAAGACGGCGTCAAGCTCGACAACCTGATCCAGATCGGCCACAACGTGCGCATCGGCCGCCACACGGCGATGGCGGGCTGCGCCGCGGTCGCCGGCAGCGCCACCATCGGCGCCCACTGCACGATCGGCGGCCGGGCCGGAGTGCTCGGCCACCTGACGATCGCCGACCACGTGCACATCTCGTCGACCTCGCTGGTGACGCGATCGATTCTCAAGCCCGGCCACTACACCGGCGTGTTTCCCATCGACGACAATGCCGCCTGGGAAAAGAACGCCGCCACACTCAAGCAATTGCACAGTCTGCGGGACCGGCTGAAGGCCCTGGAAAAAATGACGAAGCAGGACCCCAAACCATGACGACGACGATCGATATTCACGAAATCCTCAAGCTGCTTCCGCACCGATACCCGTTCCTGCTGGTGGACCGCGTGCTCGACATGGAGAAGGGCAAGCGCATCACGGCACTCAAGAACGTGACCATGAACGAGCCGTTCTTCAATGGCCACTTTCCGCATCGCCCGGTGATGCCCGGCGTGCTGATGCTGGAGGCGATGGCGCAGGCCGCGGCCCTGCTGTCGTTCCGCTCGCTCGACATCGTTCCCGACGACAACACCATCTACTACTTCGCGGCGATCGACGGTGCGCGCTTCAAGCGGCCGGTCGAACCCGGCGACCAGCTCATCCTCGAAGTCGAGATCGAACGCATGAAGGCCGGTATTTCCAAGTTCAAGGGCCGCGCCATGGTCGGCACCGAACTGGCTTGCGAAGCCACCCTGATGTGCGCGATGCGCCAGATCAACTGAACCTGCGCTCGGCATGACCCTGATTCATTCGACGGCCATCGTCGACCCCAAGGCCGAGCTCGACCCCACGGTCAGCGTCGGCCCCTATGCCGTCATCGGTGCGCAGGTGCGGATCGGTGCCGGCACCACGGTCGGCGCCCACTGCGTGATCGAAGGCCGGACCACGCTCGGGCGCGACAACCGTGTGTTCCAGTTCGCCTCGCTCGGCGCGGAGCCGCAGGACAAGAAGTACGCGGGCGAGCCGACCCAGCTGGAGATCGGCGACCGCAACACGATCCGCGAATTCTGCACCTTCAACCTCGGCACTGTGCAGGACATCGGCACCACCCGCATCGGTGACGACAACTGGATCATGGCCTACGTGCACATCGCGCACGATTGCCAGCTCGGCAACCAGATCACGATGGCCAACAACGCGACGCTCGCCGGACACGTGCAGGTGGGCGACTGGGCCACCATCGGCGGCCTGACCGGCGTGCTGCAGCGCATGCGCATCGGCTCCCATGCGATGGTCGGCTTCGCCAGCCACGTCGGCAAGGACATCCCGCCTTTCATGGTGGTGGACGGCAATCCGCTGGCGGTGCGCGGCGTCAACCTGGTCGGGCTGCGCCGGCGCGAATTCTCGAATGCGCGCATCGCGGCCGTCCGCGAGATGCACAAGCTGATCTATCGCCAGGGCAAGACGCTCGACGAGGCGCGGACCGCGATCACCGCGCTGGCCGCGGACACACCCGAAGCCGCGGCGGATGCGGCGCTGATGGACGCCTTCCTCGGAAGCTCGGCCAGCGGCATCGCCCGCTGACCGCATCGATGACGGCACACAATTCAGTTTTTCCCCATGCTGCCGCCTGACCCGCGGCGCATGGAACCGGCGCCGCCAGATGCCAGGGATACCGCGGAACCGGCTTCGCCGGGCCGCTGGTATCGCCCCCTTGAGGGGGAGGCGCCTCAGGCGCATCGGGGGAGTTCCATTTCAGCGCGCCGTTTCGCGATGGTCGCGGGCGAGGCCTCGGGAGACCTGCTGGCGGGCCTGATGCTCGATGGACTGCAGGACCGCTGGCCGGCGATGCAGGCGGCCGGCATCGGCGGCCCGCAGATGCTGGCGCGCGGCTTCGAGACCTGGTGGCCCCAGGAAAAGCTGGCGGTGAGCGGCTATGTCGAAGTGCTGCGGCACTATGCCGAGATCGCCGGCATCCGACGCCAGTTGCGCGCCCGGCTGCTGCGCGAGTCGCCAGAAATCTTCATCGGCGTCGATGCGCCGGATTTCAATCTCGACCTGGAAGCCGGCCTGCGCGCGCGCGGCATCAAGACAGCGCATTTCGTCTGCCCCTCGATCTGGGCCTGGCGGCCGGAGCGGGTCGTGAAGCTGCGCGCCGCCGCCGATCACGTGCTGTGCATCTTTCCGTTCGAGCCTGCCTTGCTCGAGAAACACGGCATTGCCGCGACGTATGTCGGCCATCCGCTGGCCAAGGTGATCCCGATGACGCCCGACCGCGACGCCGCGCGCACGGCGCTCGGGCTGGACCCTCAGGCCCAGGTGGTCGCGATCCTGCCCGGCAGCCGGCGCTCGGAGCTGCGCCATCTGGCGGCCTTGTTCTTCGCGGCCGCGTCGCTGATGCTGAAATCCCGGCCCGGGCTGAGCTTCATCTGCCCGGTGCTGCCGAACCTCCGGGCCGAGATGGAACAAGTGCTGCAGGCGAGCGGCCTGGCGGGCCGGGTGACGTTGCTCGACGGCCGCTCCCACACGGCGCTGGCGGCTTGCGACGTCACGCTGATCGCCAGCGGAACCGCCACGCTGGAGGCGGCGCTCTTCAAGCGCCCGATGGTGATCTCCTACCGCGTGAACCCGCTGACCTGGCGCCTGGTCATGAAACGCAAGCAATTGCAGCCCTGGGTCGGCCTGCCCAACATCCTGAGCGGCGAGTTCGCGGTGCCCGAGGTGCTTCAGGATGCCGCGACGCCGCAGGCGCTGGCCGACGCAACGCTGGCCTGGCTCGCTTCGCCGGACAAGGTTCACGCCTTGCAACAACGTTTTTGCGCGATGCACGCAGAATTGCTGCGCGATACGCCGACACTGTGCGCCGATGCAATCCAGAAAGTTCTTGAAGGCTGAGCAGGCCCGGCTGGTCTGGGACGGTCCCGGGCTGCTGGCGGGCGTCGACGAAGCGGGCCGCGGTCCGCTGGCCGGCCCGGTGGTGGCCGCGGCCGTGATCCTCGACGACCAGCGGCCGATCCGCGGCCTGGCCGATTCGAAGACGCTGACCGCGCTGCAGCGCGAGCGCCTCCATGACCAGATCCTGGCCAAGGCCCTGTGCTGCTCGGTCGCGCAGGCCAGCGTCGAGGAGATCGACACCCACAACATCCTGCAGGCGACCATGCTGGCGATGCGGCGCGCGGTCGAGGGCCTGCGGCTGAAGCCGGTCAAGGTGCTGGTCGACGGCAACCGGCTGCCCACACTCAGCGTGCTGGCCGAAGCGATCGTCAAGGGCGACGCCCGGGTCAAGGCGATCTCGGCCGCCTCGATCCTGGCCAAGGTGCACCGCGACCGGCTCTGCGAAGGCCTGCACGCCGAGTTTCCGCAGTACGGGTTTGCCGGCCACAAGGGCTATGGCACGCCCGAGCATCTCGAGGCGCTGCTGCGCCATGGCGCCTGCGTGCACCACCGCCGGTCCTTCAGCCCGGTCGCCGCGGCGCTGGCGCGGGCGGCCGATCCAGCGTCCGGCCTGAGCGGGAGCCCCGCGTGAGCGCCGCGCCGCGCCGCCCCAGGCAAGCTCGCACCGCAGTGCGAAGCACGAAGGTTTCCAAATGAGCGTTGACGACGTCAGCCACGTCACTTCGAGGGACAACCCGCTCCTCAAGGAACTGCGCAAGCTCGCCCACGACCCGGGCGCCTACCGCAAGAACGGCCGCGTCTGGCTCGAAGGCGACCACCTGTGCCGCGCCGCGCGCGAGCGCGGCGTGCGGCCGGCGGTCGCGGTGTTCGCCGAATCGTTCTGGCCGGCGGTGCGCCACGAATGGGCTGGCGCGGCCGCCAAGACCGTGGTGCTGGCCGACGCGCTGCTGGCCGGGGTCAGCGGCCTCGAATCGCCGGCACCGATGGGCTTCGTGCTCGACCTGCCGGCCCGGCCCGCGGTCGAAGCGATGGCTCCGACCGTGGTGCTCGACCGCCTGCAGGACGCCGGCAATGTCGGCTCGATCCTGCGCAGCGCCGCGGCCTTCGGCTTTGTCCAGGTGGTCGCGCTCAAGGGCACGGCGGCGCTGTGGGCGCCCAAGGTGCTGCGCGCCGGCATGGGGGCCCACTTCGGCCTGCGGCTGATCGAAGGCGTCGAAATCGACGCCCTGGACGCGCTCGCGGTGCCCTGGATCGCCACCAGCTCGCACCGCGGCGACTGGCTGCATCGCACCCGGCTGCCGTTTCCCTGCGCCTGGCTGATGGGGCACGAAGGGCAGGGCGTCTGCGCCGAACTGGAGGCCAAGGCGTCGCGCCATGTGCGCATTGCGCAGCCGGGCGGCGAGGAATCCCTCAACGTAGCCGCTGCGGCGGCGATCTGCTTGTATGCAAGTGCTGCCGGAGCCGATTCCTAAGCCGGTCCCAGGTATAATCAAGGGCTTTCCCGCTCACACCCCGCCCTCAGCGCACGCAAGCCAACTCCTCGACGAAAGTCGCAGCCCACAGTCACGATTTGGACGACTTGGGTTCGCTTTGGGCGTCATCCATCCGGAGATCCCAGTGCTTTTGTCTCTCAAGGGAAAATTCCCGCCCGCCATCCTGGCGCTTGCAGACGGCACGGTCTTTCTCGGCAACTCGATCGGCGCCACCGGCGTCACGACCGGCGAAGTGGTGTTCAACACCGCCATGACCGGTTACCAGGAAATCCTGACCGACCCGAGCTATTGCCAGCAGATCGTGACCCTCACGTACCCGCATATCGGCAACTATGGCGTCAACGAGGAAGACATCGAGGCCGACAAGATCCATGCCGCCGGCCTGATCATCAAGGACCTGCCGCTGGTCGCGTCCAACTTCCGCCAGACTGCCACGCTGACGGAATACCTCGTGCGCGGCAACACGGTCGCCATTGCCGACATCGACACCCGCAAGCTCACCCGCCATCTGCGCACGAATGGCGCCCAGAACGGCTGCATCCTCGGCCTCGCCGAAGGTGAAGCCGTCAGCCAGGCGCTGATCGACAAGGCCGTGGCCGCCGCCAAGGCCGCGCCCAGCATGGCCGGCCTCGACCTCGCCCGCGTGGTGTCGGTCAAGGAAACCTACGAGTGGACCCAGACCGAGTGGAAGCTGGGTTCGGGCTACGGCGTCCAGATCACGCCCAAGTTCCACGTTGTCGCCTTCGACTACGGCGTCAAGAAGAACATTTTGCGCATGATCGCCCAGCGCGGCGCGCGCATCACGGTGGTGCCGGCGCAGACGCCGGCGGCCGACGTGCTCAAGCTGCGCCCGGACGGCATCTTCCTGGCCAACGGCCCGGGGGACCCGGAGCCCTGCGACTACGCGATCTCGGCGGTGAAGGAACTGATCGAGACCGGCATCCCGACCTTCGGCATCTGCCTGGGCCACCAGATCATGGCGCTGGCGTCCGGCGCCAAGACCTTCAAGATGAAGTTCGGCCACCACGGCGCCAACCATCCCGTGAAGGACCTGGACAACGGCCGCGTCAGCATCACGAGCCAGAACCACGGCTTCGCGGTCGACGAGAAGAGCCTGCCGGCCAACCTGCGCCCGACCCACATCAGCCTGTTCGACAACACGCTGCAGGGCCTGGCCCGCACCGATAAGCCCGCGTTCTGCTTCCAGGGCCACCCCGAGGCCTCGCCCGGCCCGCATGACATCGGCTACCTGTTCGACCGCTTCACGGCACTCATGCAAAGTCACAAAGAAGGACAGAAGAATGCCTAAGCGCACAGATCTGAAGAGCATCCTCATCATTGGCGCCGGCCCGATCATCATCGGCCAGGCCTGCGAGTTCGACTACTCCGGCGTGCAGGCCTGCAAGGCGCTGCGCGAGGAGGGCTACAAGGTCATCCTGATCAACAGCAACCCGGCGACGATCATGACCGACCCGGCCACGGCCGACGTCATCTACATCGAGCCGATCACCTGGCAGACGGTCGAGAAGATCATCGTCAAGGAGCGTCCCGACGCGATCCTGCCGACCATGGGCGGCCAGACCGCGCTGAATTGCGCCCTGGACCTCTGGCGCAACGGCGTGCTCGACAAGTACAAGGTCGAGCTGATCGGCGCCACGCCCGAGGCTATCGACAAGGCCGAGGACCGCCTGAAGTTCAAGGACGCGATGACCAAGATCGGCCTCGGCTCGGCGCGCTCGGGCATCGCCCATTCGCTCGACGAGGCCTGGGCCGTGCAGAAGACGGTCGGCTTCCCCGTCGTGATCCGCCCGAGCTTCACGCTCGGCGGCACCGGCGGCGGCATCGCCTACAACCCGGAAGAGTTCGAGACCATCTGCAAGCGCGGCCTGGAAGCCTCGCCGACCAACGAACTGCTGATCGAAGAGTCGCTGCTCGGCTGGAAAGAGTACGAGATGGAGGTCGTGCGCGACAAGGCCGACAACTGCATCATCGTCTGCTCGATCGAGAACCTCGACCCGATGGGCGTGCACACCGGCGACTCGATCACGGTGGCGCCCGCGCAGACCCTGTCCGACAAGGAATACCAGATCCTGCGCAACGCCTCGCTGGCCGTGCTGCGCGAGATCGGCGTCGACACGGGCGGCTCGAACGTCCAGTTCTCGATCAATCCGAAGGACGGCCGGATGGTCGTGATCGAGATGAACCCGCGCGTCTCGCGCTCCTCGGCGCTGGCCTCCAAGGCCACCGGCTTCCCGATCGCCAAGGTCGCGGCCAAGCTGGCGGTCGGCTACACGCTCGACGAACTGCGCAACGAGATCACGGGCGGCGCCACGCCCGCGAGCTTCGAGCCCAGCATCGACTACGTGGTCACCAAGATCCCGCGCTTCGCGTTCGAGAAATTCCCGCAGGCCGACTCGCGCCTGACGACGCAGATGAAGTCGGTCGGCGAGGTGATGGCCATGGGCCGTACCTTCCAGGAGTCGTTCCAGAAGGCCCTGCGCGGGCTCGAAGTCGGCGTCGACGGCCTCAACGAGAAGACGCAGGACCGCGAAGTGCTCGAGAAGGAACTCGGCGAGCCCGGTCCCGACCGCATCTGGTACGTCGGCGATGCCTTCGCGATGGGCCTGAGCGTCGACGAAGTCTTCGCGCTGACCAAGATCGATCCGTGGTTCCTGGTGCAGATCGAGGAGATCGTGAAGATCGAGCTCGAACTGGAAACCAAGTCGCTCGACGAGATCGACAAGGCCACGCTGCTGGCGCTGAAGAAGAAGGGCTTCTCCGACCGCCGCCTGGCGCGCCAGCTCAAGACCACCGACACCGCGATCCGCGAGAAGCGCCGCGCCCTGGGCGTGCGCCCGGTCTACAAGCGGGTCGATACCTGCGCGGCCGAATTCGCCACCAACACCGCCTACATGTACTCGACCTACGAGGACGAGTGCGAGGCCGCGCCGACCACCAACAAGAAGATCATGGTGCTCGGCGGCGGACCGAACCGCATCGGCCAGGGCATCGAGTTCGACTACTGCTGCGTGCATGCCGCGCTCGCGATGCGCGAGGACGGCTACGAGACCATCATGGTCAACTGCAACCCCGAGACCGTGTCGACCGACTACGACACCAGCGACCGCCTGTACTTCGAGCCGCTGACGCTCGAGGACGTGCTCGAGATCGTCGACAAGGAAAAGCCGACCGGCGTGATCGTGCAATACGGCGGCCAGACGCCGCTCAAGCTCGCGCTCGATCTCGAAGCCAACGGCGTGCCGATCATCGGCACCAGCCCCGACATGATCGACGCCGCCGAGGACCGCGAGCGCTTCCAGAAGCTGCTGCACGAGCTCGGCCTGCGCCAACCGCCGAACGCCACCGCGCGCACCGAGCCGGAGGCCCTCGAGAAGGCGGCCGCGCTGGGCTATCCGCTGGTGGTGCGCCCGAGCTACGTGCTCGGCGGCCGTGCGATGGAGATCGTCCACGAGCAGCGCGACCTCGAGCGCTACATGCGCGAGGCGGTCAAGGTCAGCAACGATTCGCCGGTGCTGCTGGACCGCTTCCTCAACGACGCGGTCGAATGCGATGTCGACTGCCTGCGCGATGCCGAGGGCACGACCCTGATCGGCGGCGTGATGGAGCACATCGAGCAGGCCGGCGTGCATTCGGGCGACTCGGCCTGTTCGCTGCCGCCCTACAGCCTGAAGGCCGAGACCGTGGCCGAACTCAAGCGCCAGAGCGCCGCGATGGCCAAGGCGCTGAACGTGGTCGGTCTCATGAACGTCCAGTTCGCGATCCAGGAGAAGGACGGCAAGGACGTGATCTACGTGCTCGAGGTCAACCCGCGCGCGTCGCGCACCGTGCCCTATGTGAGCAAGGCGACCGGCATCCAGCTGGCCAAGGTCGCGGCGCGCTGCATGGCCGGCCAGTCGCTGAAGTCGCAAGGTGTGACGAAGGAAGTCACGCCGCCGTACTTCAGCGTCAAGGAGGCCGTGTTCCCGTTCGTCAAGTTCCCGGGCGTGGACACCATCCTCGGCCCCGAGATGAAGTCCACCGGCGAGGTGATGGGCGTGGGCAAGACCTTCGGCGAAGCCTTCGTGAAGTCGCAGATCGGCGCCGGCACCATCCTGCCCAAGTCGGGCAAGGTGTTCATCTCGGTCAAGAACAACGACAAGGCGCGCGCGGTCGAGGTCGCGCGCGGGCTCGCGAAGCTGGGCTTCGTGCTGATCGCGACCAAGGGCACGGCCGCGGCGATCGGTGCCGCCGGCATCGCCTGCACGGTGGTCAACAAGGTCACCGAGGGTCGTCCGCACATCGTCGACATGATCAAGAACAACGAGATCGCGCTGGTCATCAACACGGTCGAGGAGCGCCGCAATGCGATCGCCGACTCGCGCCAGATCCGGACCTCGGCGCTGCTGGCCCGCGTGACCACCTTCACGACGATCTTTGGGGCGGAAGCGGCGGTCGAAGGCATGCAGCACATGGACGAGCTCGGTGTCATCTCCATCCAGGAAATGCACGAGCAACTGGCGAACGCCTGAGTGCCAGCCATGGAAACGCAGCTCGTCGAACTCGACCTGGGTGACTGGAGCGCCGCCACGGCCAACGAGGCGTGGATCGCGGCGCTCGAGGCCGGCAAGGTGTTGTACTTCCCGCGGCTGGGTTTCGACCTGCTGGCCGAGGAGCAGGCCTTGTTGACGCCCACGGTGCTGTCGCCCGACGTTCGCAACATCAGCCTCGATGCCAATGGGCGCATCAAGGGCGTGGCGGGCGACGAGGCCCGGCAGCGCGCGGTGGCGGAGATGGTCGGGCGCTTCCGCACCCAGGCGCAGCAGCTGGTCCACGGGCTGCTGCCTCATTACGTGCCGGCGCTGCGGCTGGCGCCGACCAGCTACCGGCCGGCGCAGGTCGAGACGCGGGTCCAGTCATGGCGCGCCGACGATCGCCGACTGCATGTCGACTCCTTTCCATCTCGGCCCAACTACGGCGAGCGCATCCTGCGCGTGTTCACCAACGTGAATCCGCAGGGCGCTCCGCGTGTCTGGCGGGTCGGCGAGCCCTTCGAAACGGTCGCCAAGCGCTTCCTGCCGCGCGCCAAGCCCTACTCGCGCTGGCAGGCCAGGATGCTTCGCACGCTGCGCGTGACCAAGTCGCTGCGCAGCGAATACGACCACCTGATGCTGCAGTTGCACGACAGCATGAAGTCCGACCTGGACTACCAGGAAAACAGCGTGCAGCAGACCGTGCCGTTTCCGGCCGGATCGGTGTGGGTCTGCTTCTCGGACCAGACCCCGCACGCGGTGATGTCGGGCCAGTACATGCTCGAGCAGACCCTTCATCTGCCCGCTGCGAGGCAATACAATCCCGATTCGAGCCCGCTCGCGATCCTGAGCCGGCTGACCGGACGCACGCTCGTCTGAACTTTTTTTCTCCCTTCGACCGCCGAACGGCAGCGTTCGGCGGTTTCGCTTTCTGGAGCAACGAAATGCCAACCATCCCCATCACCAAGCGCGGCGCTGAGAAGTTGCGCGAAGAACTTCAACGGCTCAAGACGGTGGACCGCCCGTGGGTCATCAACTCGATCGCCGAGGCGCGCGCCCAGGGCGACCTCAGCGAGAACGCCGAGTACGAGGCGGCCAAGGACCGCCAGGGCTTCATCGAAGGCCGCATCCAGGACATCGAAGGCAAGCTGTCGGCGGCCCAGATCATCGATCCGACCGGGCTCGACGCCGGCGGCAGGGTGGTGTTCGGCTCGACCGTCGAGCTCGAGGACGAGAAGACCGGCGAGGCCGTCAAGTACCAGATCGTCGGCGAGGACGAAGCCGACCTCAAGCTGGGCCTCGTCAACGTCTCCAGCCCCATCGCGCGCGCGCTGATCGGCAAGGAAGAGGGCGACACGGCCGAGGTGCAGGCGCCCGGCGGCGTGAAGCGCTACGAGATCGTCGGCGTCAGCTACCTCTGAGCGGGCCTGCGCGACGCATGAAGGACCGCATCGCCCTGCTCGTCGCCGCTTTCTGGTGGGGCAGCCTCTCGACCATCGGCTTTCTGGTGGTGCCGATGCTGTTCGCGCGGCTCGGCAATCCGGCCGTGGCGGGCAACTTTGCCGGCCAGCTGTTCGCGGCCCAGACCTGGGTCGCGCTGGCCTGCGGGCTGGTGCTGCTGGTGCATTTCCGCGCGCAGGCCGGCGAGCGCATCGAAGGGCCGGCGCGCACCGCGATCGGGCTCGTCATCACCGCGCTGCTGCTGGCACTGCTGCAACAGTACGCGGTCGCGCCCCACATCCTGGCGCGCGAGAACCTCAAGCTCTGGCACTCGCTGGGCAGCGCGATGTACCTGGGCCAGTGGCTCTGCGCCGGCGCCCTGCTGTGGCGCCTGGGCCGCCGATCGGCCTGATCAGGCCTTCCAGAAGCTGGTGATCCAGCGCGCCGGCCGGATGAACCGGAAGCGCCGGTTGCGCCGTCCGGCCAGGGCGTCGGGCGGATTGCATTCCCCGTGAAAGACCATGATCCTTGCGCCTTCCGGCACGAAGGGTTCACGCCAGTAGTTGGTCGGCCAGGTCGGGATCCCGTGGTACTTGAAGCTCGGGCACCAGGCCTCGGGCCAGTAGGCGAGCTTGCCGTTGCGATGCATGAAATCCGACAGGTAGGCCTGCTCGTTGCGGTGTTCGGCCTGCACCGCGTCCATGTTCTGGCGAAAGTGCGCCAGAACGTCGGGATGCGCGCCGATCTCGAAGCGGTACACCGAGGAATTCCCGGTGATGCGCCGGCGCCGCCAGGGGCGCTCGTAGTCGTGGATGATGAGGAATTCGCCCGGCTGCTCGAAGAAGGCGTCCAGGCTGCCGACCACCACCACGTCGAGGTCGACGAACAGCGCGGTGCCGCGCAGTCCGTACAGGTCGGCCTCGAAGGTGGTCAGCTTCTTCCAGGCCCGGTCCGGCTGGCCCGGCGCCAGTTCCAGGTCCAGCGGCGGGATCGGGAAGCACTGGACCTCGCTGCGGATGCCGTGGGGGTCATCGGTCAGGCAGACGAAGCTGAAGTCGCCCTTCAGATGGCGCCGCACCATCGCGTAGAGGCGGTTGACGTAGTCGGGCCCGTACTTGGTGCCCCATTTCATGCACAGGATGTGCCGCCGCGGCTGGCTCGCTGTCTCGCTCGGCATCCTCAGTCTGCCTGGTTCCGCTTCTTGGCCGAGAGCGGCCGCTTGGCCTTGGCGCGCTTGATGGTGCCCCCGGGCGTGAGCCGCTGGTTGCCGAGCACGCGCAGGGTCTTGATCTCGGGCCGCTGGCCGGCGCGCTTGCTGTACTTGATGACCTTGACGTCGCGCGGGCCGGGCATCCGGTCCTCGTCGATCGCGCGCTCCTTCTCGGGAATCGGCCGCCAGAGCACCAGCAGCTTGCCGATGTGCTGGATCGGCGCAGCGTCGAGTTCGTCGGCCAGGGTCTGGAGCATCGCTTCTCGCGCGGCGCGATCGTCGGAGAAGACGCGCACCTTGATCAGGCCGTGGGCCTTGAGGGCGGCGTCGGCCTCCTTCTTGACGGCCGGTGTCAGCCCGTCGCCGCCGATCATCACGATCGGGTCCAGATGGTGCGCTTCGGAGCGGTGCACCTTGCGCTGCGCAGGGGTAAGTTGTATGGCGGGCATCCCCGTATTATCGAGTGTCAATGAATCCAAAACCAAAAGCCAAGAAGCTCAACAAGGCGTGGCTGCACGATCACCTCAACGATCCCTACGTCAAACTGGCCAATCGGGAGGGTTACCGCGCCCGGGCCGCCTACAAACTCAAGGAGATCGACGAGACGCTGGGACTGATCCGTCCGGGCCACCTGGTGGTCGACCTGGGCTCCACGCCCGGCGCCTGGAGCCAGTACGTGCGGCGGCGGATGTCGCCCACCGGGGCGGCTTCGGGCGAGCTGGCCGGCACCATCATCGCGCTCGACATCCTGCCGATGGAGCCGATCGAGGGGGTCACCTTCCTGCAGGGCGACTTCCGCGAGGCCGAGGTGCTGGAGCGGCTCGCCGCCGTCCTGGGCGGCCGGCTGGCCGACGTCGTGGTCTCGGACATGGCGCCCAACCTGTCGGGAATCGCCTCGGCGGACACGGCGCGCATTGCCCACCTGATCGAGCTGGCGATCGACTTCGCCCGCCACTACATGAAACCCGAGGGGGCACTGGTCGCGAAGCTGTTTCATGGCAGCGGCTACGCGGAGCTCACTCGGCTCTTCAAGGACAATTTCCGCACCGTGAAGCCCATCAAACCCAAGGCTTCGCGCGACAAATCGTCAGAGACCTTCATGGTCGGCATCGGCCTCAAGAGTCTGGATACCAATTGATACGTGTCAAAAACCGCTCCCGCGCCATGGCTGCTCTAGGGGGATTCACGGGTTTTCGCAGGTTGAAAAGCCTAAAATAGGCACCAATTGCCGCCCACAGTGCGCTTTTTGATTCTTATTTTTTTGCGCGCCCCCGACTGGAGCTTCGTTTGAACAATCAGTGGTTTTCCAAAGTTGCCGTTTGGCTCGTCATCGCGATGGTGTTGTTCACTGTGTTCAAGCAGTTCGACACCCGCGGCGTGGCCGGAGCCGGCAACATCGGCTACAGCGACTTCCTCGAGGAAGTTCGCGGCAACCGCATCAAGAGCGCGACGATCCAGGAAGGTCAGGGTGGCAGCGAGATCGTCGCGATCACCAATGACGACCGGAAGATTCGCACCACCGCCACCTACCTCGACCGCGGCCTGGTTGGCGACCTGATCGCCAACAACGTCAAGTTCGACGTCAAGCCGCGTGAAGAGGGCTCGCTCCTCATGACGCTGCTGGTCAGCTGGGGCCCGATGCTGCTGCTGATCGGCGTCTGGGTCTATTTCATGCGCCAGATGCAGGGCGGCGGCAAGGGCGGCGCCTTCAGCTTCGGCAAGAGCAAGGCCCGGATGCTTGACGAGAACAGCAACCAGGTCACCTTCGCCGACGTCGCGGGCTGCGACGAGGCCAAGGAAGAAGTCAAGGAGGTGGTCGACTTCCTCAAGGACCCGGCCAAGTTCCAGAAACTCGGTGGCCGCATTCCGCGCGGCCTGCTGCTGGTCGGCCCCCCGGGCACCGGCAAGACCCTGCTGGCCAAGAGCATCGCGGGCGAGGCCAAGGTGCCGTTCTTCTCGATCTCGGGCTCCGATTTCGTCGAGATGTTCGTCGGCGTGGGCGCGGCCCGCGTGCGCGACATGTTCGAGAACGCCAAGAAGAACGCCCCGTGCATCATCTTCATCGATGAAATCGACGCCGTCGGCCGCCAGCGCGGTGCCGGCCTGGGCGGCGGCAACGACGAGCGCGAGCAGACCCTGAACCAGATGCTGGTCGAGATGGACGGCTTCGAGACCAACCTCGGCGTGATCGTGGTGGCCGCGACCAACCGTCCCGACATCCTCGACGCCGCGCTGTTGCGCCCGGGTCGCTTCGACCGCCAGGTCTACGTGACGCTGCCCGACATCCGCGGCCGCGAGCAGATCCTCAATGTCCACATGCGCAAGGTGCCGCTGGGCCAGGACGTGAACCCCAGCGTCATCGCGCGCGGCACGCCCGGCATGTCGGGCGCCGACCTGGCCAATCTCTGCAACGAGGCCGCATTGATGGCCGCGCGCCGCAATGCACGCGTGGTCGAGATGCAGGACTTCGAGAAGGCCAAGGACAAGATCTTCATGGGCCCCGAGCGCAAGAGCATGGTGATGCCCGAGGAAGAGCGCCGCAACACGGCCTACCACGAGTCCGGCCACGCGCTCATCGGCAAGCTGCTGCCCAAGTGCGATCCGGTGCACAAGGTGACGATCATCCCGCGCGGCCGTGCGCTGGGCGTGACCATGAGCCTGCCGGCGCAAGACCGCTACAGCTACGACCGCGAGTACATGCTGAACCAGATCAGCATGCTGTTCGGCGGCCGTATCGCCGAAGAGGTGTTCATGCACCAGATGACCACCGGCGCCAGCAACGACTTCGAGCGTGCGACCCAGATCGCCCGCGACATGGTGATGCGCTACGGCATGACCGAATCGCTGGGCCCGATGGTCTACGCCGAGAACGAGGGCGAGGTGTTCCTCGGCCGCTCGGTTACCAAGACCACCAACATGAGCGAGTCGACCATGCAGAAGGTCGACGCCGAAGTGCGCCGCATCATCGACGAGCAGTACGCCCTGGCGCGCCGCCTGATCGAGGAGAATAGCGACAAGATGCATTCGATGGCCAAGGCCCTGCTCGAGTGGGAGACCATCGACTCCGAGCAACTCGACGACATCATGGCCGGCCGCGCACCGCGTCCGCCCAAGGACTGGACGCCGCGCATTCCGCCTTCGGGCAGCGGCGGCAGCGGCGGCACGCCGGCGGTGAACCCCGACCCGGCACCGACCGCCGCCTGAGCATGATGCTCTGGCAAGCAACGGGGCCACTGGCCCCGTTTTTTTTGGCTGGGTGCAAGGCGTGCGCGCCGCGCCGGGCCGCTCTCAAGCAAGCTCGCACCGCAGTGCGCAGCACGGAGCCTGCCCAATGAGCCGAGGCGTCTGGCGCACCGCGCGCTTCGCCATCGATCTGGCACGGCCGCAGGTGATGGGTATCGTCAACGTCACGCCCGATTCCTTTTCCGACGGCGGTGCGCACGCATCGACCCAGGCCGCAGTCGCGCACTGCATTCGGCTGGTCGAGGAGGGCGCCGACATCCTGGACATCGGCGGCGAGTCGACCCGGCCCGGCAGTCCGGCGGTGCCGCTCGACGCCGAGTTGGCGCGGGTGCTGCCGGTGGTGCGCGAAGCGCTGACGCTGCGGGTGCCGGTCTCGGTCGACACCTACAAGCCCGAAGTGATGCGTGCGGTGCTGGCGCTGGGCGCCGACATCGTCAACGACGTCTGGGCGCTGCGGCAGCCTGGCGCGATGCAGGCGGTGGCGGCGCATCCCGCCTGCGGAATCTGCCTGATGCACATGCACCGCGATCCGCAGACGATGCAAGCGACGCCGATGGAAGGCGACGTGGTCCCCGTGGTACGCGCCTTTCTCGAGCAGCAGGCCGAGGCCTTGCTGGCGCTGAAGGTCGACGCATCGCGCATCGTGCTCGACCCGGGCATCGGCTTCGGCAAGACCGTCGAACAGAATTTCGCACTGCTGGAGCGTCAGCGGGAGTTGCTTGTCGCGGGCTGGCCCCTGCTGGCCGGCTGGTCGCGCAAGTCCTCGCTCGGCGCGGTGACCGGCATCGAGCGGGCGAGCGAACGCATGGTGCCCAGCGTGGCCGCAGCCCTGATGGCGGTCGAACGGGGCGCCGCGATCGTGCGCGTGCACGATGTGCGCGAGACCGTCGCCGCGCTGGCCGTATGGCGGGCGATGAGGCAGGAACAACAAACAGAGGATCAACAGCAATGACGAGAAGATATTTCGGCACCGATGGCATCCGCGGCACGGTGGGCCAACCGCCGATCACGCCGGATTTCGTGCTGCGACTCGCTCATGCGGTCGGCCGCGTGCTCAAGAAGACCGAGGCGCGTCCCACGGTGCTGATTGGCAAGGACACGCGCATCTCGGGCTACATGCTCGAGTCGGCGCTCGAGTCCGGATTCAATTCGGCCGGCGTCGACGTGGTGTTGCTCGGGCCACTGCCCACGCCCGGTGTCGCCTACCTGACGCGCGCGCAGCGCGCCAGCCTGGGCGTGGTGATCAGCGCCAGCCACAACGCCTTTCCCGACAACGGCATCAAGTTCTTCAGCGCCCAGGGCACCAAGCTCAGCGACGAGTGGGAACTGGCGGTCGAGGCGGCGCTCGAGGAAGCGCCCGCCTGGGCCGACTCGGCCCAGCTCGGCAAGGCGCGCAGGCTCAATGACGCGCCCGGGCGCTACACCGAATTCTGCAAGAGCACCTTCGCCTACGACCTCACGCTGCGCGGCCTGAAGCTGGTGGTCGACGGCGCCCATGGCGCTGCCTACCAGGTGGCGCCACAGGTGTTCCATGAACTGGGCGCTGACGTGGTGAGCATCGGCTGCGCGCCCGACGGGCTCAACATCAACAAGGGCTTCGGCGCCACCCACCCGCAGGCACTGATCGATGCGGTGCGGGCGCAGGGCGCGCACTACGGCATCGCGCTCGATGGCGATGCCGATCGGCTGCAGCTGGTGGATGCCAGCGGGCGCCTCTTCAACGGCGACGAGCTGCTCTACCTGATGGTGAGGGAGCGCATCGCGCGCGGCGAGAAACCTGCGGGCGTGGTCGGTACGCTGATGACCAACAAGGCGATCGAGGTGGCACTGAAGGAGCAGGGCATCGAGTTCGTGCGGGCCAAGGTGGGCGACCGCTATGTGCTCGAAGAGCTCGAGAAGCGTCGCTGGCTGCTCGGTGGCGAGGGCTCGGGCCACCTGCTCGCGCTCGACCGCCACACGACCGGCGACGGCATCGTGAGCGCGCTCCAGGTGCTGCAGGCCTGCGTGCGCAGCGGCCGGCGCGTGGATGAGCTGCTGGCCGGCGTCACCCTGTTTCCGCAGACCCTCATCAATGTCCGTCTGGCCGAGGGGCAGGACTGGAAGGCCAACGCCGCGCTGGCGGCCGAAAGCGAACGCGCGGAGGCCGCGCTCGGCGACACCGGCCGTGTGCTGATCCGCGCCAGCGGCACCGAGCCGCTGTTGCGCGTGATGGTCGAGGCGCGCGATGCGGTGCAGGCCGAGGCCTGGGCGAGCCGTATCGCCGCCACCTTGAAGCCGGCCTGAGGCGCGAGTGGCATGAGCTCGAGCCCGAATCTCGCCCCTGCCATCGACCTGGTGCTGGCCGACTACCGGGACCCCGTGCATGCGCACGCGGTGGTGTCCCTGCTGGACGCCTATGCGCGCGACCCGGCCGGCGGCGGCGCGGCGCTGGCGCCGGAAGTACTGGCTGGCCTGCCCGAGGCCCTGGCGGCCCGACCCCAGGCTTTCAGCGTGCTGGCCTACGACGGCGCGCAGCCGGTCGGGCTGGTCAACTGCATCGAGGGCTTCTCGACCTTCGCCTGCCGGCCGCTGGTCAATGTGCACGACGTGGTCGTGCTGGCCAGCCACCGCGGTCAAAGGGTCGCGCAACGCATGCTGGCGCGCGTCGAGGCCGAGGCCCGCGCCCGCGGCGCCTGCAAGCTCACGCTCGAGGTGCTGTCGGGCAATCGCAGCGCGTTGCGGGCCTACGAGCGCGAGGGCTTCGCCAGCTACCAGCTGGATCCGGCCTTCGGCTCGGCGCTCTTCCTGCAAAAGAAGATCTGATCCCGACCGACGGGTCGGCCGGCGAACGCCAGGCCTGTTGGTGAAACACCGCGGAACCGGCTTTGCCGGGCCGCTGGTGTTGCCCCCGGTAGGGGGTGGGCGCCCGACACGAAGTGCGGGCAACCTGGGGGCGAGCAACAGTGCCACCGCGGAACCGGCTTTGCCGGGCCGCTGGTGTTGCCCCCGGTAGGGGGTGGGCGCCCGACACGAAGTGCGGGCAACCTGGGGGCGAGCCTAGAACCTTGTCACTGGCATGGCGTCGTCGCCTGCTTTCGCCGGCGCGTACTTGCCCAACTCCCACTTGGCGATCGCGTTGCGGTGCACCTCGTCCGGGCCGTCGGCGAAGCGCAGCGTGCGGGCGCCCGCGTAGGCGTAGGCGAGCGGGAAGTCGTCGCACATGCCGCCGCCGCCATGCACCTGCATCGCCCAGTCGATCACCTGGCAGGCCATGTTCGGTGCCACCACCTTGATCATCGCGATTTCGGTCTTGGCGACCTTGTTGCCCGCTACGTCCATCAGCCAGGCGGCCTTGAGCGTGAGCAGGCGCGCCATGTCGATCTTGCAGCGCGCTTCGGCGATGCGTTCCTGCGTCACGGTCTGCGAGGCGACGGTCTTGCCGAAGGCCACGCGCGAGGAGGCGCGCTTGCACATCAGTTCGAGCGCGCGCTCGGCCAGGCCGATCAGGCGCATGCAGTGGTGGATGCGTCCCGGGCCGAGGCGGCCCTGGGCGATCTCGAAGCCGCGGCCCTCGCCGAGCAGGATGTTGCCCACCGGCACCCGCACGTCCTCGAACAGCATCTCGACGTGGCCGTGCGGTGCGTCGTCATAGCCCATCACGTTGAGAGGGCGGATGATCTTGATGCCCTTGGCGTCGGCCGGCACGATCACCATGCTCTGCTGCGAATGGCGCGGCGCGTCGGGCTCCGACTTGCCCATGGTGATGAAGACCTTGCAGCGCGGATCGGCCGCGCCCGAGATCCACCACTTGCGGCCATTGATGACGTACTCGTCGCCCTGGCGTTCGATCCGGGTCGAGATGTTGGTGGCATCGCTGGAGGCCACATCGGGCTCCGTCATCGCGAAGGCCGAGCGGATCTGGCCTTCGAGCAGCGGCTTGAGCCAGCGGGCCTTGATTTCCTCCGAGCCGTAGCGCGCGATGGTCTCCATGTTGCCGGTGTCAGGCGCCGAGCAGTTGAAGGCCTCGCTGGCCCATGGCACGCGGCCCATGATCTCGGCCAGCGGCGCGTATTCCTGGTTGGTCAGGCCGGCGCCCTCGTAGCCCGAGGCGGCGGCGCTGTCGACCGGCAGGAACAGGTTCCACAGACCCTGCGCCTTGGCCTTGGCCTTGACCTTCTCGACCGTGTCGAGCGCGGTCCAGCGCTTGCCGGCCGCGGTGTTGGCCGCCAACTCGGCCGCGTACGCGGCCTCCGCGGGGTAGATGTGGTCGTCCATGAAAGCGCTGACGCGCTTTTGCAGCTCTTTGGTTTTGGCCGAGTAGTCGAAGTCCATGTCGTCTCCAGGTGGGTAATTGGGTTGGGGGGCGCCGCCGCGCGGGTCACGCTTTCTGGGCGAACTGCCAGGCCATCTCGGCCATCGGCCGGGCCCCGCGGCCCGAGGCCACGGCTTGCTCGCTCGATGCGGTACCGGCCTCGACCCGCTTGGCGATGCCCTGCAGGATCGCGGCGATGCGAAACAGGTTGTAGGCCAGGTAGAAATTCCAGTCGGGCGCCAGCGCCTCGGGCGTCGTCAGGCCCGTGCGGTCGCAGTAGCGCCGGATGTACTCGCTCTCGGTCGGGATGCCGAGGCTCTTCAGGTCGACGCCGCCGATGCCACGGAAGGTGCCCTGCGGGATGTGCCACGACATGCAGTGGTAGCTGAAGTCGGCCAGCGGATGGCCCAGCGTCGACAGTTCCCAGTCCAGCACCGCGATGGCGCGCGGCTCGGTGGCGTGGAACATCAGGTTGTCGAGGCGGAAGTCGCCGTGCACGATCGAGCTCATCGTCTCGTCGCGGGCGCTGGCCGGAATATTCGCCGGCAGCCATTCCATCAGTCGGTCCATCTCGGGGATCGGCTGCGTCACCGAGGCGACGAACTGCTTGCTCCAGCGGCCGATCTGGCGCTCGAAATAGTTGCCGGGCTTGCCGTAGTCGGCCAGGCCGCGCTCGGCGAACTTCACGCTGTGCAGCGCCGCGATGACGCGGTTCATCTCGTCGTAGATGGCCGCGCGGGTGGAATTGTCCATGCCGGGCAGGGACTGATCCCAGAGCACGCGGCCGGCCATGAATTCCATCACATAGAAGGCGCGGCCGATGATGCTCTCGTCCTCGCACAGGCAGTACATCCGCGGCACCGGCACATCGGTGCCTGCCAGGCCGCGCATGACCTTGAACTCGCGCTCGACCGCATGCGCCGAAGGCAGCAGCTTGGCGACCGGGCCCGGCTTGGCGCGCATCACGTAGCTTTGCGAAGGCGTGACGAGCTTGTAGGTCGGATTGGACTGGCCGCCCTTGAACATCTCGACCGTGAGCGGGCCCTTGAACCCGTCCAGGTTCTTCTCGAGCCAGGCGGTGAGGGCCTCGATGTCGACGAGGTGTTGTTGCGAGACGGCACGCGTGCCGACGAAATTGTCGAAGTCCTGGGTCATGGCTCGAGATCTATTGTTGTTCGTCGGCTTCGGAAATGCGCATCAGGGCGACACGGTCCAGCACCACCAGTCCGGCCGGTTCGATGCGGATCGCTTCCTCGCGCTCCATGGCCTTGAGTTCCTGGTTCACGCGCTGGCGCGAGGCGCCCAGCAACTGGGCCAGTTCCTCCTGCGCCAGGTGCAGCCCGATGCGCATCTGGCTGCCGTCCGCCAGGTTCGGCACGCCGTAGCTGCGAACCAGATGGATCAGTTGCTTGGCCAGCCGCGCGCGCAGGGGCAGGGTGTTGAGATCCTCGACCAGGCCGAACAACTGCCGGATGCGCCGCGCCTGCAGCCGCATCAGCGCCTCGTAGAGCTCGACGTGGTTCGACAGGATCTTCTGGAAATCGGCGCGCGCCACGCACAGGATCGTGGAATCGCCATGCGCGTACGCATCGTGCGTGCGCCGATCGCCGTCGAACATCGCCACGTCGCCGAACCAGATGCCCGGCTCCACGTAGGTCAGCGTCACCTGCTTGCCCGAGACCGCGGTCGAGCTCACGCGCACCGCGCCCTTCGCGCAGGCGATCCACTGTTCGGGCGGATCTCCGCGAGCGGCGATCAGCTCGCCGTCCTTGAAGCGTTTGACGAATGCACATCGGAGGATGTCGTGGCGCAGTGAGGGTGAGAGGGAAGAAAACCAGCGACCACTGTTGATCGCTTCACGTTCTTCGATGGTAAGAATGGGGTCGTCCATGGGCTGTCCTGTCGGTGACTGAAAGGCGAGGGGGGTGTCACGAGAGCGACGCGGGGTCATTCGTAGCGCGGCGTCTCCTTGGCAAGGAAGGCCGCGATGCCGATGCCCGCGTTGGCGTGATGGAGGTTGCGCACGAAGTGGTCGCGCTCCTGGGACAGTTGGGCAACCAGCGTCGCGCCGCGCGCGTCGCTCAGCAATTCCTTGATGCTGGCCAGCGCGTTCGGTGCCCGCGCGTTGAGCTTTTCGGCCAGTGCCAGCGCCGCGGCCAGCGCCTGGCCGTTCTCGGTGAGCTGGTTGACCACGCCCAGCGCATGCAGGCGCGCCGGCTCCAGCCGCTCGCCCAGCATCAGCCATTCGCTCGCGAGCTGGCGCGGCAGCGCCCGCGCCAGGTGCCAGCTCATTCCGCCGTCCGGCGAGAGCCCCACGTTGCTGTAGGAGGCGGCAAACACCGCATCGCGCGCGGACACCACGAAGTCGCAGGCCAGCGCCACCGAGAAGCCGGCGCCGGCGGCAGCGCCCTCGACCGCCGCGATGACCGGCTTCGGAAAGGCGCGGATCGAGTCGATCCAGGCGTGGAGCGCCTCGATGCTCTCGGTCTGCACCGAGGGTTCGCGATCGCGGTTCGCCGACAGCCGCTGCAGCGAGCCGCCGGCACAGAACCACTTGCCTTCGCCGACGATGACGACGCTCTTGATCTCCTGGCTGCTCTCGGCGCCGTTGAGCGCCTCGACGCCGGCGGCGTAGATCTCGGGGCCCAGCGCATTGCGCTGCGCGGGATTGGAGATCGTGAGCACCATGGTGCCCCCTTCGCTGGTGCTTTTCAGTTCTGCGCTCATGGTGTGCTTACTCTTCCTGGTGGGTGAGGCTCAGGCCGAGGGCGCCACGGCGGCGCAGCCACGGGCTCGGGCGATAGCGCGGATCGCCGTAGACGGTCTGCAGGTTGAACAGGACCTCGAGCATGTTGGTCGGACCATACAGGTCCCCCATGGCCAGCGGACCTTGCGGGTAGCCGAGGCCGAGCCGGACCGCGAGCTCGAGGTCGGCCGGCGAGCAGACGCCCTGCTGGCACATGTCGGAGGCGATGTTCACGATGGTCGCCACCACGCGCTGGGTGACGAAGCCGCCGCTGTCGCGGATCACGCTGACGGCCTTGCCGTCGCTGGCGAAGAGGGCATGCGCCGCGTCGCGCATGTCGCGCCGGGTGGCCGGATTGGTGGCCAGCACGCGGCGCCTGGTGGCTGCGTCGTCCACCATCAGGTCGATGCCGACCGTGCGGGTGGCGTCGAGCCGTTCCACCGCGGCCACCGTGGTGACGTCGAAGCCGAGCGGCGCGACCAGGATCAGCGCGGCGTCCGATGGCGTGGCGCCGCTCTCGAGCTGCGCGCCCAGCGCGTGCACCAGCCGCAGCAGTTCGGGGCGCCGGGCCGCGCGCGGCGAGACCCAGACCGGCGGCATCGCCCCGACCACCGGAACCGGCGGCTCGGGCGGCTTCTGTATTTCGCCATCGGGATAGCGATAAAAGCCCTCGCCCGACTTGCGGCCCAGCGCACCCGCGGCCAGCCGCTGCGCCGTGATGACGCTGGGCCGGAAGCGCGGCTCCTCGTAGTACTGGCGGTAGATCGATTCCATCACCGGATGCGAGACGTCGAGCGCGGTCAGGTCCAGCAGTTCGAAGGGGCCGAGCCTAAAGCCGGCCTGGTCGCGCAGGATGCGGTCGATGGTCGCGAAGTCGGCCACGCCTTCGCCGGCGATGCGCAGCGCCTCGGTGCCATAGCCGCGCCCCGCGTGGTTGACGATGAATCCGGGCGTGTCCTTGGCCTGCACCGCGCTGTGACCCATCTGCGTGGCATAGCCGGCCAACTGCCGGCAGACCTCGGGCTCGGTCTTGAAGCCGGCCACCACCTCGACTACCTTCATCAGCGGCACCGGATTGAAGAAGTGAAAACCGGCCATCCGCCCCGGCAGTTTCAGGGCTGTCGCGATCGCGGTGACCGACAGCGAGGAGGTGTTGGTGGCCAGCGTCGCCGCGGGCGAGACCACGGCTTCGAGTTCGCGGAACAGCTGGCGCTTGACTTCCAGGTCCTCGACCACGGCTTCGATGACCAGGTCGCAGCCGGCGAGCGCCTGCACCGATTCGACCGCCTGCACGCGGGCGGCGAGGGCGTCCCGGCCGTCGGCATCGAGCTTGCCTTTCTCGTGCTGCTTCTGCCACTGGGCGAGGATGGCGTCGCGTCCGCGGGCCGCGGCACCTTCGAAGCTGTCGAGCAGCAGGACCCGGCTTCCGGCCTGCGCCGCAATCTGGGCGATGCCTCGGCCCATGGCGCCGGCGCCGATGACGCCGATGTTGGAATAGTTCACAGTAGTCATTTGATAATTGTCTCTTGATGAATGATCCGCCCTGACCCTCGTGTCAGAATGTGTCAACTTTCGATTGCTATTCCCAGCTCATTTTGCAATTCCCACGCCGTGCGGCGAGCCTGCTCATTTTGAGCCTCGCTCTTGAATCCTCCGCCTTGACGATCGGTCGCCCTCAAGGGGCTGTCTGGATCGGCAAGCCGATGGACGTGGTGATTCCGCTTTCGCTCGACGCCGCGGAAGCCGGCGGCTCCCTGTGTCTCGAGGCCGAGATGCTGCAGGGCGACGCCGCGATCCCGGACCGGCGTGTGACTGTATCGCTCGAGCCGGGCTCGGCTGCTGGCGGCTCCCGAATGCGTGTTCGCTCCACCGGTCCGATCGAGGAACCCGTGGTCACGGTGAACGTGCGGGCCGGCTGCGATGTGAAATCCACGCGCAATTACGTGCTGCTGGCCGATGTGCCGGTCGGGGCCGTGACGCCAGCGGTGATGTCGCGCAGTCCGCAGAGCTTTTCCGACGCCGCTCCCGCGCCCACACAGCCGGCGCCACGGGCCCCCGCGCGCCGTGCCGCGGGGGAAGGCGGGTTGCCGGGATCCGACGGCGTCGGAGCGCCTGCCGTGCGGCGCAGCAGCCCATCGGCGCCGCGCGCGCAGTCCGCCGCCGCCGATGCGGCGCCGGCGCCGCGTCGTGCGCCTGCCACGGATGCCGTTCCCGCGCCGAGGCGAACCGCGGTGGTGCCGGTAGCCGCGGCTCCCGCGACCCCGCGCGCCGCACCCCCGGTGGCCGTTCCCGAGCCCAAGCGGCAGGCCGCTACAGGCGGGTCCCGGCTGCAGGTGGACGCCCGGGAGCCTGCGCCCGCGCTGAGCGGCAGCCTCAAGGCGACGCCCGAACTGAACCTGCCCGATGCCCCCGATCCGGTGCGCCGCGCGGCCGCGGCTGCGCTCTGGAGCGCGCTCGATCCCGCTGCCGCCGAGGAAGCGCAACGCGAGGCCAAGCGCACGAAGGACATGGATGCCACGCTGGCCGCGCTGCGCGAGCAGGCCGCACAAAACCAGCGGGCCCTGCTCGAACTGCGCGGCGAACTCGCCCAGGCGCGCGAGACCCGCTACGCCAATCCGCTGGTCTATGCCCTGGTTGCTCTGCTGCTGCTGGCGCTGATCGGCATGTTCATGCTGTGGCGCCTGGCGCGCCGGGCCACGGCGCCGGCCTGGTGGGGCGAGGCCGCGGCGGGAGCCGCCGATGCCGCGCGGCGACCGCAACCGCACGGCGGGCTGCTCGACGAAGACATGGACCTGGATTCGGACCCGCCGCGGGCCCGACGCGGGGCCCCTCCCAGGACCTTCGGCCCGACGCCTTTCGCGCCGCTCGAGAACGACGACCTCGACAGCGGCCCGCACGCGCCGCTGCCCCATCCGGCACAACTGGCGGAGGGTGCGCCGGTGCGACCGGTGAACACCGAAGAACTGTTCGACGTCCAGCAGCAGTCGGACTTCTTTCTCTCGCTGGGCCAGCACGACCAGGCCGTCGCCGTGCTGCGCGAGCACATTGCCGCCAATCCCGGCACCAGCGCGCTCGCCTATCTCGATCTGCTGCGGATCTTCCATTCGCTCGATCGCAAGGAGGACTACGCACGGCTGGCCGACGAATTCGAGCACGCCTTCAATGCCGATGTCCCGTCGTTCGAGCATTTCACCGAAGCCGGCAAGGGGCTGGAGCACTACCGCGGCACGCTGGCGCGCATCGAGGCCCTGTGGCCTGCGCCGGGCACGCTGGCCTTGATCGAGGAACTGGTGTTCCGCAAGCCCGGCAGCCATGATGACGGCGCCTTTGATCTGACGGCTTACCAGGAATTGCTGCTTCTGTATTCGGTGGCCAAGGAGGTGATCGACCCCGACAGCGCCTCGCCTGCCGCATTCGAACCCCATGCCTCCGCCGACGCCATCGCGCGCGATGGAGCGCCGACCGTGACCGCCCCGATCGAAGTCGAGGCCCCCCCGGCGGCCGTGAGAGGGGCGGTGCCGCCGCCCTCGATCTATGGTTCGATCGACCACGTCATGCACGACGACACCGTGCTGGATCCGGGTGTGCAGGTGCCGTCCGCGGCCCCTGCCGAGACGGCTCCGCCGTACCTCCGGCCCGATCTCGAGATGGACCTCGACGCCTTCGACAAGACCGCCTACGAGACCATGCCGGCGCCGATCGAGCCGCCGAAGCCGCCGGTGCCCTCCAGCGATCCTCACGTGATCGATTTCGACCTGTTCGATCCGAGCACCGAGGCGGAGATCGCTCCGCGGCCGATCATCAAGCGCTGAAAGCCGGCGTGCGGCGCTGCGCACGGTCCACCGCCACGCTCAGGGCGAGGGCGAGCAGCACGGTCGAGAGGCCGACCCAGTTCATCCAGGCGACGGCGTCGCGGGCCAGCAGCCAGCCGCCGGCAGCCGCGCCGACCGCCTGGCCGATGTAGATTCCGGAGCTGTTCAGCGCCACCGAGCCTGGCGCGAGCGCCGGCGACAGCGAGACCAGCCGCGCCTGCTGGGCCGAATTGGTGGCGAAGCAACCCAGGCCCCAAGGCATCAGGACCAGCGCCAGCGTCGCGAAGGTGATCGCCAGCGGCCACAGCAGCAGGCTCAACGCGATCAGCACGGTCGTGACCAGAACCATGCGCGGCGCACCGATCCGGTCGATGTAGCGGCTCACGACCATGTTGCCCACCAGCCCGCAGACGCCGAACCAGGCCCAAATGAGTCCCATCTGGGTCGCGTTGGCGCCCAGGCTCTGCCGAACGATCGGCGCAAAGTAGCTGAACAGCACGAACTGGCCCGCTCCCTGCAGCGCGGTCACCGAGACCACGCCCATCAGCAGCGGGCTCCTGAAGACGCGCCCCCAGGCTTCGCGTGACAGGGCGGCAGGGCGGATGCCCGAAGGCAACTTGAGCCAGACCCAGGCCGCACTGGCGATCGAAAGCACCGCGATCAGGCCGAACGCGGCTCGCCAGCCGAAATGGCCACCCACCAGCGCACCGATCGGAAGCCCCAGCACCGAGGCCATCGACCAGCCGAGAAAGACGAAAGTGACGGCGCGGCCACGTTGTTCGGGTGGCACCAGCAAGCCGGCGCAGGCGGCCGCCTGCGCGGTGAACACCGCGGGTGCGACGACGGTCAGCATGCGCACCAGCAGCAGCCCGCCGAAGCTCGGCATCAGCGTCGCCAGCAGGTGGCCGGCGGCATACCACAGCATGGTGCAGGCCAGCAGCAGGCGGCGGTCCCAGCCCGCAACCACGGCCGCCAGCAGCGGGGCGCCCAGGCACATCACGATCGCACCCGCGGTGATCAACTGGCCCGCCGTGGCCGCGCTGACCTGCAGGGACTGGCTCAATTCGTTGAGCGTGCCGGGCACCACCATCACGCCGGTGCCGATCACGAAATTGCCCGCCAGCAGGGCCCACAGGGCAGCCGGCAGGGCTGGCCGCTTCAACGGCGGACCTGCAGCGCGCCGGGGTTGACGATGTTGGTGGGGTTGCCCTTGATGAAGCTGACGACGTTGTCGAAAGCCTGGCCGAAGTACATCTCGTAGCTGTCCTGCTCGACGTAGCCGATGTGCGGCGTGCAGATGCAGTTCTCGAGCCGCAGCAGCGCATGGCCCTGCAGCGGCGGCTCGCTCTCGAAGACGTCGATCGCCGCCAGCCCGGGCCGGCCGCGGTTGAGTGCCGCCAGCAGCGCATCCTGCTCGACCAGTTCGGCGCGCGAGGTGTTGACGAACAATGCGGTCGGCTTCATGCGCGAGAGATCCTCGAGCGTGACCAGGCCCCGCGTCTCGTCGGTCAGCCGCAGATGCACCGACAGCACGTCGGCCGCGGCAAAGAAGGTCTCGCGGTCGGACGCGACCTGGAAGCCGTCGGAGCGTGCCTTGGCACAACTCTGTTCGCGGCCCCAGATCACGACCTGCATGCCGAATGCCTGGCCGTAGCGCGCCACCAACTGGCCGATGCGCCCGTAGCCCCAGATGCACAGCGTCTTGCCCTTGAGCACCGAGCCGAGACCGAAATTCGGTGGCATCGAGGCCGATTTGAGGCCCGCCTGCTGCCAGGCGCCATGTTTCAGGTTGCTGATGTACTGCGGCAGCCGGCGCATCGCGGCCATGATCAGGGCCCAGGTCAGTTCGGCCGGTGCCAGCGGCGAGCCCGAGCCCTCGGCCACGGCGATGCCCTGCTCGGTGCAGGCGTTGACGTCGACATGGCTGCCGACCCGGCCGGTCTGCGAGATCAGCTTGAGCTTGGGCAGCTTCTCGATCAGTTGCCTGGAGATCTGGGTGCGCTCGCGGATCAACACGATCACATCGGCGTCCTTCAGGCGCACCGAGAGTTGGCCAATGCCCTTGACCGTGTTGGTGTAGACCTTGGCCGCATAGGCGTCGAGCTTGGAGGCGCAGCTCAGCTTGCGCACCGCATCCTGATAGTCGTCGAGGATCACAATGTTCATGGCGTGCCATTGTGCCTCGCACGACCGGGATGCTGTGTCGGCGTATCTCGACTTGTCTGCTGCATCGGCCCGGATTGCCGGCGCCTGCTCGACGCCGGCATCCGCCTCGCGGGCGGGCTCAGTGCATGTGGGCCGGCCGGGGCGTGGCCTCGGCGGCCTCCAGCGCCACCAGGCGGTCGAGCTCCGCACACACATCCGCCATGCGGCCCGAGATCACCACACGACCGGCGGCCCGGCCCGGCTGTTGCGCGTCGACCGTCCGGACGACGCGCAGGGGGCGTGCCGGCGCACCTGCGGCCGCCGGAGCGCCCTGGCGAAGCCCGCAGCTGGGACGAACGCCGACGTAGCGCAGGCCCGATGACATCGTGCGGCCCGGACGGCGCCGTGGCATCCAGCGGTTGGCCAGCGACTGCAGCGGCGTCAGAAGATCAGCAATGCTGAGGAGAGCGATTCCCATGTGAACTCCAGAAAAATCAGAGGTTGAACACAGGCAGGATTGCTTTCATCGGCCTCGACAGGGTGATGGCTCTTCGCGCCATACGCCCGCCACCTGTTGCGGCCGGATCGGATGCGCATGCGTGACCGCAGGCGCGGAACTGGCCGGCTTACATCAGCATCGTGTTGCGGATCAGGCCGACCGCCAGGCCCTCGATTTCGAAGGGCTCGCCGGGCTGGACCACGATCGTGGGGTAGTCGGGGTTCTCGGCGTGCAGCTCGATGACCTGCTTGTTGCGCTTCAGGCGCTTGACCGTGACTTCGTCTCCCAGCCGCGCCACGACGATCTGGCCGTTGCGGGCTTCCTTGGTGGCCTGGACCGCCAGCAGGTCGCCGTCCATGATGCCGGCGTCGCGCATGGACATGCCACGCACCTTGAGCAGGTAGTCGGGTTGGCGCTGGAAGAGGGTGTTCTCGACGTAGTAGGTCTTGTCGACGTGTTCCTGGGCGAGGATCGGCGATCCGGCGGCGACGCGGCCGATCAGCGGCAATGCCAGCTGTGCCATGCCCGGCAGGGAGAGCGAGAACTGGTTGTTGCGGGATTCGTTGAGGGAGCGCAGTGCGTCGCCCTTGAGCCGGATGCCACGCGAGGTGCCGCTCACGAGCTCGATGACACCCTTGCGCGCCAGCGCCTGGAGATGCTCTTCGGCTGCGTTGGCCGACTTGAACCCGAGTTCGGCGGCGATCTCGGCCCGCGTGGGGGGCGCACCGGTGCGTGCGATGGCGCTCTGGATCAGATCCAGAATCTGCTGCTGGCGGGCTGTAAGCTTGACTGCGAACTGCATGGTGACTCCTGACGGGGTACTGGCTAAACGTCCAGTACCTGTATTTTTAACCAGTTTTGAAAAGTTGGCAAGCCATGGACCCCATCTCCCTGAACCGTGAGCGCCGCGTGATCGTCCTGGGCACCGGCGGCACCATCGCCGGGCGTGCCGGCACTGCGAGCGACAACATCGGCTACACCGCCGGCGAGGTCGGCGTCGCCGATCTGCTGCACGGCATCGACGCTCCTGCTGGCATCGGGCTCGAGGCCGAGCAGGTGTCGCAGGTCGACAGCAAGGACATGGGCGTCGCCATCTGGCGGACGCTGGCGCAGCGCTGCGCCCACTGGCTCGCAGAGCCGGATGTGGCGGGCATCGTCATCACGCACGGGACCGACACGCTGGAGGAAACCGCGTTCTTCCTCCAGTCGGTGCTGGCGCCTTCGAAGCCGGTGGTCCTGACCTGCGCGATGCGGCCGGCCAGCGCCCTTGCACCCGACGGACCACAGAACCTGCGCGATGCCATCGTCGTTGCCGCGACGCCGCAGGCGTGCGGCGTGGTCGCCGTCTGCGCGGGGACCGTTCACGGCGCCCTCGAGGTCCGGAAGGTCCATACCTACAGGCTCGATGCCTTCGATTCGGGCGATGCCGGCCCGCTGGCCTATGTCGAGGAAGGCACGGTGCGCCTGCTCAGGTGCTGGCCGGCAGGCGACCCGGCCGCCCGAGCCGTCTTCGATCGCATGGCGGGCGCGGCGACCTGGCCCCGCGTGGAGATCCTCGCGAGCCATGCCGAAGCGCGCGGCACCCTCGTCGATGCGCTGCTCGAGGAGCGCCGGCGCGGCGCCGTCGAGCCGGTGCAGGGGATCGTGCTGGCCGCGACCGGCAATGGCACGCTGCACCACGCGCTGGAAGCCGCGGCGCTTCGGGCGCAGGCCGAGGGCGTGGCGGTGGTGCGCGCGACGCGCTGCGCCGAAGGGCGGATCCTGCCGAGACCCGACCAGCGGCTGCGCGACGCCGGGGCGCTGAGTCCGGTCAAGGCGCGGATCGCGCTGATGCTCGAACTGCAGGCGGCCGGCCCGGCCGCCTGACCCCATGCTCGACGCGCTGCGCACGATCCCTTGGGCCTATCCGGCGCTCGAGGTCGCGCACATCGTCGGCATCGCGCTGCTCCTGGGCAATCTGGTGGCGCTCGAGGTTCGGGTGTTCGGCCGTGCGGCCGCCTTGCCGATCATGGGGCTGGCCAGGCTGTCGCTGACCATCGCGCTGACGGGCTTCGCGCTCGCGGCAGCCAGCGGATCTCTGATGTTCGCCACTCAGCCCGCAGAGCTGCTCGCCAACCGCGTGTTTCTGGTGAAGATGGGGCTGTTGCTCGTGGCCGGCTGCAACGCGCTGTGGTTCCACGGCCGCCGCTCGCTGGCGAAACTTGACTGGCTGGCGCGGGTACAGATGTTGTCGTCCACTGCGATCTGGCTGGCCGTCGTGTTCTGCGGCCGCTGGATCGCCTACTGAGCGAAAGGAGCCCCCTGCATGAAACGTCGCAGCCTGATGTTCGCCGTTGCAGCGCTGCCCGCAGCGATGCCGTTCGCCTGGGCCCACCACGGATGGAGCAGTTTCGACCAGGACCGGCCGCTCTACCTGGAAGGCAAGGTGGTGAGCGCGCGCTGGCAGAACCCGCACGCCGAGCTGGTGATCGAAGTACCGCCCGACCTCAAGACGCCCGGCGACCTGTCGAAACGCGAATTGCCGGCGCAGAGCGCCCCGGTCGACGGCCCCGGCCTGCTGGCGAAGGCCACGGTGCCGCGACGCAAGGACCGTCAGTGGGAACTCGAGCTGGCGCCGCTGACGCGGATGGAGGCCTGGAAGGTGCGCGAGATCCAGCCGGGGACCCCTGTCTCGGCTGTCGGTTTCGGCACCAAGGACGAGAAGGGCGACGCCGTGATGCGGGTCGAGTACCTGTTCGTCGACGGCAAGGCCTACGGGCTGCGTTCCAGCCCGGCCTGATCAGCTGATCAGGGCGGCGAGCGCGCGCTGAGTGATGTCGTCGACGCTGCCGACACCGCTGATCGCGCGGTATTTGGGCGCCGCGGCCGGGTCGGCCTTGGCCCAGTTCGAGTAGTAGTCGACCAGCGGACGCGTCTGCTGGCTGTAGACCTCGAGCCGCTTGCGCACGGTYTCTTCCTTGTCGTCCTCGCGCTGGATCAGGTCCTCGCCCGTGARGTCGTCCTTGCCCGCGGTCTTCGGCGGATTGAACTTCAGGTGGTAGGTGCGTCCCGACGCCGGRTGYGARCGGCGCCCGCTCATGCGTTCGATGATGTCGGAGAAGGGCACGTCGATCTCGAGCACGTAGTCGAGCTTGACGCCGGCCGCGCGCATGGCCTCGGCCTGCGGAATGGTGCGCGGGAAGCCGTCGAAGAGAAAGCCCTGGGCGCAGTCAGGCAGCGCGATGCGCTCCTTGACCAGGTTGATGATCAGGTCGTCGCTCACCAGCGCGCCCGATGCCATGACGGCCTGGGCCTGCAGCCCGAGCGGCGTGCCGGCCTTGACGGCGGCGCGCAGCATGTCGCCGGTCGAGATCTGGGGGATGCCGTACTTCTGGCAGATGAAGGCCGCCTGGGTGCCTTTCCCTGCCCCGGGGGCGCCCAACAAAATCAGTCTCATGGTGTCCTCGAAGGTTCTTGATTTCTGTCGCGCCACGGCGGCCACGAAGCGGCGCAAGGCGGAGTTGCTTCGAGGATAGCATGGGGTCCGGGGCCGACCCTGGACCACAGGCTGGAGGCTTCTAGGCGCCGAACAGGGCGCGCACTCGTGCCAGATCCTCGGGCGTGTCGATGCCCGGGCCGGGCGCATGCGCGCTGACATGCACGGCGATCCGGTGGCCATGCCACAGGGCGCGCAGCTGTTCCAGGGCTTCGATCGCCTCGATCGGCGCCGGTGGCAGGCTCGGGAAGCCGCGCACGAAGCCCGCGCGGTAGCCATAGATGCCGATGTGGCGCAGCGGCGCGGGTGCGCTTGGCAGTGGCGATGTCGGCCCGGTGCCGGCGAAGCCGTCGCGCCACCACGGGATCGGCGCGCGGCTGAAATAGAGCGCGTTCCCTTGGGCATCGAGCACGGTCTTGACCACGTTCGGATTGACGAAATCCTCGAGCGAGTCGATGGCGTGTGCCGCGGTGCTCATCGCGGCGCCGGGATGCGCCGCCAGCGCCTCGGCCACGGCGTCGATGAGGGCCGGTTCGATCAGGGGCTCGTCACCCTGCACATTGACGATGATGGCGTCGTCGGCCAGGCCGAGCTGCGTGCAGGCCTCGGCCAGGCGATCGGTGCCGCTCGCGTGATCGGTGCGCGTGAGGAGCGCCCGCACGCCGTGCGCACGGCAGGCGTCGACGATACGGGCATCGTCGGCTGCGACCACCACGCTGTCGGCGCCCGAACGCGCGGCCCGCTGGGCGACGCGCACCACCATCGGCAGGCCGGCGATGTCGGCCAGCGGCTTGTCGGGCAGCCGCGTCGATGCCAGCCGGGCTGGGATCAGGACGGTGAAGTCGGCGCTCAAAGCCCCAGCTCTTCGTCGGACAGCGTGCGCGCCTCGGTTTCGAGCAGTACCGGGATGCCGTCGCGCACGGGGTAGGCGAGGCGGGCGCTGCGCGAGGCGAGCTCTTGCTTCTCGGCGTTCCAGGTCAGCGGCCCCTTGGTCACGGGGCAGACGAGCAGTTCAAGCAGCTTGGTGTCCATCACGCGATGATAGCTTTGCGTCGAGCGCCGCGAAGAAGCCGGGCTCGGGTTCGAAGACCAGCGGCACGGCCAGCGCGGCGGGTGCCTTGCGCCACAGCTTCACGGCGTCCTTCTCGGTGCACAGCAGGACCTGGCCGGCGTCGCCGGGCGGGCTCCAATGGCGGAAGTCGTCATGGTCGGGCAGCGCAATGCAGGACGCCGGCACCAGGCCGCGCGCGCGCAGCATCTGGAAGAAGGCCTCGGGCTTGGCGATCGCCGCCACCGCGACCAGGCTGCGCCCGGCCAGGGAGGCCAGCGGCACCCGCGTGCCATCGCGCCGCAGCGCGTGATCCGCCAAAGTGCGCCGGGCCGTGAAACCGGCGAATGCCGGCCGTTCGCCGGTATGCAAGACGAAGTCGCAGCGGCGCGGCCACGGCTCCCGCAGCGGGCCGGCCGGCAGCAGCCAGCCGTTGCCGACGCCGCGGTCGTCGAAGACGCAGATCTCGATGTCCCGCGCCAGCGCCAGGTGTTGCAGGCCGTCGTCGCTCACGATCACCTGGGTCGCCGGGTGGCGCTCGAGCAGGGCGCGGGCGGCTTCGATGCGGCGCCGGGCGACGAAGACCGGCACCCCGGTCGAACGGCGGATCAGCGCAGGCTCGTCGCCGACCGCCGCCGGATCGCTGTCGTCCAGCACCTCGCGGCAGTCCTGCGTGGTCCGGCCGTAGCCGCGCGACACCACGCCGGCCCGGATGCCGCGCGCCTCCAGGTGCCGGACGATCGCCATCACCACCGGCGTCTTGCCGGAGCCGCCGGCGATCACGTTGCCGACGACGATCACCGGCACGCCGGCGCGCTCGACGCGCCGCAGGCCCAGCCGGTAGAGGGTTCTTCGGAGGGCGACCAGCGCGCCGTAGAGCAGCGACAGCGGCCACAACCCGCGCGCCAGAGCGCCGCGCCGCAGCCAGGCCTCCTGCAACTAGCGCCCCGCCTGCGCGGCCGATTGGGTGGCGAAGGTGATCTGCATCAGCCCGGCCCGGCGCGCTGCTTCCATCACGGTGATGACCGATTGGTGGGCGGCGCTGGCGTCGGCGCTGATGATCACGACATTGTCCCTGGCACCGCCGGCGGCGGCGGCCAGCGCGGCCGTCACGGTCTCGACGCTGCGGTCCGCCAGCACGGTCTTGTTGATCGAGAAGCGTCCATCGGCGGACACCGCGACGATCACCTCCTTCGGATAGTCGCGCTGGGCTTCGACGTCGGCCACCGGCAGGCGCAGTTGCATCTCGGTGAACTTGCTGTAGGTGGTCGAGAGCATCAGGAAGATCAGCACGACCAGCAGCACGTCGATGAACGGGATCAGGTTGATCTCGGGCTCGTCGCGCGAGCCGTGACGGAAATGCATCCTCATCGGCGCAGCGTGTCCAGGTGGCGGGCGAAGCGCTCGCCGGCCAGTTCGAGGTTCAGCAGGTATTCGTCGACCCGGCTGCGGAAGTAGCGCCAGAAGATCAAGGCCGGAATGGCGATGATGAGGCCGAAGGCCGTGTTGTAGAGCGCGATCGAGATCCCGTGCGCCAGTTGCGCCGGATTGCCGGAGCCCACGGCACCGTTGGCCGGGGACTGCGAGCCGAAGATCTCGATCATGCCGATCACGGTGCCGAGCAGCCCGAGCAGCGGCGCTGCCGAGGCAATGGTCGCGAGCGCGGGCAGATAGCGCTCGAGGCGGTGCGCCACCACGCGGCCGGCGGACTCCATCGAGACCCGCAGATCGTCTTCGCTCGCCAGCGGATTGACGTTGAGGGCGCGAAAGCCGGCGGCCAGCACTTCGCCGAGCCCGGAATTCTGTTCCAGCTTGGTCACGAGGTCGGGACCGGGGATCGAGGTGCGTGAGACGGTGATCGCTTCGTCGAGAAGCTTGGGCGGCAGGACCCTGGACGTCTTGAGACTGGTGAATCGTTCGATGACCAGCGCCATCCCGATCACCGAACAGGCGAGCAGCGGCCAGATCGGCCAACCCGCAGCAACTATGATGGAAAACAAGTATTCCTCCGGCCCATGGACTGCAAATGCGCGGCGATTATCTCCCGAGGCGGCGTGCCTTCACGAGGAGTTCTCGAGGCAGGCGCCGACGCACAGGATATGTGGATAACTTTGTGATTAACACGCGGAGCAACCTGTCCAAAGCCGCACGGGTCGGGCCTTTCCACAGATCGATTGAATTTTGAGCAGTACTTTTTTCTTTGAAATCAATGACTTGCACGGCAACCCGTGCCTGTTGTGCAGACGCCGCAACACCACAGCCCCCATCGGGCTGCCTTGTGGACGACTCAGGCCCGTGACACCGGAAAAAGCATGAATGAACGTGGGCAACCGCCCTCGTCCGGCGCGAGAGTCTGGGCCGTCGGCGCCTTGTGCCGGGCGGTCGCGGATGCGCTGGATGCGCGCTTCAACCCGGTCAGCGTGCGGGGGGAGATCTCGGGTTTCTCGCGCGCGGCCAGCGGCCACTGCTACTTCTCGCTGAAGGACGAGGCCGGCCAGTTGCGCTGCGCGATGTTCCGGCGCGCGGCCAGCCTGCTCGATTTCTCGCCGCGCGACGGCGACCAGGTCGAGGTGCGCGGGCGGCTCGCCGTGTACGAGCCGCGCGGCGATTTGCAGCTGGTGGTTGAAAGCCTGCGGCGTGCCGGGCAGGGCGCGTTGTTCGAACAGTTCATGCAGCGCAAGGCCCGGCTCGAGGCCGAAGGGCTGTTCGACCCGGCACGCAAGCGGGCGCTGCCGGCCCTGCCGCGCGCGATCGGGCTCGTCACCTCCCTCGGTGCGGCGGCGCTCCACGACGTCGTCACCGCATTGCGGCGCCGGGTGCCGCACATCCCCGTCGTGCTGGCGCCGGCGGCCGTGCAGGGGAACGGCGCGCCGTCAGAGCTCGTGCGTTCGCTGCAGTCGCTCTACGCACTGGAACCGAAGGTCGATGTCATCTTGCTGGTGCGCGGCGGCGGCTCGATCGAGGATCTGTGGGCCTTCAACGACGAGGCGTTGGCGCGCACGATCGTCCAGAGTCCGGTGCCCGTCGTCTGCGGTGTCGGCCACGAGACCGACTTCACGATCGCCGACTTCTGCGCCGACGTCCGGGCCCCGACCCCGACCGCCGCCGCCGAGCTCGTGTCCGCGCCGCGCGAGCTGTGGCTCGGCGCGCTCGATCTGATCGAAGAGCGGCTGCGGGAGGCCGTTGCGACGCGCGTCGATGCCTTGAGTCAGCGCCTCGACCTGGCGACCGGTCGGCTTGGACGCCCATCGACGCTGGTGGCACGCCAGCGCCTGGGCCTCGCCCACCAGGCCCAGCGCCTGCATTACGCCGTGCTCGCCAGGATGGACCGTCTCGCGCAGGCACGGCAGGCCTTGCAGGCGAGGGCGCCGCTGGGGCTGCGCACCACCATCGCCTGTCACCGCGAGCGGCTGGAGCGCGCGGCGCTGCGCCTGCAGTTGCTCGATCCCGCGCTGGTGCTGCAGCGCGGCTACGCCTGGCTCACCGATGCCGAGGGCCATGCGGTGACGAGTGCCGCCAGCCTGGCGCCCGGCGACGAGGTCAAGGCCCGGCTCGCCGACGGCACGGTCGACCTGAAAGTGATGCAATAGCGGCTGCAACAAGGACATCGCGGCGACGTCCGACGCCTTGCCCGCGAATCCTTCCTAGAATCTCCGATTCCCTCAACCAACCCGCGAGAAAAAAATCATGGAACACGTTCTTCCTCCCCTGCCGTACGCACTGGACGCGCTGGCGCCCGAGTATTCGAAGGAAACGATGGAGTACCACTACGGCAAGCACCACAACGCTTACGTCGTGAACCTGAACAACCTGCAGAAGGGCACCGAGTTCGAGAGCATGACGCTCGAGGACATCGTCAAGAAGTCCAGCGGCGGCATCTACAACAACGCAGCCCAGATCTGGAACCACACCTTCTTCTGGAACTGCATGAAGCCCGCGGGCGGCGGCGAGCCCACGGGCGCGCTGGCCAAGGCGATCGACGCCAAGTGGGGCAGCTACGCGGCGTTCAAGGAAGCCTTCGTGAAGTCGGCCGTGGGCAACTTCGGATCGGGCTGGACCTGGCTGGTGAAGAAGGCCGACGGTTCGGTCGACATCGTCAACACCGGCGCCGCCGGCACCCCGCTCACGACCGCCGACAAGGCACTGCTGACCGTGGACGTCTGGGAACACGCCTATTACATCGACTACCGCAACCTGCGCCCCAAGTTCGTCGAGACCTTCCTCGCGAAGCTGGTGAACTGGGACTTCGTGGCCAAGAACTTCGGCTGATCCGACTCCCGGTTCCCCGACAACGAAAAGCCGGCCCGAGGGTCGGCTTTTTCATGGGTCGGACGATCGCTCAGCGCGGGCGGGTGAACAGCTCGCCGCCGAGCTTGGCGCCAGCCTTGATGTTCTTCTTCGCGAACCAACCCTGGTTCATCTCGAGCACGTAGCGCACCGGTTCCTTCGAGCAGTGCGATTCCTCGCTCATCGGCTGCATGTCGACCAGGTTCACGATGCGGCCATCGTCGGCGACGAAGGCCGCGGTCAGCGGCAGCAGCGTGTTCTTCATCCAGAAACACTGGGTGGCCGGCTGCTCGAACACGAAAACCATGCCTTCGGCCTGTGGCATTTCCTTGCGGAACATGAGCCCGATCTCGCGCTGCCGCGGCGTCTGGGCAACCTGGGCGTCGATCTGGTACATCCCGGCGGTGATCCGGACCCTTTGCAGCTGGCTTTGCGCTTCCTGGGCATGCGCCGCAGATGCGGTGAAAGAAACTGATAGCGCGAGAAGACTGAAAAAACGCAGGAACATGGTCGACTTTCGGGACGGCAGCGCAAACAAGAATGCCCGCAGAGGCGGGCAGATTCGTTGAAAGCAAAGCTTACCTCGAATTTGGTGGGATTTTCCCCAATGAGGTTGGGCAGACTATTCGCCCGGACAAAAAAAGGCGCTCCGAAGAGCGCCTTATTTGAATTCGGATTATTCCGATTACTGGGGCGTGCCGCCTTGCGGGTTCATCTTGCGGACGCTGCCGTCCTTGTTGCGGCGGCGATCGTCGCGGGTGGCGGTGCGGTTTTGCGCGGCTGCAGTCGACTTGTTCTGAGTCAGGCCGCCGCTGCCTTCCGCGGTGTTCGCGGTGTCGCCACCTTGGGGACGCACTTGACCTTGCGGCTTGTCGGCGCGACGCTCTTGGGCGCGCTGCTGAGACTTGGTGTCAGTCTGGGGGGCGGCTTCTTGCGAGGTGCCTTGGGCGTATGCACCAGCTGCGAACAGGCCGGCCATCATGACTGCGAGAACTTTGCTCATTACGGATTCCTCAATGGAAATGGATTTCAAAACGCCTCCCGGCCAGCAGAAGGTCTGTCAACAACGAAACCAACACGGCCATGGTTGACAGTTCCCTCGGGCTCCTCCGGTTGCGTCTAAAATTCTAAAGCTAATCAGGCGGCTGGAATCTCCAAGTCTTCCAGTCTTCATCCCATCCGGAGTCCTCGTCCTCATGTCCAGCTATCAGCACATCAAAGTCCCGGCCGCAGGCCAGAAGATCACGGTCAATGCCGACAATTCGCTCAATGTGCCGGATCAGCCGATCATCCCGTTCATCGAGGGCGACGGCACCGGACTGGACATCACGCCCGTGATGCTCAAGGTGGTCGATGCGGCCGTGGCCAAGGCCTACGCCGGCAAGAAGAAGATCCACTGGATGGAGGTCTACGCGGGCGAGAAGTCGACCAAGGTCTATGGCCCGGATGTCTGGCTGCCCGAGGAAACGCTGCACGCGGTGCGTGACTACGTGGTGTCGATCAAGGGCCCGCTGACCACCCCGGTGGGCGGCGGCATCCGTTCGCTCAACGTCGCGCTGCGTCAGGAACTCGACCTCTACGTCTGCCTGCGCCCGATCCAGTATTTCGACGGCGTGCCCAGCCCGGTCAAGGAGCCGCACAAGACCAACATGGTGATCTTCCGCGAGAACTCGGAAGACATCTACGCCGGCATCGAATTCGAGGCCGAGAGCGACAAGGCGAAGAAGCTCATCAAGATCCTGCAGGACGAATTCGGCGTCAAGAAGATCCGCTTCCCGAACACCTCCGGCATCGGCATCAAGCCGGTGTCGCGCGAAGGCACCGAGCGCCTGGTGCGCAAGGCGATCCAGTACGCGATCGACAACGACAAGCCCAGTGTCACGATCGTGCACAAGGGCAACATCATGAAGTTCACCGAAGGCGGTTTCCGCGACTGGGCCTATGGCCTGGCGGCCAAGGAATTCGGCGCCGAACTGGTCGACGGCGGGCCCTGGATGAAGTTCAAGAGCCCGAAATCGGGCAAGGAAATCACCGTCAAGGATTCGATTGCTGATGCATTCCTGCAACAGATTCTTCTGCGCCCGGCCGAATACAGCGTGATCGCGACCCTCAACCTGAACGGCGACTACGTTTCGGACGCGCTGGCGGCCCAGGTCGGCGGCATCGGCATCGCCCCCGGCGCCAACCTCAGCGACACGGTCGCGATGTTCGAGGCCACCCACGGCACCGCGCCCAAGTACGCCGGCAAGGACTACGTGAACCCGGGTTCCGAGATCCTCTCGGCCGAAATGATGCTGCGCCATATGGGCTGGACCGAAGCGGCCGACCTGATCATCAGCTCGATGGAAAAGTCGATCGCCAGCAAGAAGGTCACCTACGACTTCGCGCGGCTGATGGAGGGCGCCACCCAGGTCAGCTGCTCGGGCTTTGGCCAGGTCATGATCGACAACATGTAAAAAGGGCGCTGGCGCGTCCGTGACGGACGCCCCGACCCCCCAAGCCCCGGGCCGACAGGTGCCGGGGCTTTTTCTTGGGCAGGAAAAGCCCTGGGCCAGCGGTTGTTTTGCCGCCGGGGCATGCTGCTTGCATGAGGCCGAGGCGCAGATCCGACCGCATTCGACTTGAATGTCACAAACCCGCCACCAGTTGTGCCACAACGGCGAGTGCAACCCGCGGCGGCTCTATAAAATGAATTTCATGGCTACCAGAATCCCTTCGACCCCCAAGACGCCGCCGGCCGTGAAGCCGAGGCGGGACGATGGCGATGCGGTCGTGCTCGAGCGGCGACCGCAGAAGACCGCGCCGCCCCAGATGTTCCAGGTCGTCATGCTCAACGACGACTACACGCCGATGGAGTTCGTGATCGTCGTGATCCAGGAGTTCTTCAACAAGGACCGGGAAACCGCGACCCAGATCATGCTCAAGATCCACCTCGATGGCCGGGGTGTCTGCGGGGTGTATTCCCGCGACATGGCGGCCACCAAGGTCAATCAGGTGATGGAAGCGGCCCACCAGGCCGGGCATCCACTGCAATGCGTCAGCGAACCGGTCGAGTGAACCTGTTGATTTAGGCGCGCTCCAACCCATCTGACAAATTATTTACAGCAAGGCAAAAGGAAATCACATGATTGCCCAGGAACTGGAAGTCAGCCTGCACATGGCTTTTGTAGAAGCCAGGCAGCAGCGCCACGAGTTCATCACGGTGGAGCACCTGCTGCTCGCTTTGCTGGACAACCCGAGCGCAGCAGAGGTTCTGCGCGCCTGCTCGGCCAACGTCGACGACCTGCGGGCGTCGCTCACCAACTTCATCAAGGACAACACGCCCCAGGTGGCGGGTACCGACGATGTCGACACCCAGCCGACGCTGGGTTTCCAGCGCGTGATCCAGCGCGCCATCATGCACGTGCAGTCCACCGGCAACGGCAAGAAGGAAGTCACCGGCGCCAACGTGCTGGTGGCGATCTTCGGCGAGAAGGACTCGCACGCGGTCTACTACCTGCACCAGCAGGGCGTGACGCGCCTCGACGTCGTGAACTTCATCGCCCACGGCATCAAGAAGAGCGATCCGCCGGAAGCCGCCAAGGGCAGCAGCGACGCCTCCTCGGGTGAAGGTGAGGACGGTGGCGGCGAGAAGAACGAGAAGTCGTCCCCGCTCGAGCAGTTCACGCAGAACCTGAACCAGCTCGCCAAGGAAGGCAAGATCGATCCGCTGATCGGCCGCGAGTACGAGGTCGAGCGCGTGATCCAGATCCTGTGCCGCCGGCGCAAGAACAACCCGCTGCTAGTGGGCGAGGCCGGCGTCGGCAAGACCGCGATCGCCGAGGGCCTGGCCTGGCGCATCACGCAGAACGACGTGCCGGAGATCCTGGCCGAATCGAACGTGTACTCGCTCGACATGGGCGCGCTGCTGGCCGGCACCAAGTACCGCGGTGACTTCGAACAGCGGCTCAAGGGCGTCCTGAAGTCGCTCAAGGACAAGCCGAACGCGATCCTGTTCATCGACGAGATCCACACGCTGATCGGTGCCGGCGCCGCCTCGGGCGGCACGCTGGACGCGTCCAACCTGCTCAAGCCGGCGCTCTCGAGCGGCCAGCTCAAGTGCATCGGCGCGACCACCTTCACCGAGTACCGCGGCATCTTCGAGAAGGATGCGGCCCTGTCGCGTCGCTTCCAGAAGGTCGACGTGGTCGAGCCGACCGTGCAGGAAACGGTCGACATTCTCAAGGGCCTGAAGTCGCGCTTCGAGGAACACCATGGCGTGAAGTACGGCGTGGCCGCGCTGCAGGCCGCCGCCGAGCTCAGCGCCAAGTACATCAACGACCGTCATCTGCCCGACAAGGCGATCGACGTGATCGATGAAGCCGGTGCCGCCCAGCGCATCCTGCCCGCGAACAAGCGCAAGAAGACCATCAGCAAGACCGAGGTCGAGGAAATCGTCGCCAAGATCGCGCGCATTCCCCCGGCCAACGTCTCGAACGACGACCGCGGCAAGCTGCAGACCATCGAGCGCGACCTCAAGAGCGTGGTGTTCGGCCAGGACAAGGCGCTCGAGGTGCTGGCTTCGGCCGTCAAGATGGCGCGTTCGGGCCTGGGCCGGGAAGACAAGCCGATCGGCTCGTTCCTGTTCAGCGGCCCCACGGGCGTCGGCAAGACCGAAGCGGCCAAGCAGCTCGCCTACATCATGGGCATCGAGCTGATCCGCTTCGACATGTCGGAGTACATGGAGCGCCATGCGGTGAGCCGGCTGATCGGCGCGCCTCCGGGCTACGTCGGTTTCGACCAGGGCGGTCTCCTGACCGAGGCCATCACGAAGAAGCCGCACGCGGTGCTCCTGCTCGACGAGATCGAGAAGGCGCACCCGGACATCTTCAACGTGCTGCTGCAGGTCATGGACCACGGCACCCTGACGGACAACAACGGACGCAAGGCCGACTTCCGCAACGTGATCATCGTGATGACCACCAATGCGGGCGCCGAGACCATGAACAAGGCGACCATCGGCTTCACCAACGCGCGCCAGGCGGGCGACGAGATGGCCGACATCAAGCGCCTGTTCACGCCGGAGTTCCGCAACCGCCTGGACGCGACCGTGAGCTTCAAGGCGCTCGACGAGCAGATCATCCTGCGCGTGGTGGACAAGTTCCTGCTGCAGCTCGAGACCCAGCTGGCCGAGAAGAAGGTCGACGTCACCTTCACCGACACCTTGCGCAAGCATCTGGCGAAGAAGGGCTTCGATCCGCTGATGGGGGCCCGCCCGATGCAGCGCCTGATCCAGGACACCATCCGTCGTGCCTTGGCCGACGAGCTGCTGTTCGGACGCCTGCAGGAGGGTGGCCGCCTGACCGTCGACCTCGACGACAAGGAAGAAGTGCAGCTCGACATCCAGCCGCTGGCCAAGAAGGAAGGCCGGGCCAAGCCCGAAGCCGAAGAGGCGGCGACAGGTTGAGCATCTTCCGCCGTCTTGGCGGAATCGTCCGATCAGAAGGCCGGTAGCATTGCTACCGGCCTTTGTCGTTTTACTCATCACCTTTCGCCTTGATCCTCCCCGAGCTCAGCCAGGAATGGAAGACCGGCCTCTCCCTTGCATGGAGCGGCTATATCGCAGTGCTTTCCGTCTGGATCGTGATGCAGAAGCGCGCTCCGGTGTCGACGATGAGCTGGATCCTGTCGCTCGCGCTGCTGCCGTTCGCGGGCTTCCTCATCTATTACTTCCTCGGTCCGCAGCGGCTCAAGAAGCAGCGCCTGAAGCGGTTGCGCGGCCGGGCCGGTGCGCTCGCTCCCGCCGACGTGGCGATGCTGCGCGACGCGAGAAAAGAGGCGCCGCCCGCCCTGCGGCAGATGGCCGCGCTGGGGCTGGCGGCCTGCGGCCTGCCGGTGTCGAGCGCGACCTCGGCCGAGCTGCTCTCGGGGGGCGCGCGCACCTTCGACGCGATCTTCGAAGCGATCCGCCAGGCGCGCGACCACGTCCACCTCGAGTACTACATCTTCGAGCCCGACCAGATCGGCACCGCACTGCGCGACCTGCTGATCGAGCGTGCGCAGCAGGGCGTCACGGTGCGGCTGCTGCTCGACGCGCTCGGTTCCAAGCGGATCGGCCGCACGTTCATGGCGCCGATGCATGCGGCCGGCATCCATGTCGCGCTGTTCCATGAGACCCGCATCGGCCGGCGCCTGCGCCCGGTGACCAACTACCGCACCCACCGCAAGATCGTCGTCTGCGATGGCCGCGTGGGCTTCACGGGCGGCGTGAACATCACCGACGCGGAAGATTCGCGCACCCGTGCCGATGCCTACCATGACGTGCACCTGCGCCTCGAAGGCAGCGCGGTGCGCTGGCTGCAGACCACCTTCCTCGAGGACTGGACCTACGCGACCGGCGAGGACCCCCGCCTGACGAATTCGGACCTGCTCCATCTGCTGCCGCGCCTGCCGCCGCACGAGGCCGCCGGCGAGATCCCGGTGCAGATCATCACCAGCGGGCCCGACAGCGCGCTCGAGGCCATCCATCGGATGCACCTCGCGGCGATCCAGTCGTCGTCGTACCGCGCCTGGCTCACGACGCCGTATTTCGTGCCGGGCGAGCCGGCCATGATGGCGCTCACCAGCGCGGCCCTGCGCGGCGTCGACGTGCGGCTGCTGGTGCCGCGGCGCAGCGATTCGCTGATCGTGAGCGCGGCGGCGCGCTCGTACTACGACGAACTGATCGCGGCCGGCGTCAAGGTCTGGGAATACAAGGCGCGAATGCTGCACTCCAAGACGCTGGTGGTCGACGACAACTGCGCGATGATCGGCACCGCGAATTTCGACAACCGCAGCTTCCGGCTCAACTTCGAGGTCTGCGCCGTGATCTATGGCACAACGCTCGCGAAGCCCCTGATCGCCCAGTTCGAAACCGATCTGCGCAGTGCCTCGCCGGTGCGGGCCAACCGGCGCCAGCCTTTCCCGCGCCGCCTGGGCGACTCGATCGCTCGCCTCTTTTCCCCCTTGCTTTGACCCATGGCCCCTCATACCTTCCTCTGGCACGACTACGAAACCTTCGGCGTCGTGCCGCGCCGCGACCGGCCGTCGCAGTTCGCCGCCGTCCGCACCGACGCCGAACTCAACGAGATCGGCGAGCCGCTGATGATCTATTGCCAGCCGGCCCCGGACTACCTGCCAAGCCCGGAGGCCTGCCTGATCACCGGCATCACGCCGCAGCAGTGCCTCGAGCGCGGCATGCCCGAGCATGCGTTCGCGGCGCAGATCGAACAGGCGTTCTCGCAGCCCGGCACCATCGGCGTGGGCTACAACACGATCCGCTTCGACGACGAGGTGACGCGCTTCATGTTCTGGCGCAACCTGATCGATCCCTATGCGCGCGAGTGGCAGAACGACTGCGGCCGCTGGGACCTGCTCGACGTCGTGCGCCTCACCTACGCGCTGCGCCCTGACGGCATCGAATGGCCGAAGAAGGCCGACGGCAGCCAGAGCTTCAAGCTCGAGGATCTGGCGCGAGCCAACGGACTGCTGCACGAGGCGGCGCACGATGCGCTGTCGGACGTGCGCGCCACGATCGCGCTGGCCCGGCTGATCCGCGAGAAGCAGCCCAAGCTGTTCGACTTCGCCTTCGGCCTGCACCGCAAGGACCGCGTGGCCAGCGAACTCGGCTTGCCGACGACGCGCGAGACCGCGCGGCCCTTCCTGCATGTGTCGGGCATGTTCCCGGCCGAACGCGGCTGCCTGGCCGTCATGTGGCCGCTGGCGAGCCATCCGACCAACAAGAACGAGCTGCTGGCCTGGGATCTGGCCCATGACCCCAGCGAGCTGCGCGACCTCGATGTCGAGACGCTGCGGCTGCGGCTGTTCACGCGCAGCGCCGACCTGCCCGAGGGCGTGCTGAGGCTGCCGCTCAAGGGCATCCATCTGAACAAGTCACCGATGGTGGTCGGCAACCTGAAGACGCTGGCGCCGGCGATGGCGGCGCGCTGGGGCATCGACGTCGAGGCGGCGCTGCGCCATGCCGCGATCGCCGCGGCATTGCCCGACATGAGCGCGATCTGGCCGCAGGTGTACGAGCGGCCTCGGGAAGGCACGCCGGACGTCGACGAGGACCTGTACGGCGGCTTCGTCGGCAACGGCGACCGTCGGCGCCTGAATCAGCTGCGCGGCCTGTCGCCGGCCGAGCTCGCGCGGGCGCGCACCGGCTTCGACGATCCTCGGCTCGAGGAGCTGCTGTTCCGCTACCGCGCGCGCAACTTCGCCGACACGCTGAGCGAGGAGGAGGCCGGGCGCTGGGAGGCGCACCGCGTCGCGCGGCTGCTCGAGGGCGAGGGCGGTGCGCGCAACGTCGACGAACTGTTCGCCGAGATCGACACGCTGGCCGAGACGGCCGACGAACGCGCAGAAGAGATTCTCGGCGCGCTGTACGAGTACGCCGAGGCCATCGCGCCGACGGTGTGAGGCATTCAACGGTGACCGTCCGCCGACTCGAGCCCGCCGATGCCGTGCCGTACCGGGCGCTGATGCTGGCCGCCTATGCGCAGCACCCGGACGCCTTCACCTCGAGCGCGACCGAGCGCGCCGCGCTGCCCTTGTCGTGGTGGATCGCCCGCCTGGACGCTTCGCCCGCGGCCGGGCAGATCGTGCTGGGCGCCTTCGACGGTGAACGCCTGGTGGGCGCCGCCGGGCTGGAGTTCGAGTCGCGCGAGAAGGCGCGGCACAAGGCCAGCCTGTTCGGCATGTATGTGGCCGCGGACGTGCGCCAGGGGGGCGTCGGTCGGCAGTTGGTCGAGGCGGCGTTGGCGCAGGCCGCGGCCAGGGACGGCGTCAGGCTGGTCCAGCTGACCGTGACCGAGGGCAATCTGGCGGCGCAGTCGATTTACGCGCGCTGCGGCTTCCAGGTGTTCGGGGTGGAGCCCTACGCGGTGGCGCTGGGCGGAGCCTTTCTTTCGAAGGTGCACATGTGGTGCGCGGTGGGCCCGCTGGCCTGAGCGCGCAGCGGCTCAGGCGCGGGGCGGCATCCAGCGGGTCTGGGCGCCGCGCCCGGGAAGGTGCAGCGCCGCGGTCGCGGGTGGCGTTTCCGCCAGCAGGCGCCCCTTGCGATACACCTTGAGCCGGGGCGCGCGCAGCCGGATCGCCTCCACCGGATCGCGCGCCTGCAGCAGCACGAAGCTGGCGTCGCAGCCCGCTTCGAGCCCGTGGCTATCGAGCCGCATCACCTGGGCGGCGTTGACGGTCACGGCATCGAAGCAGGCGCGGATGCCGTCCTGGCTGGTCATCTGTGCCACGTGCAGGCCCATGTGCGCGACCTCCAGCATGTCGGCCGAGCCCATGCCGTACCAGGGGTCCATCACGCAGTCGTGGCCGAAGGCGACATTGACGCCGGCGGCCATCAGCTCGGGCACGCGGGTCATGCCGCGGCGCTTGGGGTAGCTGTCGTGGCGTCCTTGCAGCGTGATGTTGATGAGCGGGTTCGAGACCACGGCGACACCGCTTTCGGCGATCAGCGGCAGCAGCTTGCTGACGTAGTAGTTGTCCATCGAATGCATCGAGGTGCAGTGCGAACCCGTGACCCGGCCCTGCAGCCCGAGGCGCTGGGCCTCGAAGGCCAGGGTCTCGATGTGGCGCGACAGCGGATCGTCCGACTCGTCGCAGTGCATGTCGACCGCCAGGCCGCGTTCGGCCGCGATCTCGCACAGGAGCTTCACGCTGGCCGCGCCGTCGGCCATCGTGCGCTCGAAATGCGGAATGCCGCCGACCACGTCGACGCCCTTGTCGAGCGCGCGCTTCAGGTTGTCGACGCCGCCGGGCGAGCGCAGCACGCCGTCCTGCGGAAAGGCGACCAGCTGCAGGTCGAGGTAGGGCGCCACGAGGCGCTTGACCTCCAGCAGCGCGTCGACCGCGAGCAGGCTGGGGTCGCTGGTGTCCACGTGGCTGCGGATCGCGAGCAGGCCCTTGGCCACCGCCCAGTCGCAGTAGGCGAGCGCGCGCTCGATCAAGGCCTCGGCCTTGAGCAGCGGCTTGAGTTCTCCCCACAACGCGATGCCTTCGAGCAGCGTGCCGCTCTGGTTGATGCGCGGCAGGCCGTAGCTCAGGGTCGCATCCATGTGGAAGTGCGGGTCGACGAAATGCGGCGTGACGAGCAGGCCGTCGGCGTCGAGCGTTTCATTCGCGGGCGCGGCGAGCCCGGCCGTGACTTCGGCGATCCGGCCGTCCTGGACCGCGATCGACATGCCGGTGCGGCCATCGGGAAGGGCCGCGTTGCGAACGAGGAGGTCGAGCATCAGCGTTCTCCTTTGCGATAGGGTTTCATGAGCGCCTGCGGGTAGCCGGCCCGGCGCGCCACCAGCACCAGCGCGAGGATCGACAGCAGGTAGGGCAGCATCAGGTAGATCTGGTAGGGCAGCAGCGCCTCGCCCGACTGCTGCAGCCGCAACTGCAAGGCGTCGAAGAAGGCGAACAGCAGGGCGCCGAGCAGCGCCTTGCCGGGCCGCCAGGAAGCGAACACAACCAGCGCCACGCAGATCCAGCCGCGGCCGTTGATCATGTTGAAGAAGAAGGCATTGAACGCCGACAGCGTGAGGAAGGAACCCGCCACGCCCATCAGCGCCGAGCCGGCGACGATCGCTCCGGTGCGGGTCGCGGCGACCGACACGCCCTGGCCCTCGGCCGCCTGCGGGTTCTCGCCGACCATGCGCACCGCCAGGCCCAGGGGGGTGCGGTAGAGCCCATAGGCGAGCAGCGGCACCAGCAGCAGGGCAAGCAGCGTGAGCGGCGTCTGTGCCTCGAGCACCGGGATCCGGAGCCACTCCATCGGCGCGAAGGGCGTGACCGTGGGCGGCGTGCTGACCTTCGGGAAGCTCACGCGATAGCCGTAGTAGCTCAGTGCGGTCGCGAGCAGCGTGATGCCCAGGCCCGAGACGTGCTGCGACAGCGCCAGGCCCACGGTCAGGAAGGCGTGCAGCAGGCCGAACGCCGCCCCCGTGAGCGCGGCGACGCCGACGCCGACCCACAGCGGTGCGCCCGCATGGACCGCGAGCCAGCCGGTGAAGGCACCGGCGACCATGATGCCCTCGATGCCGAGGTTCAGCACGCCCGCGCGTTCGCACAGCAGCACGCCCAGGGTGCCGAAGATGAGCGGCGTGGCGATGCGCAGCACCGCGACCCAGAAGGCCGCGTTCGACAGGATCTCGGCGACGTCCGTCATTGGCGCCCCCACGCTCGGCACTCCGTGTCCTCGCGGCCCCCCAAGGGGGTGCGAGCTTGCTCGGGGCGGCCCGTCGCTGCGCTCATTTCCATCGGACCTTGTACTGGGTCAGCAGCGTCGCCACCAGCACCGCGATCAGCGAGGCGGCGACGATCACGTCGGCGATGTAGGTCGGCACGCCGATGGCGCGGCTCATGGTGTCGGCGCCGACCATCACGCCGGCCACGAACACGCCCGCCGCCAGCACGCCGAGCGGATGCAGGCCGGCCAGCATCGCAATCACGATCCCGCTGTAGCCGTAGCCGGGCGACAGGTCGAGCGTGACGTAGCCGGTGCGGCCCGTCACCTCGATCGCGCCGGCCAGGCCGGCCAGCGCGCCCGAGAGCAGCGCGACCGTCACGACGGTTCGCGTCACCGGCACGCCCGCGAACGCAGCGGCGCGCGCATTGGCGCCGACCGCGCGGATGTCGAAGCCGATCACGGTGTACTTGAAGAGCGCCCACACCAGCACCGACAGCACGGCGGCCCAGACCAGCCCGGTATGCACGCGGGTCTGCGCGATCAGCCGGCCGAGCTCGAGCTCCGACTGCAGCGACACGCTCTGCGGCCAGCCCATCGCGGTCGGGTCCTTCATGGGCCCGTCGAGCATGGCCGAGACGCCCAGCAGCACGATGAAGTTGATCAGCAGCGTGGTCACGACCTCGTCGACGCCGAGCCGGTTCTTCATCAGCGCCGGCCCCAGCAGCAGCAGCGCGCCCGCGATCGCGGCGGCCAGCATCATCAGCGGAAACAGCAGCCAGATGGGGAGCTCGAAGCCGGTGCCGCCATGCAGGCCGCCCACGGCCACCGCCGCCAGCGCGCCGGCGTAGAGCTGGCCTTCGGCGCCGATGTTGAAGAGCCTGGCCTTGAATGCCACCGTCGCGGCCAGCCCGGTGAGGATCAGCGGAGTGGCGCGGGTCAGCGTTTCGCTCCAGGCGAACACCGAACCGAAGCCGCCCTGCAGCAGGAGGGCATAGGTGCGGCCCACCGGGGCGCCGGCCCACAGCACCAGCAGCGCGCTGACCAGCAAGGTGAAGGCGATCGCGCCGAAGGGCGCGATCGCCAGCGCCGTGCGCGAGGCCTGGTGGCGGCGCTCCAGCCTCATGTCCGTGCCCCTGCCATCGCGAGCCCGATCGCCTCGCGCGTCCAGGCCGAGGCCGCGCGCGGTTCGCCGAGCTGGCCGCCGTGCATCACAGCGACCCGGTCGCCGAGCGTCAGCACCTCGTCGAGGTCGTCCGAGATCAGCAGGACCGCGGCGCCGGCATCGCGCGCCGTGATCAGCTGCTGCTGCACATACGCGACCGCGCCGATGTCCAGGCCCCAGGTCGGCTGGTGCGCGACGATCAGTCGCGCGACCTTGTTCGGCGCGCTGGTCGACGCGGGCGCCAGCAGCGCGCGGCCGAGGATCAGTTTCTGCATGTTGCCGCCGGACAGTGCACGCGCCGGCGAGTCGAGACCCCCGCCGCGCACGTCGAAGGCCTTCTCCACGCTTTTCGCGTGGGCCTTGGCGGCGCCGCGCCGGACCCACAGCCAGCGCGAGAAGGCGCGGCTGCGCAGGCGCTCCGACACCGCGTTCTCCCACACCGGCAGGTCGCCCACCACGCCGACCGCGTGCCGGTCTTCCGGGATCCGCGCGACGCCGCGCTGGACCAGTCGGGCCGGCGAAGGCGGCAGGTCGCGACCCATCAGACGGACCGTGCCCGCGATGGCGCGCCGCGTGCCGCTCAGGAGCTCGGCCAGGGCGACCTGGCCGTTGCCCGAGACCCCCGCGATGGCGGTGATCTCGCCGGCCTTGAGCGTCAGCGACACGTCGCGCAGGCGGTCGTGCCCGCTGCCGGCGGTGCGCACATGGTCGAGCACGCAGACCGCATCGCCGACCTGGCCGGCCGGGCGTCGCGAGGTGTGTTCGATGGCATGGCCGACCATCCATTGCGCCAGCTGCGCCTGCGTCGTGTCGCCGGTGCGCGCCTCGGCCACCAGGGCACCGCCGCGCAGGACCGCGACGCGGTGCGAGACCCTGAGGACCTCGCCCAGCTTGTGGCTGATGAAGATGATCGACAGGCCTTCAGCCACCATCTGCGACAGGGTGTGGAACAGCGCCTCGCTTTCCTGCGGCGTGAGCACGGCCGTGGGTTCGTCGAGGATCAGGATGCGCGCATCGCGGTACAGCGCCTTGAGGATCTCGACGCGCTGGCGCTCGCCGACCGACAGGTCTGCGACCTTCGCTTCCGGCTGCACCGCGAGGCCGAAGCGCCGGGCCACGTCCAGCAGCTTGGCGCGCGCCGCGCGGCGGCGCGAGAAGGGCTGCCACAGCGGCTCGGTGCCGATGAGCACGTTGTCGAGCACGCTCAGGTTGTCTGCCAGCGTGAAATGCTGATGCACCATGCCGATGCCCGCGGCCAGCGCCGCCTTCGGGTTGCCAGCTGCCAGCGGGCGGCCGAAAGCCTCGATGCGGCCTTCGTCGGCCACGTAGTGCCCGAACAGGATCGACATCAGCGTCGACTTGCCGGCCCCGTTCTCGCCGAGCAGCGCGAGCACCTCGCCGGCCTGGAGGTCGAGCGAGATGGCGTCGTTGGCCAGCAGCGTGCCGAAGCGCTTGGTGATGCCGCGCAGCGCAAGAACAGTGGACAAGCGGGTCTACTTCCAGCGCGAGAGGAAGGCGAGCAGCACCTTGGCCGAGTTGTCGGCTGCGATGCCCATGAAGGTGCCCATCTCGTTCTCGCCCTCGCCGCCGCCCGCCAAATCGCTCAGCGAGCGGAAGGCGATATAGGGCACGCCGTTGCTGTAGGCGACCATGCCGACGGCGGCGGTTTCCATGTCGAGGACGTTGGCCTCGAAGGTCTTGAAGGTGTATTCGCGGAAGGCCTTGTTGTCCATGAAGGCCTGGCCCGAGACGCCGTTGCCGCCCACCACCAGGCGGGGCTTGCGGCTCAGGCACTTGCCGGCATTGCAGTCGGCCAGCTCGACGCTGCGGATCGCCCGCGCCACCTCCAGCATCTTCGGATCGGCCTCGAACCAGAATTTCTTCGTGATGCCCGGCTGGGCGGCCGAGCGAACCTCGACCGGCCGCGGATGCATCATGCCGAAGGCGGGCAGGGTGGCGTCCTTCATCCAGGCCGGCGCGCTGTACTTGCCCGGGGCCGTCTCGCGCGCCATCAGCGCTTCGAGGTACTGGCCCCATTGCGCCGGCACCGTCACATCGCCGATGTGCAGCTGCGGATTGACGCCGCCGGCGATGCCGCTGAACACCACGTGCGTGACCTTGAAGCGATCGATCACGAGCTGCGTGTTCATCGTCGCATTGGTCATGCTGATGCCCGAGAGGAACAGCACCACCGGCTGGCCCTCGAGCGTCCCGGTGCTGAACTCGACGCCGTTGACGCTGTGCCTGCGCGGGTTCTGCAGGCGCGACTGCAGCAGCGTGAGTTCAGGCTGGAAGGCCGAGACCACCGCCATGCGGGGCGTCTCGTCGAGCCTTGCCGAATGCGTGTCGGGTGCGACCGCCGCGCAGCCCGCCAGCGCTGCGCCGAGCGCGAGCGCGCCCAGTCTTCGAGCGAGCGTCACTTGGCGGTCGACTTCGGTTGGTTGTCGTCGACTTTGACGGTGGTCTTGCCTGCGAGGATCTCGGCCTGCTTGGCGTTGACCTTGGCGACGATCTCGGCCGGCACCTTCTTCTCGAAGGTGCCCAGCGGCGCCAGCTCGGAGCCCTTGTGCTTCATCATCGAGTAGGGGCCGTAGTCCTCGGCCGCGAACTTGCCTTCCTTGACGAGCTTGATCGCGCGGTCGGCCGAGGGCTCGAAGTTCCAGAGCGCGGCGGCGACCACGGTGTCGGGGTACTTGTCCTGCGTGTTGATCACGTTGCCGATCGCGAGCTTGCCCTTTTCCTTGGCCGCATCGCTGACGCCGAAGCGCTCGGCATACATCACGTCGGCGCCCTTGTCGATCATCGCGAAGGCGGCTTCCTTGGCCTTCGGCGGATCGAACCAGCTGTTGATGAAGCTCACGCTGAACTCGACCTTCGGGTTGGTTTCCTTCGCGCCGGCCATGAAGGCGTTCATGAGCCGGTTGACCTCGGGGATCGGGAAGCCGCCGACCATGCCGATCTTGTTGGACTTGGTCATGCCGCCGGCGACCATGCCCGACAGGTAGGCCGGCTCCTGGATGTAGTTGTCGAAGACCGAGAAATTCGGCGCCTGCGGCTTCAGCGAGGAACCCATCAGGAAGGCGGTCTTGGGGAAGTCCTTGGCGACCTTGCGCGCGGCCGCCTCGACGCCGAAGACCTCGCCGAGGATCAACTGGTTGCCGGCGGTCGCGTACTCACGCATGACGCGCTCGTAGTCGGCATTGGCGACGTTCTCGGTCGCCGTGTACTCGATCTCGCCACGCGCCTCGGCCGCCTTGAGCGCCTTGTGGATGCGGCCGACCCATTGCTGCTCGAAGGGCACGGTGTACACCGCCGCCACCTTGAGCTTGGCCTGCGCGAGCGCGAGGCCCGGTGCCCCGGCCGCAAGCGCGGCCGCGACGGCGACCGAACGGATGATCATTTGACGGCGAATTGTCACTGCGCTTCTCCTCGAGTTAGAAATCAACCAACGACCGACATGTACCCTGTCTTGTTCGTGAAACACCGCGGAACCGGCTTTGCCGGGCCGCAGGTGTTGCCCCCGGTAGGGGGTGGGCGCCCGGACACGCAGTGCCGGGCAACCTGGGGGCGAGCTACTTCGTCCCGAAGATGCGGTCTCCCGCGTCGCCCAGGCCCGGCAGGATGTAGCCGTGGCTGCTGAGCTGGCGGTCGATGGCGGCGGTGTAGATCGGCACGTCGGGGTGGGCGTCCTGGAAGGTCTTGATGCCTTCGGGGCAGGTCAGCAGGCAGACGAACTTGATCGACTTCGGATTCAACTCCTTCAGGCGCTCGACCGCGGCCACCGCCGAGTTGCCGGTGGCCAGCATCGGGTCGACCACGATCGCGTCGCGATCCTCCATGCCGCCGGGCATCTTGAAGTAGTACTCGACCGCGGTCAGCGTCTTGGGGTCGCGGTACAGGCCGATGTGGCCCACGCGCGCGCCGGGCACCACGCTGAGCATGCCGTCGAGGATGCCGGTGCCGGCACGCAGGATCGACACCAGCACCAGTTTCTTGCCGTCGATCACCTTGGCGTTCATGGTCTCGAGCGGGGTTTCGATCTCGATGTCCTGCATCGGCATGTCGCGCGTGACCTCGTAGGCCATCAGCATGCTGATCTCGTTGAGCAGGCGCCGGAAGCTGTTGGTGCTGGCTTCCTTGCGGCGCATCAAGGTGAGCTTGTGCTGGACGAGAGGGTGGTCGACGAGGTGGACGTTGCTCATGGCGTTCTGGAAGCGCGGGGGCGTTCTTGTTGAATGAAAGAAGAAGGGTGGAGTCTAGAAGACGGTGCCGTCGCTCACGATGCGCAGGGGTGGCGCACCATCACGCAAGCGCTGTGCCATGACGCGGCCGGCGGCCCAGGTGCCGCCTTCGAGGACGCGGGCCAGCGGCAACTCTTCCTCGCTGAGCTCCATCACCTTGCGTACCCGGGCGGCGACCTCGTCGAGCAGCGCGACGGTCAGCGCGCGCCACTCGACGATGAATTCGTCGCCGACCTTCCAGTCGCGCTCGAGCAGCGCGGGGCTGCGCGGCACGATCAGGCCGCAGTCGATCAGCAGGCCGCCGTTGCGGTATTCGGGCAGGGCGGTCAGCGCCTCGACGTGGCGCACCTTGACGCCGGCCCACTCGAAGGGCTCGAGCATCGAGTAGCTGAGCCACTGCGAGAGCTTGTGGAAGGGCATCCAGCCGTTGGTGAGACCGGGGCCGCGGACCGCGCTGTGGCGCCAGCAGTCGCCGAGCGCGAGCGCCGGGTCGCCCGAGCCGAAGGCGCCGGACGCGTCGCTGCCGTCGGCCGCGATGCTGTCGATCGCATTGGCGGCCGGCCAGATGCCGGACAGCGATTCGAGCAGCAGCGACAGGATCTGGTGCGCCGTGATCTCCGCGGTCGGCGCCGCCGCCGGGCCATAGGGGCCCACCAGCGCATCGAACAGCCCGCCGGGTCGGCCGTCGTCGCCGAACACCTCGGGCTGCTCGCTCATCGCCTCGCCGAGCCGGCGCAGCAGCGTGGCGCGGCCCGCCAGCCCGACCAGCGGATTGACCGCGCTGACCTGGAAGGCGTCCCCGAGCCGATCGGTCACCAGCGCGCGCAAGCCGGCGGCGTCGGCCTGCAGCGGGTGGTCGGGGTTGGACGAGAACAGTCCGCTCGTGAAGGCATGGAAGCTTGCGACACCGAGGCCCTCGGAACGCGTGAAGCGCTGGCGGCCGGCGGCTTCGAAGTAGTGCCAGTTGGGGCCGGCGCCGGCGTCGAGCAGCACGCTGACCAGCACGAGGTCGATGTGGGCGCGGGCGCGCTGGCTCGCATCGACGTCGCCGAGCAACCGGTCGAGCGCGGCGACCCGGTTGACGCCGCCGGCCTCGAAATGGCGCCAGCGGCTGTGGTACGGGATCGGGCCCCAGGCATAGCGGTCGCGCGTGACTTCGGCGACCGTGCGCGCGGTGTCCTCGAGGGCGTCGTCGGCGCCGATCGTGAACCACTTCGATTCTCCGGCCCGGGCCCGTGCCAGCAGTGCCGCGGCACGGCTGCGCACCGCCTGCGTGGTGCGCAGGAAGGCCGCGGCGCCGGCGGGGTGCGCCGTGTCGCCGACGAACTCGACCGCCGGATCGACATGGCCTTCGGCGTCGGCGCTGCGCACGCCGGGGTTGGCGGTCGGGCGCTCCGGGTCCATTCCGTAGTTGTTGCCGCTCATTGGATGACCTCCGCGCTTCGCACTCCGGTATTCGCCTTGGGAGCGGCCCGGCGGCTCATTGATCCAGCCCCCGCCCCTTGGCTTTCTTGAGTTCCTCGGCGTCCGGCACGGCGCCGGGCGTGAAATAGCCGGCCGCCATCTTGGCGTCCATCTCGACCCGGGCGTCGGCCGGGATCAGTGCGTCGGGAATGTTGACCCGGGTGCCGATCTCGATGCCCGAGCCGGTGATGGCGTCGAACTTCATGTTGCTCATCGACACCAGCCGGTGGATCTTGCGGATGCCGAGCCAGTGGAAGACGTCGGGCATCAGTTCCTGGAAGCGCATGTCCTGCACGCCGGCCACGCACTCGGTGCGGGCGAAATACTGGTCCGCGGTGTCGCCGCCGACCTGCCGCTTGCGGGCGTTGTAGACCAGGAACTTGGTGACCTCGCCGAGCGCCCGGCCTTCCTTGCGCGAGTAGGCGATCAGGCCGACGCCGCCGCGCTGGGCGCCCTGGATGCACTCCTCGATCGCGTGCGTGAGGTAGGGGCGGCAGGTGCAGATGTCGGAGCCGAAGACGTCGGACCCGTTGCACTCGTCGTGAATGCGTGCGGTGAGTTCGACCTCGGGGTTGGCCAGGTCGCGCGGGTTGCCGAAGATATAGAGGGTCTGGCCGCCGATCGGCGGCAGGAAGACCTCGAGGTCGGAGCGGGTCACGAGCTCCGGGTACATGCCGCCGGTCTCTTCGAACAGCACCCGGCGCAGTTCGGTTTCGGAGCAGCCGAAGCGCTGGGCGACCGCGGGCAGGTGCCAGACGGGTTCGACCGCGGCCTTGGTGACCATGGCGGCGCCGCCCGCCGTCAGGAACTTGCCGTCGGCCTTCAGGCGCCCGCTGTGCAGCGCCTCGATCACCTCGGGCAGGATGACGTGCGCCTTGGTGATCGCGATGGTCGGGCGGATGTCGTAGCCGGCCGCGAGTTCGGCCGAGAACGCGTCGGCAACCACGGCCCCCCAGGGATCGAGCGAGACGATCCGGCCGGGTTCGCTCCATTGGGGATAGGGGCCGATCGCATCGGTCGGCGAGGTGTTGGTCAGGTCGGCCTTGTGGTGCGGCGACAGGGCGCCGGCGGCGACGGCCAGCGCGCGATAGACGCTGTAGGAACCGCTGTGGGTGCCGATGACGTTGCGATGGGCGCGCTTGCTGGTGGTGCCGACCACCGGGCCGCGCTCGGCCGCGGTCGCGGCGCCCCACTGGATCGGCAGAGCGCCGAAGCCGCCGGCGTGAGAGGTCAGGCGGATGTGGCTGCGCTGGGAGGGCGTGCCGGAAAGGGGCGGCGAGAGCGCCGTCGGCTCGTTCGGTGCCGCGTCGGAGGAGGGCTGGGAAGCGGTGGCAAGAGAGGAGGCAGGAGGAGTCGGAACGGTGTCAACAGACATTGCAGGCCCTCAAAAAACACAATGTACCGATGGCTTCCCGAACTGGCAAGCCGGTGCATACGCCATTTGCCGACAACGGGCGGGTCCGTGCTGCGATCCGGCGCGCACGGCACAATCCGGCGGACTCGATTTCTTGACTGCGCCTGTAACCGGCGCGAACCGGCGCACGAATGACCAAGGGAAGCCCGATGGCGAAGAGCGAAGCGGAGCTGCGGCTGCACGACCTGTTCGTGCGCGGGCTCGCCGGCGACGCGGCCAGCTATCGGGCGTTCCTGCAGCAGCTCGCCTTGCACCTGCGCGCGTTCCTGGGTCGGCGCCTGTTCGGCTGGCCCGATGAGGTGGAGGATCTGGTCCAGGAATGCCTTCTCGCCATGCACAACCAGCGCCACACCTACCAAACCGACCAGCCCCTGACCGCCTGGGTGCACGCGATCGCGCGCTACAAGATGATCGACCTGCTGCGCGCCAAGGCCGGGCGCGAGGCGCTGCACGAGCCGCTGGACGACGACCTGGCCGTGTTCGCCGATTCGGCGACCGAGGCCAGCGATGCGCGGCGTGACCTGTCCGGGTTGCTCGCGACGCTGCCGGACCGCCATCGGCTGCCGATCGTCCACACCAAGCTCGAAGGCCTGTCGGTGGCCGAGACGGCACGCTTGACCGGCATGTCGGAATCGGCGGTCAAGATCGGCGTCCATCGCGGGCTGAAGGCGCTGGCGCAGAAGATCAGGGAGGCGCGATGAGAACCGACCAGCTCATCGCCATGCTGGCCGAAGACGCGGCGCCGGTGCCGCGGCGAGCGGTGTCGCGCCGGTTGCTGGTGGCGCTCGCGATCGGGTTGCCCGTTTCCATTGCCTGGATGGTGATGGAGTACGGGGTTCGCCGCGACCTGGTCCAGGCCATGTTCTGGCCGATGTTCTGGGTCCGACTGCTGTTCGGCGCCGGCATCGCGCTGGCTGGATTCGTGGTCGTGCAGCGCCTTGCGCGTCCGGGTGCGCGGGTGCGAGGCGCCTGGCTCGGGCTCGCGGCGCCGGTGCTGCTGATCTGGGCACTCGCGCTGCTGGCGCTGCTGTCGGCGCCGATGGAAGAACGCGCGGCGCTGGTCTGGGGTCAGACCTGGCGCAGCTGTGCGGTCGACATCGGCGTGGTTTCGCTGCCGGTGTTCGCGGCCTTGCTGTGGGCCCTCAAGGGCCTCGCGCCGACCCGGCCGGCGCTGGCCGGCGCCGCGGCTGGTGCGCTGGCCGGGGGCGCCGGCGCGATGGTGTATGCCTTTCACTGCCCGGAGCTCGCGGCACCCTACATCGCGGTCTGGTATGTCGCGGGCATCGCGCTGCCGGTGGTGGCCGGTGCGCTGATCGGGCCCCGGCTGCTGCGCTGGTGACCCCCCGGCGCCGGCCGCAGGCTAGCGTCGGGTCTTGGAGCCGAAGATGCCGCCGAGCACGCCGCGCAGGATTTCCCGGCCCACCGTGGTGCCCATGGTGCGCACGGCCGACTTCGCCATGGTCTGCGCCAGGCCGTCGTGCTTGCCGCCGCGCGGGCCCGTGGAGCCGAACAGGATCTCGTTGAGGCTGCCCATCATGCCGCCCGTGTCCGGTGCCGCCGAGGCGGCGCCGGGCTTGCCGGCCGGCGCGTCGGGTGCGGTCTCGGCGCGGCCCTTGAGCTTCTCGTAGGCCGATTCGCGGTCGACCGACTTCTCGTAGACCCCCGCCACCAGCGAACTGGCGATCAGCGCCTGCCGCTGGGCCGGCGTGATCGGGCCGATCTGGCTGCCCGGCGGCAGCACGTAGACCCGCTCGGTGATGGTCGGGCGGCCCTTGTCGTCGAGGAAGCTCACCAGCGCCTCGCCGACCGCGAGTTCGGTGATTGCCGCCTCGATGTCCAGGCCCGGCTTCTGCCGCATGGTGGTGGCGGTCGCCTTGACCGCCTTCTGGTCGCGCGGCGTGAAGGCCCGCAAGGCATGCTGGACCCTGTTGCCGAGCTGGGCCAGGACGGAATCGGGGATGTCCAGCGGGTTCTGCGTCACGAAGAACACGCCCACGCCCTTGGAGCGCACCAGCCGCACCACCAGCTCGATGCGCTCGACCAGCGCCTTGGGCGCTTCGTTGAAGAGCAGGTGGGCCTCGTCGAAGAAGAACACCAGCTTCGGCTGTTCCGGGTCGCCGATCTCGGGCAACTGCTCGAACAGCTCCGACAGCAGCCACAGCAGGAAGGTGGCATAGAGGCGCGGCGAGTTCATCAGCTTGTCGGCCGCGAGGATGTTGACCACCCCCTTGCCGCCCTCGGTCTGCATGAAGTCGGCGATGTTGAGCATCGGCTCGCCGAAGAACTTGTCGCCGCCCTGGGTCTCGATCTGCAGCAGGCCGCGCTGGATCGCGCCGACGCTGGCGGCGCTGATGTTGCCGTATTCGGTCGTGAACTGGCTGGCGTTCTCGCCGACGTGCTGCAGCATCGCCCGCAGATCCTTCAGGTCGAGCAGCAGCAGGCCGTTGTCGTCGGCGATCTTGAACACCAGGTTCAGCACGCCGGACTGCGTTTCGTTCAGGTTGAGCATGCGGCCCAGCAGCAGCGGGCCCATGTCGGACACCGTGGCGCGCACCGGATGGCCCTGCTCGCCGAAGACATCCCACAGCGTGACCGGGCAGGCCAGCGGCTCGGGCAGGTCGAGCCCGCGTTCCTTCAGCGTGGCGGCCATCTTGGCGCCGATATTGCCGGCCTGGCTGGCGCCGGTGAGGTCGCCCTTGACGTCGGCCATGAACACCGGCACGCCGATCGAGGAGAGCTTTTCGGCGATGGTCTGGAGCGTCACGGTCTTGCCGGTGCCGGTGGCGCCGGTGATCAGGCCGTGGCGATTGGCCAGTCCCGGCAGCAGGGCGCAGTCGATGGTGCCGTGGCGGGCAATGAGAAGGGGGTCGGCCATGGGGTTTTCCGGTCGTTGGAAGGGCCTCAGTCTATCGAAGCCGGGCTCCTATAATCGCGACCCCATGCGAAGGTTCCTCCGGTGCCCCGGAGATCGCTTTGCGACCCCTGCGACAATGCCCCAAAGCACCCGGAGTTCTCCTTTGTCATCGACTGCCCAATCTCCCGTTCCCGCCGCTGGCGACGTATCCGAACAGTCACCCCTCGAGAATGAATTGGCTGTCCTCCTGGTCGAATCGCTCAACCTGGAAGTCGCGCCGGCCGACATCGTGCCGACGGCGCCGCTGTATGGCGAGGGGCTCGGACTCGATTCGATCGATATCCTGGAAGTGGCCCTGGAAGTGTCCCGCAAGTACGGTTTCCAGCTGCGCTCGGACGACGAGCGCAACCAGCAGATCTTCGAGTCGCTGCGCAGCCTGGCGGCGCATGTCGCGGCGCATCGCGGCGCCTCCTGATCCATGTCCCGTTGGCGCGTGGCGCTCCTGCTGCTGGCGGGGGTGAGCTATGCCTGCGTGTCGCACTGGATGATGCTCTACCACGCGGCCGAGCCCTGGGCCGTCGTGGTCCTGCTCGGGCCGCTGTGGCTCACCGCGCTGGGCCTCGCAGGCAGCCGCTTCGGCAAATGGGGGCTGGCGCTGGCCGGCCTGACCGGCGTGGCCGTGTTCGCACTGGTGCTTCACGGCGAGGCCGGCGATCCCAACCGGCTCTATGTGCTGCAGCATGCGGGCATCAATGCCTTGCTGTGCGGCTGGTTCGGCAGCACGCTGCGCGGCGACCGGCTGTCGCTGATCGGCCAGTTCGCACAGCGCGTGCACCCGCTGTCGCCGGCCATGCGCATCTATACGGCGCAGGTCACCTGGGTCTGGACGCTCTACTTCGCGGCGATGGTCGTGGCGTCGATCGCGGTCTATGCGAGCCTGTCGTTCGCCGCCTGGTCGGTGCTGGCCAACCTGCTGACGCCGCTGATGGTGGTCGGCCTGTTCGTCGGCGAGTACCTGGTGCGCTATCGGCTGCATCCCGAATTCGAGCGCACCCGTCTGATCGATGCGGTGCGTGCCTTCTACGGTGCGCCGGCGGAACCCATCGCGCGGCGCTGAATCGACGACCCCCTTGAGCCTCGAAACCTTCCTGCCGCTGCTGGCGGACCGCGATCTGGACCAGCCCCTGGCCTGGCGCGCCGGCACGCCGGTGAGCGCGCGCGAATTCCTCGCCGACGTCGCCCGCCTGGCCCCCGAACTGCATCCCGGCGGTCCGGTCGTCAATCTGTGCGTCGACCGTTACGCCTTCGCGGTCGGGCTCGCGGCCGCCCTGGTGCGCGGCGAAGCGAGCCTGCTGCCGCCCGACGCGCGGGCCGACACGCTGGCGCGGCTGCACGAAGTGGGCGATCCCGCCTTCGCCCTGATCGACGACCCGGGGCTCGAGACGCCCGGCCTGCCGCGCGTGCGGGTCGAAGGTCGCCGGCCGGTCGCCGGCGCGGCGGCGCCGGCGGTGCCCGCGATCGATGCCGGCATGCATGCCGTGAGCTTGCTGACCTCAGGCTCCACCGGCGCACCGCAGCCGCACGCCAAGACCTGGGGCACCCTGGTCGGCGATGTCCGGGCCGCGGTCGCTCGGCTGGCTGATTTGCTCGGACGGCCGACGCTCGCCGGCCTGACGGTGGTCGCGACGGTGCCGGTTCAGCACAGCTACGGGCTGGAGTCGTCGGTGCTGCTGGCGCTGCTGGGCGGCGCGGCCTTCGACAGCGGCCGGCCCTTCTTCCCCGCCGACGTGGCACAGGCGCTGGCCTCGGTGCCGCGGCCGCGTGCGCTCGTGACCACGCCCTTTCACCTGAAGACACTGCTGCTTTCGGGCATCGCGCTGCCGCCGGTGGACCTGATCCTGTCGGCCACCGCGCCGCTGTCGCCGCAGCTCGCGGCCCAGGCCGAGCAGGCGATGGGCGGTGCCCTGATCGAGATCTACGGCAGCACCGAGTCGGGCCAGGTCGCGACCCGGCGACCGACGCAGGGCGAGGTCTGGGAGACCTTCGGCGAAATCCGCGTGCATGCGGAACATGGTGCGGACGGCGACGAGCGTTTCGTCTTCGAGGGCGACTTCATCCCGGAGCCGACGCCCATGGCAGACATCCTGGAACTGGTCGATGCGCAGCGCTTCCGCTTGCTCGGCCGCGCCAACGACCTGATCCATGTGGCGGGGCGGCGCAGTTCGCTGGGCTATCTCAACCACCACCTCAACAGCATCCCGGGCGTCGAGGATGGTGCTTTCTGGCTGCCGGACGACGTGGCCGACGGCGTGGTGCGTCCGGTCGCCCTCGTGGTCGCACCGACGCTCGATGCCCAGGCGATCATCGCCGCGCTGCGCGAGCGGGTCGAGGCCGTGTTCGTGCCGCGGCGCGTGGTGCACGTGGCGGCCTTCCCGCGCGAAGGCACGGGCAAGCTCACGGCGCGCTCGCTGCGCGAGTTCGCACTGGCGCAACTGGCCTCCGACGGCACGCCGGTGCAGGTCACGCGCGACGTGCCGGCCGACCATCCGGCCTTCGCGGGCCACTTCCCGGGCCAGCCGCTGCTGCCGGGCGCGCTGCTGCTGTCCGAGGTGCTCGAGGCGGTGCGCGGCGTGCCCGCGCTGGCGGCGCGCCTCGGCGCCGCACCCACGCTGGCCGCGGCCAAGTTCCTGGCGCCGGTACGCCCGGGCAGCAGCCTCATGATCGACCTGCTGCCCGAGACCGGCGCCGCGCGAGGCCTGCGCTTCGAGGTCCGCTGCGGCGACGTGGTGGCGGTCAGCGGGCGCTGGACCCCTGGTCCGCAGTCATGAGGGATTCGCGGCCCGAGCCCGACGATGCCAAGTCGCGCCAGGCCGATTGGTCGCGAGCGCCCGAGCGCAGCAACATGCTGGCGCTCAAGGTCATCTGCGCGATCGCCATCCTGTGCGGACGACCGCTGACGCGACTGATCCTGCACCCGATCTCGCTCTATTTCCTGCTGTTCTCGCCAACCCAGCGGCGCCACATCAAGCGGTATCTGTTCCGGGCCATCGGCCCCCAGGCCGGCTGGAGCGACGGCTACCGGCTGCTGCATGCCTTCGCCTCGACGGTGCTGGACCGACTCTATTTCCTGCGCGGACGCATGGACCTGTTCGACATCCGGGTCTACGGCAATGCGCCGGTCGAGGTCGAGGTCAATGCGGGCCGCGGCGCCTTCATGCTCGGTGCCCACGTCGGCAGCTTCGAGGCGCTGGGCGCCTGCAAGCATCGCGCCGCGTCACCGGCCGACCTGCGTCCCGCGATGCTGATGTACCCCGACAACGCGCAGCAGATCAACGCGGTGCTCAATACCATCAGCCTGCCCGAACTGCGGCCGCACATCATCGCGCTGGGCCGGCCGCACTCGATGCTCGCGCTGCGCGACTGGCTCGATTCCGGCGGCCTCGCCGGGCTGCTGGCCGATCGCACGCTGGCCGGGCCCGAGGAAGCGGGCCAGCAACGCGGCAGCAGCATCGAGGTCTCCTTTCTCGGCCAACCGGCCCTGTTCAACGACGGGCCGTTCCGGCTGGCGGCCTTGCTGCGCCGCAAAGTCTTCTTCATGGCGGGCCTCTACGCGGGTGGCGCCCGCTACGATGTGCTGTTCGAGCCGCTGGCCGATTTCAGCGAGCGCGTGAGCGACCCCGCCGAGCGGGAACGGCGCATCCGTGCCGCGCTCGAAACTTATGTGGCGCGTCTCGAGGCGCTGTGCCGCGCCTACCCGTACAACTGGTTCAACTTCCATGATTTCTGGCTTGAAGATGCGCATTGACCGCTGGGGCAGGGGGCTGCTGGCGGCCCTGGCCCTGTCCGTTCTGTGGCCTTCGTCCGCCTGGGCCTTCGACCTGCCTGAACTGATGGGCCTGCTGGCGCAGCAGAAGAGCGGCGAGGCCCGCTTCACCGAGCAGCGCTTCGTGCACGGCCTCGAGGGCCCGCTGGACGCCAGCGGGGTGCTGAGCTTCACCGCGCCGGACCGGCTGACGCGCCGCACGCTGTCGCCGCGTCCCGAGACGATGAGCGTCGAAGGCAACACGCTGACCCTGTCGCGCAGCGGTCGCACCCGCACGCTGGCGCTGGACAGCATGCCCGAGCTGCTCGGCATGGTCGAGGCCATGCGCGGCACACTGAGCGGCAACGCCCAGAGCCTGCAGCGCTACTTCCGCAGCACGCTGTCGGGCTCCGCCAACGGCTGGACCCTGGACCTGCAGCCGATCGACCCGCGCCTGGCCGCGCAGGTGCGTTCGATGCGCCTCAGCGGACGGGGCGGCGAAGTGCTGGGCATCGACATGGAGTTCATCGGCGGCGACCGCTCGGTGATGAGCATCACGCCCGAACGCGGCGCTGGCACGACGGCCACGACGCCCGTGCGTTCCACTCCGTGACGCGAGCCGCCGCCGCACCCGGGCGCCGCCGCGCGGCGCTGGCCCTCGGCATCTGGCTGCTGGCGCTGGTCGCCGGCATCGCGCTGATCGCGCGCACGCATTTCAGTGCCGATCTCTCCGCCTTCCTGCCGGCCAGCCCGGACGCGCGCCAGCAAGTGCTGATCGAGCAGCTGCAAAGCGGCATTGCCTCGCGCACGATCTTCATCGGCATCGAGGGTGGCCAGGATGCGGCGCAGCGCGCGCAGGTCTCGCGCGCGGTGGCGGCCGCGATGCGTCAAAGCAAGCTCTTCGACCTGGTCCAGAACGGCGACGCCAGCGACTGGAAGGACACCGGCACCTGGGTCTTCGACCACCGCTACCTGCTGGGATCCGATGTGACGCCCGAGCGCTTCACCGCCGCGGGCCTGCGCGATGCCATCGTCGACAGCCTGTCGATGCTCGGCACACCGGCGGGCAACGCCCTCAAGCCACTGCTGGAGCGCGACCCGACCGGCGAGACCCAGCGCATCGCCGAGGGCCTGATCCCCGCGAGTTCGCCGCGCAGCGAAGAGGGCGTGTGGGCGTCGCGCAGCGCGCCGCGGGCGCTGATCCTGGCCACCACCCATGCGGCGGGCAGCGACCTCGACGCCATCGCCCAGGCGATCGCGCGCGTGCGGGGCGCCTTCGATGCCGCCACGCGCGAGATGGCAGGAGCCGGCCCGAAACTCGCGATGACGGGGGCCCCGGTGTTCTCGGTGCAAAGCCGCGACCAGATCAAGACCGAGGCGGTACACCTGGCGGTGGTCGGCGGGATCGTCATGGGCGTCTTGCTGCTGCTGGCCTTCGCCTCGCCGCGGGCGCTGGTGATCGCCTTGCTGCCGGTCGCCACCGGCGTCGTCGGCGGCACGGCGGCGGTAAGCCTGGTCTTCGGCGGCGTGCACGGACTGACGATGGGTTTCGGCAGCACGCTGATCGGCGAGACGGTCGACTACGCGATCTACTACCTGATCCAGGCGCGCGGCGCAGCCATCCCGGGCACCGGCTGGCAGCGCTGGCGCGACATCCATTGGCCGACGGTGCGCCTCGGCCTGCTGACCTCGGTCTGCGGATTCGCGGCGCTCGTGTTCTCGGGTTTCCCGGGCCTGGCGCAGCTGGGCGTGTTCTCGATCGCGGGCCTCGTCGCGGCCGCACTGGTGGCTCGCCACGTGCTTCCGGTGCTGGCGCCGGACGGTGCCACCGGCATGGGCATGCGGCGCCAGATGGCCCAGCTGGCGGGCTTCCTGGTGCGCGGCCTGCCGCGCCTGCGCTGGCTGCTCACGGGCCTGGGCGCGGCGGCGCTGGTGCTGGTGCTGTGGCAGGGCGGCTATCTGTGGCGGGCCGATCTCGGCGCCATGAGCCCGGTGCCCAAGGCCATGCAGGCGCTCGATGCCGAGCTGCGCAACGACATCGGCGCCAGCGACGGCGGGACCCTGGTCGTGGTCCATGGCGCGGACGTGCAGTCGACCCTGCGCAGCACGGAAGGCGCGAGTGAGCGCCTCGAGGCCCTGGTCGACAAGGGCGAGCTCGCCGGTTTCGAGACCGTCACCCGCGTGCTGCCCAGCGAGGCGGCGCAGGCGGCGCGCATCGCGAGCCTGCCGGATGCCGCGACCCTGCGCAGCCGCCTGGCCGAAGCGACGCAGGGGCTGCCGCTGTCGGCCTCGCGCCTGGAACCTTTCATCGCCGAGGTCCAGGCGGCCCGGACGCAGCCGATGATCCGGCGCGTCGACCTGCAGGGCGGCCCGCTCGACGCGGTGGTCGGCGCGTTGATGTTCGAGCGTTCCGGCGGTGGCTGGTCGACATTGATCTCGCTGCATCCCGGCCCCGGCTTCGATGCCGCGCGGCTGGCCGCTGCGCTCGATGGCCTGCCCGACGTGCAGGTCGTCAACGTCGGCGAGGAGCTCTCCGGGCTCTACCAGCGCTATCTGCGCGAGGCCTTCATGCAGGTGATGCTGGGCGCGCTGGCGGTGGTGCTGCTGCTGGGCGCCTGGCTGCGCTCCGGACGCCGCCTGCTGGCGGTCTGCCTGCCGCTGGTGGTCGCGGTGGTGCTCACGCTCGGCGGCATGGCCGCGCTGCAGGTGCCGCTCGGCATCCTGCACCTGGTCGGGTTGCTGCTGATCGTGGCCGTGGGGTCCAACTACGCGCTGTTCTTCGATCAGCTGCGCGAGACCGGGCGCGCCGACGAGGACACGCTGGCCTCGCTGATGCTGGCCAACCTGACGACCGTGGTCTCTTTCGGGCTGATCGCGATCTCGGACATCCCGGCCTTGTCCTCGATCGGCCGCGTGGTCGCGCCCGGCGCGTTCCTGGCCCTGATGCTGTCGGCCGCCTTTGCGCGCACGGCCGCCCCGGCGCCAGTGGATCGCCGCTGATGGGAAAATCCACGGTCATGCCGCAAGCCGTTGCACCTGTGCGTTCCGAATCCTGGTCCTGGCCGCCGATGGTGCGTGCCAGCGTCGGCCTGCACCTGCTGGCCCTCGGTGCCGCGGTGGCGGTGCCGGGCGCGTTGCCTTGGGCCGTCGCCGCTGTCGTGCTGAACCATGTGCTGATCACCGCCGCCGGCCTGGCGCCGCGCAGCAGCCTGCTGGGGCAGAACCTGACGCGGCTGCCGCCGGCTGCGGCCGCGCGGCGCGAGGTGGCGATCACGATCGACGACGGACCCGACCCGGAGGTCACGCCGCAGGTGCTCGACCTGCTGGACGCGCATGGGCAGCGCGCCACCTTCTTCTGCATCGCCGAGCGCGTGGCCGCGCATCCGGCGCTGGCGCGCGAGATCGTGGCGCGCGGCCACAGCATCCAGAACCACACGGCGCGGCATCGCCACAACTTCTCGTTGCTGGGGCCGCGCGGCTTCGAGGCCGAGATCGCGCGCGCGCAGCAGGTGCTGTTCGACGTGACTGGGCTGCGGCCGACCTGCTTTCGCGCGCCCGCGGGCCTGCGCAATCCCTTCCTGGCGCCGGTGCTGCATCGCCTGGGGCTGACCCTGGTCAGCTGGACGCGGCGTGGCTTCGACACCCGCGAGGGCGATGCCTCCACCGTGCTGGCACGCCTTGCGCACGACCTGCAGGCCGGCGACATCCTGCTGTTGCACGACGGTCACGCCGCGCGCACCGCCGACGGCCGCGCCGTGGTGCTGGACGTGCTGCCACCGCTGCTGGCAAGAATCCAGACCGACGGCCTGCGCGCCGTCACATTGCCCGAGGCCCTGGCTGCATGAGAAACCCTGTGTCCACCGACGCCGCGTGGCGCCAAGTGCACGAACACGCGACCGCACCGTACCGCAAGGCCGGCCGCTTTGCCTGGCATTTCGCGCGTGGCAAGCTGGGCCGCGATCCGGTCTTTCGCGGTCTGATCGAACGCGGCCTGATCGGCGCGCACCGGCGCCGCGTGGTGGACATCGGCTGCGGGCAGGGCCTGTTCGCGAGTCTTCTGTCGACCCTGGGTGCGATGCAGTCGCGGCCCGGTGCCTGGCCCGCATCCTGGGGCGCGGCCCCGGCCACGGTTCGCTACACCGGCATCGAGCTGATGCCGAAGGACGTGGCGCGCGCCCGGACCTCGATCGGCCATCTCCAGCCCGCGCCGGAATTCTTCTGCGCCGACATGTGCAAGGCCGAGCTGCCGCCCAGCGACCTGGTCGTGATCCTCGACGTGCTGCACTACGTCGACCTCGAGGCCCAGGAAGTTGTGCTGCGCCGCGTGCGCGAAGCCCTTCAGCCGGGCGGGCGGCTGCTGCTGCGCGTCGGCGACGCCGCCAGCCGCAGGGGTTTCGCGATCAGCCAGTGGGTCGACCGTACCGTGACGCGCATTCGCGGTCATCGCGTGTCGCCGACCTGGGGCCGGCCGCTCGATGACTGGAAGCTGCTGCTGCAGCGTCTGGGATTCACGGTCCGCAGCATTCCGATGAGCGAGGGCACGCCCTTCGCCAACGTGCTGCTGGTGGCCGACATCAAGGAAGCCGAATGACAGCAGCCCAGACCCTCGATCGCGCCGGCATCGCGCGGCGCATCCCGCACAGCGGCACCATGTGCCTGCTGGAGAACCTGCGCTCCTGGGACGAGCATGCCATCCATTGCACGACGGCCACGCATGCGCATGCGGACAACCCGCTGCGGACGGCCTCGGGCCTGCTGTCGCCGAACCTGATCGAGTACGCGGCGCAAGCGATGGCGCTCCACGGCGGGCTGCTGGCGGCGCCAGGCAGTGAGCCGTCCGCCGGCTTTCTCGCCAGCGCGCGCAACGTGCGCCTCGGCGTCGAGCGCATCGACGACATCGCCGGCGAGCTGCACGTGCATGCCACGCGGCTCACGGGCGATGTGAGCCAGATCCTCTACGAATTCTCAGTCCGGGACGCAGCCGGCAGGGCGCTGGCCGAGGGCCGCGCCGTCGTCGTTCTGAACACCCCGCTAGCCATGGAAACCCACGCATGAGTCTCACCGGAAAACGCGCCCTGATCACCGGCGCGAGCGGCGCACTGGGCGCCGCGATCGCGCAGCGCCTGGCGCGCGACGGCGCCACTGTGCTGCTGCACGCCAACTCGCGGCCCGAATCGGTCGAGCAATTGGCGGCCGCCATCGCCGCGGCGGGCGGCAAGGCCGAATGCGTGGTGTTCGACCTGCGCAGCGACGAGGCCGCGCAGGCGGCCTGCCAGCGCCTGCTCGAAGGCGGGCCGGTGCAGGTCATCGTGAACAATGCCGGCGTGCACGACGACGCGGTGCTGCCGGGCATGCGGCCGGAGCAATGGCACAAGGTGATCGACGTCTCGCTCAACGGCTTCTTCCGCGTGACGCAGCCGTTGCTGCTGCCGATGCTGCGCACGCGATGGGGGCGGATCCTCAACATCTCGTCGGTGGCCTCGCTCACGGGCAATCGCGGGCAGGTCAACTACGCGGCGGCCAAGGGCGGGCTCAACAGTGCGACCAAGGCGCTGTCGCTGGAAGTCGCGGCGCGTGGCGTGACCGTGAATGCGATCGCGCCGGGGATCATCGCTTCGCCGATGGCCGATGGAGTGTTCGACGCGGCGATGATCCAGCAGATGGTGCCTGCGAAGCGCGCCGGGACGCCTGAGGAGGTCGCGTCGCTGGCGGGTTTCCTGGCCAGCGACGAGGCGGCGTACATCACGGGACAGGTGATCTCCATCAATGGCGGGATGATCTAGGCAACTCGGAACAATCATGGTCACCTGCTACCTGCGCTATGTCATCGATCCGTTCAAGCTCGAGGAGTTCGAGCACTACGGAAAGCTCTGGATTCCTCTGGTCGAGAAGTTCGGAGGGCAGCACCACGGCTACTTCCTGCCGTCGGAAGGCGCGAACAACATCGCGCTCGCCATGTTCACGTTCCCGAGCCTTGCGGCGTACGAGGAATATCGCGCGTTGTCGGCCACCGACACGGCGTGCCAGGCCGCGTTCAAGTATGCGCGGGACACCCGCTGCATCCTGAGCTACGAACGCAGTTTCTTCAGGCCTGTATTCGAATGAATCCGGCGAGGTGCATCTTCAAGATCACCGATAGGCCCCGCTCGTGCCCGGATCCTGCGGAATGCCGCGACTGTCGATGAGTTCAGGTGAAGCGGGCGGCCGGCCCTCGCGACTCAGTGCTCTCGCGCGGAAAATGTCCTCGGCCTGGATCTGATCGACGGCGATCTGCGACGGCTGCCGCTGGTTTCGCTCCGTCGCGGGATCTCCGCAAGGTCGCTCCGTCAGGGTGATGCGACCGTCGGCACCCTTGCATTGATTCACTGGATCCGCAAAGACGGACGGGGTGGCGGCGATCCCGGCAAGGCAGATCAGTAGGCGCATGGTATTCACGCAACGATGATAGGACCGCGCACCGGCGCCGTCCAGCGCCCTGGCGGACTCAGGGCTGAAACGGCGGCGCCCCCCGCACCTTCCGCCACATCAGCCCAGGCAGCCGCACAACGAACTCCAGCATCAGCCGCGCATGCATCCAGCTCAGGAGCAGGTTGTCGCGCACATAGCGGAAGTGGGACACGCCGCCTTCTTCGGCCGTCAGGTACTTCACCGGCGCATCGATGTTGACCGGCTTGACGCCGCGCCAGGCGAGGCGCACCACCGCTTCCGTGTCGAAGTCGAAGCGCCGCATCCATGGCTGCCGCGCCATGACCGCGATCAGGTCGGCCACCGGGTACACGCGAAAGCCGTAGAGCGAATCGCCGACGCCCGCGAACAGGGTTTCGAGCTGGGTCCAGCCGTTGGAGACGCGGCGGCCGCGCACGCGCAGCAGCGGGGCGCTGGCATCGAAGACGGGGCGGCCCAGCACCATGGTGTCGGGGCGCGCCCGCGAGGCCTGCATGAAGGCCGGGATCAGGTCGGCCGGATGCTGCCCATCGGAGTCCATCGTCAGCGCATGGGTGTAGCCGGCCTGTTGTGCGGCGCGCAGCCCGTGCAGCACCGCTGCGCCCTTGCCCTGGTTGTGGGGCAGCAGCCAGACCTGCAGCCCGGCGTCTTGCTCGGCCATCTGCTGCAAGCGCTTGCCGGTGCCGTCGGTGCTGCCGTCCACCACCACCCACACCGGGTTCCATTGCGCGCGTGCCGCCTTGACCGTGGAGAACAGGCGTTCTCCTGTGTTGTAGCTCGGGATCAGGACAAGGTGGGTGCGCGAGACGTCTGGCATGCGGGCTGCGCGTCGGGGGCGCGCTGTTCCATGGATTGGCGGAAGTAGTGTTCGATCTGCTGCAGCAGCGCATTGCTGTCCTGCGACGGCGCGAAGCGCTGGCCCAGGCTGAGCCTGAAGACGATCGGCAGCGGCGGCACGCGCCACAAGGGCCAGCCCTTGCCGAGGTAGGGCGAATCGGTGTCGATGAAGACGGTCTGGATCGGCGCTTGCGCCAGCTTGGCGATCAGCGTGATGCCGGGCCGGAAGCTGTTGAGCGGCGGCGTCACGGTGCGCGTGCCCTCCGGGAAGATCACCAGCTGGCCGCCGTTCCTGAGGTCGTCGACGGCGAGCCGCACCATGGTGCGAGCCGAGTCGTTGCGGATGTAGCGCGCCAGCCGGGCGCCGGCGCCCAGGAAGATGTTGCGCATCAGGTCGGCCTTCATGATGCAGGCGCTGCGCGGCAGGCGCGCCACCAGCAGAAGGGCATCGAGCATGGTCGGATGGTTGGCCACGAAGATCAGCCCGCGCTCGTCGCGCAGGGCATCGAGGCAGTCGGCGTCGATGCGCATCATGCCGCTGAACGAGGCGACGGCCCAGAAGAAGCGGTAGGCGCGCGCGATGACGCTGCGGCCGAGCGCCCGCCCGGTGGCCGGCGGCAGCAACGGGTAGAGCAGCATCGCGACCAGGTTCCAGGCCAGCGAGATGGCGCCGAGCAGCGCCAGCAGCGCGTACAGCGGCAGCGCGAACAGAATCGAGCGTCCCAGGCGAAGCAGCCGGTTCATGGGACGCCCGGACCGTCAGGCGCGCAGTGCGCCGCGTGCAACCGAATGGGCCTCGATTTCCACCAGCAGGTCCTGGCGGCAAATGTCGGCTTCGAGGTAGACCGCGTGGCTCACCATGTGCGCCTGCGGGCCCAGCGCCTCCTCGAGCGCCCGGCGCACCTGGGGGGCGTCGGCGGCATGGCGCACGTACACCACGCAGTCCAGTGCCGCCAGATCGAAGGTGGCGCTGGTGCGCGCGTTGGCCGCCGCGATCACCGCCGCGAGATTGTGCAGCGTTTCCTGCACCTGCGGCAGCAATTCGCCCACATGCACGGTCTCGTGGCCGACGATGCTGGCGGTGCCCGAGATGAAGAGCGCGATGTCGCCGCCGCCGATCTCGGCCAGCGCAGCGCGCGAGAAGGTCGGCGCGCGTGGGCCGTAGCTCGGCGGGTAGCGGTAGGCAGAGACCTGCCGTGGGTTCTCGACCGCGAGCGGGGCGGTGCGGCCGGCCAGGAAGCGGATGCTGAGCGCGCCCTGGTGGATGCCGAGCGCGCAGGCGGCCGGGGCGCCGTCGAAGGCGGCCTGGCCGGCGTCGACGAAGGCCTGCTGCCGGCCGGCGTTGAACTGGCGGTAGCGTTCGAGCCCGCCGCCATCGCCGTTGATCTGCGGCAGGTAGTTCCAGATTCGCAGCAGATGGGTGCAGCCGGTTTCGTCCAGCGCGGCGAAGAGATCGCGGTATGCGCGTTCCGACAGTGCCGCGACGCCGGCGCGTTCGACGCTTTCGTCGAGGTCGATGGCGCCGAGCATCCAGTGGCCGTCGCTGCGCCAGCGCACCACGCCCGTGGTGCCGGACTCGATGTGCTCGCCGGCGTGCCAGACATCGGCCATCGGGGCGCCGCCGGACAGCACCCGCGCATTCACGGTCGGCATCCAGGCCAGGCCGTCGGGGGTGCCATAGCCGAGCGCGCCGAAAGGCGAGGGGCGGCTGCCGGCGAGGCCCAGGCTGTCTGCGAGGCTGAGGCGCTGCACGCGCAGGGGCGGCGCGTCGAGGGGAAGGCGTGCGGTCATCGCTGGGCCTCGACGATGTTTTCGCCGGCCAGCGGCCCGAGGTCGCGGATGTTGCGCCGCCGCCGCCGCCAGGCCTCCCAGGTGCGGCGCGGATGGGCGGCGCTGACCGCGAAGTAAATGGCCTTCAGCACCCGCAGCGAGCGCCAGATGGGCGTCTTGCCGTAGATGTCGCCGGCGAGCAGCGACATCAGCGCTTCCTTGACGCGCAAGGGGTTCGAGGGATACATGAAGAATTCGCGCATCGTCGGGTTGGTCACGCGGAAGATGAACCAGGAGAATTCGCGCGGCCCCTTGCGCATCTCCGCCTCGAAGCGGCGCCGCTCGGCCGCGGCCTGGGCCGGATGGTCGAGGGTGGCGGCGACCACCTCGGCGCCGACGAACGCGCTGTGCATCGCCAGGTACACGCCCGAGGAGAAAACCGGGTCGATGAATGCGTAGGCGTCGCCCAGCATCAGGTAGCGCTCGCCGCTGCAATGGGTGCTGGTGTAGGAGTAGTTGCCGGTGGCATAGACCGCGTCGTCGATCAGCGTGGCGTCTTTCAGGCGCTGCATGAGCGGCTCGCACAGGGCCAGGGTGTCGGCGAAGAATTCCTTCAGCGGTTTCTTGCGCGACTTGAGGTAATAGGGCCAGCAGACGGCGCCGACGCTGGTGCTGCCGTCGGCCAGCGGGATGTACCAGAACCAGCCGTGCTGGAACCAGAGAATCGTGATGTTGCCTTCGAGCTTGCCCGGCGCCCGCTCGGCATTGGTGAAGTGGCCGAACAGCGCCGAACTGTTGTGCTTGGGGTTCTTCTGCTTGGCCTTGAGCTTGCTGGACAGGAAGGTGTCGCGGCCCGAGGCGTCGATGACGAAGCGCGTGCGCCAGTGGCGCCGGGTACCGTCGTCCTGCACCGCCTGCACATCGGCGCCATCGGCGTCGAAGCTGACCTCGCGCACGCGGCAGCCTTCCAGCGCCTCGGCGCCCTGGGCCGCAGCATGTCGGAACAGGATCTCGTCCATCTCGGAGCGCCGCACCTGCCAGGCGTAGGGCATGGTCTTGTCCCAGGCCTCGGAGAACTCGAGCCTGGCGGCGTGCTCGTGGTCGGGTGAGACGAATTCGACGCCCCACTTGGGCATGCCGATGCGCTCGAGGTCGTCGCGCAGCCCGAGCTTGTCGAACAGCGCGACATTGGCCGGCAGCAGCGATTCGCCGATGTGGAAGCGCGGATGGTGCGCCTTCTCGAGCATGACGACCCGGCGTCCTTGCCGTGCCAGCAGGGCAGCGGCGGTGGCGCCGGCCGGACCGCCGCCGATCACGAGCACATCGCAGCTGTCCTGCAGGGGCGGAGCGGATTCAGCAATCGGCGGGGGGATGTTCATGCGCGTGGGTGGGGAAGTGGTTCGCGCGGTGGGCGCATCAGCGGAGGATTATCCCAAAAAGGCATCGGCGCTCCTGGAGTCCGGGACAGGCAGCGGCGGCCGCCGGACAGTAAACTCGCTGTCTGGTTTGAAAACACAAGATTGCGAGAGATAGAGCCATGGCCGGACACAGCAAATGGGCGAATATTCAGCACCGGAAGGGCCGTCAGGACGAGAAACGCGGCAAGCTCTGGACCCGCGCCATCCGTGAAATCATGGTCGCCGCACGCACCGGCGGCGGCGACCTCGGCGCCAACCCGCGGCTTCGCCTGGCGGTCGAGAAGGCCAAGGCGGTCAACCTGCCGATCGACACGATCAAGCGCAACATCGACAAGGCCACCGGCAACCTCGAGGGCGTCAACTACGAGGAAATCCGCTACGAGGGCTACGGCATCGGCGGCGCCGCGATCATCGTCGACACCATGACCGACAACCGCGTGCGCACGGTCGCCGAGGTGCGCCATGCCTTTTCGAAGCACGGCGGCAACATGGGCACCGAAGGCTCGGTGGCGTTCCAGTTCAAGCACTGCGGCCAGCTCGTGTTCGGGCCCGGCACCAGCGAGGACAAGGTGATGGAAGTGGCGCTCGAGGCCGGTGCCGAAGACGTCGTCAGCGACGACGACGGCGCGATCGAGGTACTGACCGCGGTCGGCGATTTTGAAGCCGTCAAGAACGCGCTCGAGGCGGCCGGCCTCAAGCCCGAGATCGCCGAGGTCACGATGCGGGCCGAGAACACGATCGAACTCGCCGGCGAGGAAGCCGCCCGCATGCAGAAGCTGCTCGACGTCCTGGAAGACCTGGACGACGTGCAGGATGTCTATCACAACGCCGCGCTGTCCGAATGACGGCCCGGCGAACGAAAGCCCGCGAATGAAGGTACTGGTGATTGGAGGCGGCGGCCGCGAGCACGCCCTGGCGTGGCGACTGGCGCAGTCGGACCGGGTCAGCCGGGTCTACGTGGCGCCCGGCAACGGCGGCACGCGCTCGGACACCCGTTACGAATGCGTGGACATCACGGCGCCCGCAGACCTGCGCGCCTGGGCCCAGAAGGAAAAGATCGGGCTGACCGTGGTCGGCCCGGAGGCGCCGCTGGCCGCCGGCGTGGTCGACGAGTTCCGCGCCCACGGCCTGCGCATCTTCGGGCCGACCCAGGCGGCGGCGCAGCTCGAGAGTTCCAAGGCCTTCTCCAAGGCCTTCATGAAGCGGCACGCCATCCCGACCGCCGAGTACGAGGCCTTCACCGACGCGGCGGCGGCGCATGCCTATGTCGACGCCAGGGGCGCGCCGATCGTGGTCAAGGCCGACGGCCTGGCGGCCGGCAAGGGCGTGGTGGTCGCGACCACGCTGGCCGAGGCGCACGAAGCGATCGACTTCATGCTGCTGGACAACAAGTTCGGCGTCTCCCACAACGAGGGCGGCGCGCGCGTGGTGATCGAGGAGTTCCTGCAGGGCGAAGAAGCCAGTTTCATCGTGCTGTGCGACGGCAAGAACGTGACCGCGCTGGCCACCAGCCAGGACCACAAGCGCCTGCTGGATGGCGATCAGGGGCCGAACACCGGCGGCATGGGCGCCTACTCCCCGGCGCCGGTGGTGACCGCCGAGGTGCATGCGCGCGCGATGCGCGAAATCATCCTGCCGACCATCCGCGGCATGGAGAAGGACGGCATCCCGTACACCGGCTTCCTGTACGCCGGCCTGATGATCGACGGCAAGGGGCATCCCAAGACGCTCGAGTTCAACTGCCGCATGGGCGACCCCGAGACGCAGCCGATCATGCTGCGGCTCAAGTCCGACCTGTTCGAGGTCTTCTGGCATGCGACCGACGGCACGCTCGACCAGGTCGAACTCGAGTGGGACCGGCGCGTCGCCCTGGGCATCGTGATGGCCGCGCACGGCTATCCGCTGTCGCCGCGCAAGGGCGACCGCATCACGGGCATTCCGCCCGAGGCGCCCGATGCCGTCGTGTTCCATGCCGGCACCACGCTCGACAGCGGCGAGCTCGCCACCAGCGGCGGGCGCGTGCTCTGCGTGACCGTGCTGGCCGACAGCGTCAAGCTGGCTCAGCAGCGCGCCTACGCGGTCGCGGCGCGGATCCAGTTCGACGGCGCCCAGTACCGCAAGGACATCGGCCACCGCGCGGTCCACGCGCGCTCGCCGCAGGCTTGATGGCTGCAGGCCCGATGCAAGGCACCCTCGACACCCGGCCGGAGGCGGTGGCGGACTATCTGCGCGGCCTGCAGCAGCGCATCGTGGCCGCGATCGAGACCGCCGACGGCGGACGCTGCGTTCGCGACGCCTGGCAGAAGGAGCCCGGCGAGCCGCTGCAGGGCAGCGGCCTGACCTGCATCCTCGAAGGCGGCGCCTTGTTCGAGCGCGCGGGCTGCGGCTTCTCGCAGGTGCGCGGGCCACGGCTGCCGCCCTCGGCGACCCAGCACCGGCCCGAGCTGGCCGGCGCGCCCTTCGAGGCGATGGGTGTGTCCCTGGTGTTCCATCCGCGCAATCCCTATGTGCCGATCGTCCACATGAACGTGCGGATGCTGGCCGCGCTGCCGCAGGACGCGGCGCCCGTCTGCTGGTTCGGCGGCGGCATGGATCTGACGCCCTGTTACGGTTTCGAGGAGGATGCGGTCCATTTCCACCGCAGCTGCCGCGACGCGCTGGCCCCCTTCGGCGAGGACAAGTACCCGCGCTTCAAGACCTGGTGCGACGACTACTTCACGCTGAAGCACCGCAACGAGCAGCGCGGCGTCGGCGGCATCTTCTTCGACGACTTCTCCGAGCCGGGCTTCGAGCAGAGCTTCGCCATGCTGCGCTCGGTCGGCGATGCCTTCCTGCCGGCCTACCTGCCGATCGTCGAACGGCGGCGCGACACGCCCCATGGCGAGCGCGAGCGTGCCTTTCAGCTCTACCGGCGCGGCCGCTATGTCGAATTCAACCTGGTGTGGGACCGCGGCACGCACTTCGGCCTGCAGTCGGGTGGGCGCACCGAATCGATCCTGCTGTCGATGCCGCCGCTGGCCAGCTGGGCCTACCGCCAGCGGCCCGAGCCGGGTAGCCCCGAGGCGGCGCTGTACAGCGACTTCATCGTGCGGCGCGAATGGCTCTGAGCCGCCCGCGCGTCGGTGTGTTCGGCGGCGCTTTCGACCCGCCCCACAACGCGCACGTGGCCCTGGTGCAGGCCGCCCTGGCGCAGTTGGGCCTGGCCGAACTGCGCATCTTTCCGACCGGGCAGGCCTGGCACAAGGACCGGGCGCTGAGTGCCGCCGAGGACCGCCTCGCAATGGCGCGGCTGGCCTTCGACGGGATCGCCCGCGTCATGGTCGATGCCCGCGAGATCCTGCGCCCCGGACCGACCTACACGCTCGACACCCTGCGCGAATTGCAGCGGGAACAGCCTTCGGCCCAGCTGGTGCTGATCATGGGCGCCGACCAGGCCCTGTCGCTGCCGCGCTGGCACGGCTGGGAGGAGATATTTTCGATTGCTATAATTTCCGTAGCAAATCGCGAAGCAGCCACGGGGGCCAGCGGTCGTTTCGACCCTTCAGTCCTGCCATTTCTCCCGCCCGGCGCGCGTTTCGAACCCCTCGATCTCCAGCCCATGGACACCAGCGCGACCGACATCCGGGCGCGCGCTGTGCGTGCCGTTGGGCTCGATGGTCTGGTTCCGCCGGCGGTTGCACGCTATATTGACAAACACCATCTCTACCGATCCGCCTGATGACCACTGAAGCCGCCGCCAAAAAAGACACCCAGAAACTCCAGCGGGCCATCATCGACGGCCTCGAGGACGTCAAGGCGCAGGACATCCAGGTCTTCGACACAGAACATCTCTCCCCGCTGTTCGAGCGCGTGATCGTCGCCTCGGGCACCTCCAACCGCCAGACCAAGGCGCTGGCCGCCAGCGTGCGCGATGCGGTGCGCGACGCCGGCTTCAACAAGCCGCGGGTGGAAGGCGAGGCCAACGGCGAGTGGATCATCGTGGACTGCGGCGCGGCCGTGGCGCACATCATGCAGCCGGCCATCCGCCGCTACTACCACCTCGAGGAGATCTGGGGCGACAAGCCGGTGCGGACCAAGCTCGGTGCCGTCAAGCCGGCCGCCCCCCAGGCCTCGGAAGAGAAGGCGCCTGCCGCGAAGAAGGTCAGCACGTCGCTGCGCCGCTCCAGCGCGGCCAAGACGGCCATCCGCTCCGCCGAGCAGGCCGCCAAGCTCGAGAAGCAGAAGCCGGCGGCCAGGAAGCCCGCAGCGCGCAAGACCGCTGGGGCCAAGACGCCCGTGAAGACCATGGTGGTCAACAAGGCGCCGGCCAAGAAGGCGGCCGCGAAGAAGGCCGCTCCCGCAGCGAAGAAGGCCGCACGCAAGACGACCTCGCCGAGGTCATGAAACTGCTGGTGGTCGCGGTCGGGCAGCGCATGCCCGACTGGGCGCAGACCGCCTGGGACGACTACGCCAAGCGCTTTCCGCCCGAGCTCAAGCTCGAACTGCGCGCGGTCAAGACCGAGCCGCGCGGCTCCAAGACCCTCGAAACCCTCTATGCGGCCGAGCGTGAGCGCATCGAGGGCGCGATCGCCAAGGGCATGCGCATCGTCGCCCTCGACGAGCGCGGCACCGCGCTGACCACCAAGGCGCTCGCAGCCCGTCTGCAGGCCTGGCAAGGCGAGGGCGATGACGTCGCGCTGGTGATCGGCGGGCCCGATGGCCTCGACCCTGCATTCAAGGCGGCTGCGCACGAGCGCATCCGGCTGTCCGACCTCACGCTGCCGCATGCGATGGCGCGCGTGCTGCTCGTCGAGCAGCTGTATCGCGCGTGGTCGGTCAACGCCGGCCACCCGTACCACCGCGAATGAGCGCCGCGCCGGGCCGCCCCAAGCAAGCTCGCACCGCAGTGCGCAGCACGGAGGTTGCCGAATGAGCGCCGCGCCGGGCCGCCCCAAGCAAGCTCGCACCGCAGTGCGCAGCACGGAGGTTGCCGAATGACCGCGTCGTTCATTTACCTGGCGTCGCAGAGCCCGCGCCGGGCGCAATTGCTGGCGCAGATCGGCGTGCGCCATGAGTTGCTGCTGGCCGCGGCCGACGAAGACGCCGAGTCGCTCGAAGCCGTGCTGCCCGGCGAATCGCCGACGGCCTACGTGCAGCGGGTCACGGCGCTGAAGCTCGATGCCGCCGTGGCGCGGCACGAGCGCCGCGGCCTGCCGCCGGCTCCGATCCTTTGCGCCGACACCACCGTGGCGATCGGCCGCACGATCCTCGGCAAACCGGAGGATGGCCCCGATGCCGTTCGCATGCTCCAGCTGCTGTCGGGCCGGACCCACCGCGTCATGACCGCGATCGCGCTGCAGCATGGCGGCCGGCGGCAGGCCGCGCTCAACGTCTCGCACGTGCGCTTTGCCGCGCTCGCCGCGCCGCAGGTCGCCGCCTATGTCGCCAGCGGCGAGCCGCTCGGCAAGGCCGGCGCCTATGCGATCCAGGGGCGGGCCGCGGCCTTCATCGAACACATCAGCGGCTCGCATTCGGGCATCATGGGCCTCCCGATGTTCGAGACTGCCGAGTTGCTGCGCCAGGCCGGCTTCGAGACCTAGAAAAACATGCAAGACATCCTGATCAACTGGTCCCCCCAGGAGACCCGCGTCGCCCTGGTCGAGCACGGCGCCGTGCAGGAGCTCCACGTGGAGCGCACGCTCGAGCGCGGTCTGGTCGGCAACGTCTACCTGGGCAAGGTGTCGCGCGTGCTGCCGGGCATGCAGTCGGCCTTCATCGACATCGGCCTGGACCGCACCGCCTTCCTGCACGTGGCCGACATCGTGGCACCGTTCACCCCGGGCTCGCGGCCGAGTACCCCGACGCCCGAGCGCGATCATCGCAACGGCGGCGCCATGGTGCCGATCGAGAAACAGGTGTTCGAGGGCCAGTCCCTGCTGGTGCAGGTGATCAAGGACCCGATCGGCACCAAGGGCGCGCGCCTGTCGACCCAGATCAGCATCGCCGGGCGGCTGCTGGTCTTCCTGCCGCAGGACAACCACATCGGTGTCTCGCAGAAGATCCCGCCCGACCTGCGCGATGCGCTGCGCAGCCGCATGCAGCTGCTGATCGAGGCGGCGGCCGCGGCCGACAGCGGTGGCGTGGTGCCCGCCAACACCGGCGGCTTCATCCTGCGCACCAACGGCGAGGATTCGAGCGACGCCGAGCTGGCCGAGGATATCGCCTACCTGCGCAAGACCTGGACCCGCATCCGCGAGCTGTCAGTGCGGATGCCGCCGATGTCGCTGCTGCACCAGGACCTGAGCCTGCTGCAGCGCGTGCTGCGCGACATGACCAGCGAGGACACGCAGACGATCCGCATCGATTCGCGCGAGCAGTTCGAGTCGCTGCTCAAGTTCGGTCTCGAGTTCATGCCGCAGGCGGCCGGCAAGCTGCAGCTGTACAAGGGCGAGCGGCCGATCTTCGACCTCTATTCGATCGACGAGGAGATCGCCAAGGCGCTGGGCCGCCGGGTCGACCTGAAGTCCGGCGGCTACCTGGTGGTCGACCAGACCGAGGCGCTGACCACGGTCGACGTCAACACCGGCGGCTTCGTCGGCGCGCGCAATTTCGACGACACCATCTTCAAGACCAACCTGGAGGCGGCGCAGGCCATCGCGCGGCAGCTGCGGCTGCGCAACCTGGGCGGCATCGTGATCGTCGACTTCATCGACATGGCCCGCGACGACCATCGCGAGCAGGTGCTGGCGGAGTTCCGCAAGCAGCTCGCGCGCGACCGCGTGAAGACCACTGCGGGCGGCTTCTCGCAACTGGGGCTGGTCGAGATGACGCGCAAGCGCACGCGCGAATCGCTGGCCCACATGCTGTGCGAGCCGTGCGTGGCCTGCAACGGCCAAGGCATCGTGAAGACCGCGCGCAGCGTGGCTTACGACGTGCTGCGCGAGATCCTGCGCGAGGCGCGCCAGTTCACGCCGCGCGAGTTTCGCATCGTCTCGTCGCCGCAGGTGATCGAACTGTTCCTCGACGAGGAGAGCCAGCACCTGGCGGGCTTGAGCGATTTCATCGGCAAGCCGATCTCGCTTCAGGCCGAGCCCGCGATGGGACAAGGCCAGTACGACATCGTGCTGCTTTAGCTCGCCCCCAGGTTGGCTCACGGCGTGTAGCCGCCCACCCCCGACCGGGGGCAACACCAGCGGCCCGGCGAAGCCGGTTCCGCGGTGTTTCACCCACGGGCCTGGCTGCGCCGGCCGCGGTCAGAGGGTCGCGGCTTGTCCGGGAGGGGTGGTGCGGATGGCGTTGGTCTGCAGCCGCGCGTAGAGGCCGTCGAGCGCCATCAACTGTTCGTGCGTGCCGTGCTCGGCGATGCGGCCGTGCTCCATCACGACGATGCGGTCGGCATGCTGGATGGTCGAGAGGCGGTGGGCCACGATCAGCGTGGTGCGGCCCTGCATGAGGCGCTGCAGCGCCTCCTGCACCAGCCGCTCGGATTCGGTGTCGAGCGCCGACGTGGCTTCGTCGAGCAGCAGGATCGGTGCGTTCTTGTAGAGCGCACGGGCGATCGCCAGGCGCTGCCGCTGGCCGCCCGACAACTGCGTCGCGTTGTGGCCCAGCACGGTGTCGATGCCCTGCGGCAGGCCTTCCACGTGGACGGAGAGATTGGCGGCAGCAACGCATTCGAGCACGCGGTCGCGGTCGATCGCGGCGCCGAGCGCGACGTTCGCTGCCAGGCTGTCGTTGAGCATCACCACGTCCTGGCTGACCATCGCGAACTGCGCGCGCAGGCTGGCCAGCTGCCATTCGCCGACCTCGTGGCCATCGAGCAGTACTTCGCCGGCGCTCGGCAGCACGAAGCGCGGCAGCAGGTTGACCAGCGTCGTTTTCCCGGAGCCCGAGGGGCCGACGAAGGCGATCACCTCGCCGGGCTCGATCGCCAGGCTGACGCCGTCGAGCGCGCGTGCCTCGTCGTCGCCGCGGTAGTTGACGCAGACGCGCCGCAGCTCGATGTGGCCGGCTGCGCGTTCGAGCACGAACCGGCCCTGCGTTTCCGAGGGAACCTCGTCGATCAGCGCCAGGCCGCGCTCGAGCGCGGCCAGCCCGCGCGTGATCGGATTGGCCATGTCGGCGAGGCGCCGGATCGGCGCGATCAGCATCAGCATCGCCGTCACGTACGAGATGAAGCCGCCGACCGTCAGCCCCTTCTCCCCGGCCTGCCAGAGCGCGATCATCACGACGATCGACAGCGCGAAGGCGGCAAAGAGCTGCGTGAGCGGCGTCATCGCGGCCTGAGCGATGGTCGATTTCACGGCCAGCCGATTGAGGCTGTGGCTCAGGCGCTCGAAGCGCTCGCTCTGGCTGGCTTCGGCGCGATGCAGGCGCACCATCCTGTGGGCGAGCACGTTCTCCTCGACCACGTAGGCCAGTTCGTCGGTGGCATGCTGCCCGAGGCGCGTCAGGTGGTAGAGCCGCTTGGACAGCACCTTCATGATCCAGGCCACGCCCGGCACCATCACGCCGACGATCAGCGTGAGCTTCCAGTTCAGGTAGACCAGGTAGAACAGCAGCGCCACCGTCACGAAGCCATCGCGCGACAGGCTCAGCAGCGCCTGCACCAGCAGCATGGCGCCGGTCTGCACCTCGTAGACCACCGTGTTCGACAGGGTGCTGGCCGACTGACGCGAAAAGAGGGCGAGTTCCGCTTCGAGCAGGCGCTGGAACAGCATGCGCCGCAGTCCCTGCATGCCTTCATTGGCGATGCGCGCCAGGGCATATTGAGAAATGAACTGCGCCACGCCGCGCACCAGGAAGAGCAGGATGATCGCCACCGGCACGATCCACAGCGCCAGCTGTCCGCGCGTGAAGCCGCGATCGAACAGCGGCTTGAGCATCGCGGCCAGCAGGGGCTCGGTGAGCGCGGCGACCGCCGCGGTCGCGATGCCCAGCGCCCACCAGCGGCGCGAACTGCCGAACCAGGTCATCAGGCGCGCGAGTCGTCGGGTCAGGGGGAGGCGCACCATGTCGGTGGCGGTGGAGGGCTGCATGGCGGCGCATTCTACGGGCGTGCTCCTTGTAGGACCGGGCCGGGTCATACACGTTTTGTGACCTCCCGGCCATCGCAACATGTACCATGTCAGCTGTTTTGTCCGAGACAAGAAACTTAATCTTCGGAAACCTCTCCGAATTGCATGAAAAAGCCGTTGCAAGACCTCTCCCCAACCCCTTCTTCATCGTTCTTCGCTCGCCGCGCCTTGATTGCGGCCCTTGCCGCCACCCCCGTACTTCCCGCGCTGGCCCAGTTCCGGGTCGAGGTGTCGGGTGTCGGGGTGACGCAACTGCCGATCGCGATCGCTCCGTTCCGGGGCGAGGAGTCGTCGCCGCAGAAGATCTCCGCCATCGTGCAGGCCGACCTCGAGCGCAGCGGACAGTTCCGCGGCGTCGATGCCTCCGGCCAGTCGCTCGACGAGAGCTCGCGGCCCGACCTGAGCCTGTGGCGCCAGCGCACCGCCGATTCGCTCGCAGTGGGCAGCGTGACGCGGCTGGCCGACGGCCGCTTCGACGTCCGTTTCCGCCTTTGGGACGTGGTCCGCGGGCAGGACCTGGGCGGCCAGAGCTACACCGTCCCGCAGGGCGACCTGCGGCTGGCCTCGCACCGCATCGCCGACTACATCTACGAAAAGCTGACGGGTGAGAAGGGCATCTTCTCGACCCGCATCGCCTACGTCACCAAGGGCGGCAGCCGCTACACGCTGTGGGTGGCCGATGCCGATGGCGAGAACGCGCAAGCCGCGCTCGCCAGTCCGGAGCCGATCATCTCGCCGTCCTGGTCGTCCAACGGCAGCCAGTTGGCCTATGTGTCCTTCGAATCGCGCAAGCCGGTGGTCTACGTGCACAACGTGGCCAGCGGCCAGCGGCGCCTGGTGGCGAACTTCCGCGGCTCCAACAGCGCCCCGGCCTGGGCCCCGGACGGCGGCACGCTGGCCGTCACGCTGAGCCGCGACGGTGGCTCGCAGCTCTACACCATCTCGTCCGGCGGCGGAGAACCGCGCCGGCTCACGCAAAGCAACAGCATCGACACCGAGCCGGTCTATTCGGCCGACGGCAGCACGATCTATTTCGTCAGCGACCGCGGCGGTGCGCCGCAGATCTACAAGATGGGCGCCAGCGGCGGGAACCCGGCCCGGGTGACCTTCAGCGGCGCCTACAACATTTCTCCGTCGGTCAGCGGCGATGGCCGCTGGCTGGCCTATATCTCGCGCGTGGGCGGGGGCTTCAAACTCCACGTGATGGAGTTGGCCACCGGCAATGTGCAGGCGATCACCGACACCACGGCCGACGAGAATCCCAGCTTTGCACCGAACAGCAAACTGATCGTCTACGCCACCAAGCTCCAGGGGCGCGAGGCCCTGATGACCACGACGCTCGACGGCAAGATCAAGGCGCGACTGGCGGGGCAGGCAGGAGACATCAGGGAACCGGACTGGGGTCCGTTTCAAAAGCAATGATTAACTTGAGGAGTTCGAAAAAATGTTGAAACGTACGATTTATTCGTTGGCCATCGTGGCGCTGATCGCTGGCTGCTCGTCGGGCACCAAGCTGAACGAAGCGCCGGTGGTCGACCGTGGCGCAGGCCAGGGCTCGGGCGGGGCCGCCAGCGGCGTGGCGCCGGTGACCATCGATCCCAACGCGCAGAACGCGCAAGGCCCGGTCGGCGTGGCACGGATCATCTATTTCGACTTCGACAGCTATACGGTCAAGCCCGAGTTCCAGCAGTTGATCGACGGCCATGGTCGCTTCCTCAAGGCCAACCCGAACCGTCGCGTGTCCATCGAAGGCCACACCGACGAACGCGGCGGCCGCGAGTACAACCTGGCGCTGGGCCAGAAGCGCTCCGAAGCCGTGCGCCGGGCGCTGGTCCTGGTCGGCGTCAACGATGCCCAGATCGAGGCCGTGAGCTTCGGCAAGGAAAAACCGGCGGCGCAAGGCAGCGGTGAAGATGCCTGGGCGCAAAACCGCCGCGCCGAGATCACCTACCGTTGATGATGCGCGGCCTTTCATTGCGGGGCGTGGCCCTCGCATCCGCCTTTCTGTGCACCTCGCTCGGTGCGCAGGCGGCACTGTTCGAGGACGACGAGGCGCGGCGCGCGATCCTCGACCTGCGCCAGCGGGTCGAGACCATGCGCTCGCAGTCGGAGCAGCGGCAGAGCGAGGAAAGCGCGCAACTGCGGCGCAGCATGCTCGATCTGCAGAACCAGATCGAGCAGATGCGCGGCGACCTGGCGCGCATGACCGGCCAGAACGAGCAGCTCACGAAGACCGTCACCGATCTCCAGCAGCGGCAGACCGATGCCGACGACCGGGGCAGGAAGAACGAGCCTTCCAAGGTCGCTGTCGACGGCCGCGAATTCAATGCCGATCCCAAGGAGAAGGCCGACTTCGACGCCGCGCTCGGCATCTTCCGCGCCGGGCAGTTCGCGCAGGCACAGACCGCTTTCGCCGACTTCGTCAAACGCTATCCGCAGAGCGGCTACAACGCTTCGGCGCTGTTCTGGCTCGGCAACGCGCAGTACGCGACCCGCAACTACAACGAGGCCATTGCCAACTTCCGCTCCATGCTGTCGCTGGCGCCCGACCATGCGAAGGCGCCCGAAGCCGTGTTGTCGATCGCGAATTGCCAGATCGAGCTGAAGGACACGCGCGCGGCGAAGCGCACGCTCGAGGACCTCACCAAGGCCTATCCGCAATCGGAAGCGGCACAGGCCGGCCGCGAGCGGCTCTCGCGCTTGCGCTAGGGACGTGACGACCGCGAGCACCGTCGTCGCCGCGGACGACGCCGACCTGGCCCGCCGTTTCGGCGGCCTTGAGCGCCTCTATGGCGTGGCGGGTGCGGCGGCCATTCGCGATGCGCACGTGCTGGTCGCCGGCATCGGCGGCGTCGGTTCGTGGGCGGTCGAGGCGCTGGCTCGCAGCGGGGCAGGGCGGCTCACCCTGATCGATCTCGATCACATCGCCGAATCCAACATCAACCGCCAGATCCATGCGCTCGACGCGACCGTGGGCCAGGCCAAGGTGGAGGCAATGCGTGATCGCATTGCGCAGATCAACCCCGCATGCCGGGTGCTGGCGCTCGACGAATTCGTCGAGCCCGGCAACTGGCAGGCCTTGCTGGCCGCGGCGCAGGAAGCGAACGGTCCGGTGACGGCCGTGATCGATGCCTGTGACCAGGTCAAGGCCAAACTGGCGATGGCTGCCTGGGCGCGCGAAACCGGCACCGATTTCGTCACCGTGGGTGCGGCCGGGGGGAAACGCCTGGCGCACCGGGTCGAGATCGACGACCTCGCATTGGTGACCCACGATCCGCTGCTGGCGCAACTGCGCCAGCGTCTGCGCAAGGAGCACGGTGCGCCGCGCGAAGGCCGCAAGATCGGCGTCGCCTGCGTCTTCAGCCGCGAGAGCGTGGCGCCGCCGGATGCCTCCTGCGCGGTCGAGGGCGATGGATCGCTCAATTGCCACGGCTACGGTTCGGTGGTGAGCGTGACCGCAACCTTCGGACAATGTGCGGCGGGCTGGCTTTTGGACCGGATTGCTCGCAAAGTCACGCTATAATTTCGGGCTTTGCCGGACTCGATGCCGGTTGAAAGAAGCAGAAGAGAATTTGAAGAATTTTGGTCTTGGGACGTTAGCTCAGTTGGTAGAGCAGCGGACTTTTAATCCGTTGGTCACAAGTTCGAATCTTGTACGTCCTACCAAGCCTCAGAGCGCTCCCCGTAAGGGTGGAGCGCTCTTTTTTTTTGTAGCGCACTTTGCTATTGAATTAGGCACTTTGCGGAACACACTTCCGCAAACCTTCGATTCATCTAAGCGGGCGTACCTTCTTTCCCACCTTGTGGCGGATGTAATTCGCGGTCATGCCTTCAATCGTGTGGCCGAGCCGCGATTGCGCATCGCGCGTGCCGCCCTCGTCGTCAATTTCTGTCGCCGCTTTCGCGCGCAGGTCGCGAAATTGAAACTCTGCCTACGGGACGAGTGGGTTCGTCCGTGCTCCCGAAGCGGTCGAAGCTGACCAGCACCGCGACGACACCGAGGGCTGCAACAGGGCCTGCTGCCGGATGAACGATGGAAGCCAGGATGGGTGCAACCAGAACCAGGTGCCTGAGTCCCCAGCTATAGAGGATGCCGGCTCGCCGCACGTAGGCCTGGCCCGCATCGCTCCAGCGATTGCGGGCCTCGGAGCCCACCGGCATCGCGCTGATGAATCCGGCGTGGTTGTAGTAGCGCACCGCCATGACCGACGACAGGAGCGAGGCGAACAGCAGCGACATGAGAACGAACTCGAGCGCGAGTCGCACCGTGAACATCGGCAGCCCAGGTGCGTCACCAAAGGCCGAATGCAGCGAGGGCGCGGCCAGGGTTGCGGTGCCCATCAACGCCAGCGCAGCCGTCGATGCGGTCATCGTGGCCGACATCAGCGAGTTGCGAAGCGTCTGTACCGCCAGGATTTCCGAGCCCTTCTGTGCCGAGACGGCAGCGAACCATTCCTCGCGCAGCATCGCGTGCGCGGTGCGCGCGAGGCGTTCGGGCCTTCGGCGATGCCCGAAAGCAAGGGCAACCTCGCAGGACACGAGGATGGCCACCGTGGTCAGCGCCGCGAGCCAGGTCGCCATGCTCGTCATCTGCCGAACTCAGGCAGCGTGCGGCACCGGCACGCGCTTGCGGCGCTCGAAGAACTCGAATGCGCCCATGCCTACCAGCATCGCCGCCACGAAGACGAGCGCCTTGATTTCGCCCATTCCGAGGGAAACGAGGGCCGGGCCGGGGCAGAACCCCGCGACGCCCCAGCCAATGCCGAAGAGCACGCTGCCGAGGACCAGGCGGCGGTCGATGTGGCGCGCTGAAGGCAGTCGCATCTCGGCGCCGAGGAAGGACGCCGCGCGACGGTTGGCCACCGCGAAGGCGACGGCGCCCACTGCGATGGCTCCCGCCATCACGAAGGCCAGGGAGGGATCCCAGCTGCCGGCGAGGTCCAGGAAGCCGAGCACCTTGGCCGGGTTGGCCATGCCGGACACGATGAGGCCGAGGCCGAAGACCAGGCCGGCGAGAAGCGAAGCGAAAGCAATCATGAAGGACTCCTCAGATACCGAGCAGATGACGCGTCACGAACACCGTGACGAAGCCGGCGCCCATGAAGGCGGCCGTGGCGACGAGCGAGCGGGGCGACAGGCGAGAGAGGCCGCAGACACCGTGGCCGCTGGTGCAACCAGAGCCGTAACGCGTACCCGCCCCCACGAGCAGCCCAGCCAGAATCAACTCGCCATACCCGGCGTCGATCTGTGGCTTGGGCAGCGCCGCGAACAGCAGATAGACCAGCGGCGCGCCGACCAGTCCAAGGACAAAGGCGACGCGCCAGGCCGTGTCGCCCGAAGAAGGCCTGAGCAGACCTCCGAGCACCCCGCTGATGCCCGCGATGCGCCCGTTGAGCAACGCGAACATTGCCGCGGCGATGCCGATGAGCACGCCACCGGCCAGCGCGGCGAGCGGCGTGAAGTGGTTCCAGTCAATGGACATCATTCTTCCTTTGGACAGTAGAGACGGTAGAGAAGCGCGAGGATTTCAAGCATCGACGGGTCGGCCACGCTGTAGAAGATGCTCTTGCCCTCGCGGCGCGTTTGGACCACCGCTTCGTTGCGAAGAACCCCGAGTTGCTGCGAAAGGGTCGGCTGGTGAATGCCCAGCGTCTGCTCGAGGTCGCTCACACACATCTCGCCTTGCGAGAGCTGGCACAGCAGGAGCAAACGGTCTTCATTGGCGAGCACCTTGAGGGCGCCGACCGCCTGGCCGGCGGCGCTGCGCAGGGCTTCGGGGTCGATGACGGGGGAAGGGTGCTTCATGGGGACGGCGTTCAATATCGATTGACATATTATGTAGAGAAATATAATATCTGTCAATTGAATGAACGCCGCACTCACGGAGGACTCCATGACGACCCGCACGACGACCCAAGGCTTCTTCGACCCCCATACGTGGACGGTCTCCTACGTCGTCTGGGACCATGCGACGGAGCGGGCCGCGGTCATCGACCCGGTGCTGGATTACGACTTCAAGTCGGGACACACGAGCACGGCCTCCGCCGACCGGCTGCTGACCTATGTCCGGGAAAAGGGCCTGCAGGTCGATTGGATTCTGGAAACCCACGCGCACGCCGACCACCTGTCCGGCGCGCGCTACGTCCAGGCGCAGGTCGGTGGACTCATCGCCATCGGCGAGAACATCCGTACCGTGCAGGCGACCTTCAAGAAGCTCTACAACCTGGAGCGCGGCTTTTTGCCGGACGGGAGCCAGTTCGACCACCTCTTCAGGGACGGCGAGGTCTTCAAGATTGGCGCGGTCGAGGCCACCGCATTGCTGGTGCCGGGTCACACCCCGGCAGACATGGCCTATCTGGTGGACGGCTCCGTCTTCGTCGGCGACACGCTCTTCATGCCCGACGTCGGCAGCGCGCGTGCGGACTTTCCTGGTGGCGACGCACGCCAGCTCTACGCCTCGATGCGCAGACTTCTGGACCTGCCGCCTGAAACCACGATGTACGTCTGTCACGACTACCCGCCTGCATCGCGGCAGGCCCGATGGCAGACCACCGTCGCCGAGCAGCGAGTCCACAACATCCATGTGCGCGACGGCATCGGCGAGGATGCCTTCGTCGCGATGCGCACGGCGCGCGACGCCACCCTTGATGTTCCGACGCTCATTCTCCCGTCGATTCAGGTGAATGTGCGCGGCGGGCAGCTTCCGCCCCCGGACGACAACGGGGTCGCCTACCTTCGCATCCCGCTGAATGTCCTTCCTGTGCACCCGCACCTCGAGGGCAATCAGGAAGCTTGAGCCCGGCCTGGGGCCTGGCAATTCAAAAGGGGCATCATGAACACGAAATCACACTGGGAATCCGTCTACGGGACGCAGGCTCCGGAAGCGGTCAACTGGTACGCTGCGCATCTGCTGCTTTCGCTTTGATACGTGCGGAAGGCGGCCCCCGCAAAGGACGCCCGCATCATCGACGTCGGCGGCGGTGAATCGACGCTCGTGGATGACCTCCTGGCCGATGGCTACGGCAGAGAGCAGCGACGCGGAGATCATGCGTGCAATCCCCGAACGGTACTCAGCCGGCGACCCACTCGACGCTCACCGCGAGGCCGCCCAGGCGGATCGACCGCCCGATGCGCACCACTGCCTTCTGTGCCGACGCGACGCGCCGCACGATGGACCAGCCCAAGCCGCTGCCGCTCTCGCCGCTGCCGAGCACGCGGAAAAAGCGCTCTCCGCACCGCGCGATGTCCTCTTCCTTCATGCCGGGGCCGCTGTCCTCGACCCTGAGCCTCACATGGCCCTGCCAGCGCTCGACGTCGATGTGGATCGATGCCCGCGCCGGACTGTAGCGGATCGCGTTGTCGACCAGATTGCGAGCCAGCACCACAAATAGCGTCGGATCGCCGCGAACCAGGCATTCGCCCGTCGCGTCGACTTCAATGCTCTGCTGCTTGCGGATGGCTGCCGGGGCGGCATCGGCCACCACGCCACGCACGAGGGCGCCCAGTTCCACCGGCTTGCTTTCAAGGTCGGCGCCGGCCTCGAGGCGCGACAGCGTCAGCAACTGTTCGACCAGGTGCGTGGCTCGGTCGCACCCGGTGAGCGTCGCTTCCAGCGCATGGCGCCGCCGGCCATCGTCGGCCTCGGCGAGCGCGACCTGCGCTTGCACGCGGATGGCGGCGATCGGCGTGCGCAACTCGTGGGCAGCGTCGGCTGTAAAGCGGCGCTCCGACTCCAGGAGTTCGCCGATGCGTCGGAACAAACCGTTGAGTGCATCGAGCATCGGCGTCATCTCCGACGGCGCGCCGTCGAGAATGACCGGGCTCAAGGCCTGCGGCTCGCGTCCCGCGAGCGTCTGCCCGAGCCTTCTGAGCGGCAGTGTGCCGCGACGGACCGCCCACCACACCGAGAGCGCCAGCAGGGGCAACGCGACGAATACCGGCCAGAGCGTGCTTCGCAGCACGGCCCAGAGAATCGAGGATCTCGAATCCACTCGCTCGCCCACATACACCTGCACATCGCGCTCGCTGCCGTGGGCTGCGAAGACGCGCCATGTCGCCCCGTCGATCCGGGTCGTGCTGAAGCCCGACTTGAAGTGCCGCCCGGGATCGATCATCGGCAGGGGAGGGGCGTTGGCGGACCGCAGCGTCAGCCGGCCTTCATGGAAGACCTGGAAGGCCACCTTGGGTGCGTAGCGATGCAGCACCGGGGCCTCAACGTCCTGCTCCTCCTCGGACGGCGCTTGCATCTGTTGTGCAACCAGCAGCGCGGCGCCTTGCGACAGATGGCCGTCGAGCAGTTCGTCCAGTTCGTGGCGCACGTCGAGCCAAGTCATGACTGCGGTTGCCAGCCACACGCACGCCACCGAGCCGAGTACGAGCAACAGAAGGCGGCCCTGGAGCGAGCGGGGCATCGTCATCGTCGGCCTGGCTTCTCACGCACGAGCACGTAGCCCACGCCGCGGACGGTCTGGATCAGCGAGGCGCCGAGCTTGCGACGCAAGTGATGCACATGCACCTCGATCGCATTGCTGTCCACTTCCTGCCTCCAGCCGTACAGATGCTGCTCGATCTGTTCGCGTGAGAGTACGCGACCGGCATTGAGCATCAGCGTGTGCAGCAGCGCAAATTCACGAGCCGGCAGCGCGACCGGCTCGCCCGCAAGATGCACCGTGTGCGCGGCGGGATCGAGTTCGACATCCTGGGCGCAAAGCCGTTCCTGGGGCTGACCATGAGCGCGGCGGATGAGGGCACGCAGGCGCGCCGCGAGTTCATGCAGGTCGACGGGCTTGATGACGTAGTCGTCGGCACCGAGATCGAGCCCTCGAATGCGATCGGGCACGCCGTCGCGGGCGGTCAGTACCAGGATGGGGATCGTGATGCCCGCCTTGCGCACGGCGGCGAGCACAGGCAGGCCGTCCTTCAGCGGCAGGCCCAGGTCGAGCACAGCCGCCGCATACGGCTCGGCGCGCAGTTCGCGTTCGGCGGCTTCGCCGTCCCGCACCCAGTCGACCTGGAAATCGAACTGGCGCAGGCCCGCGCGAAGACCGTCGCCCAGCAGAGGATCGTCTTCGGCCAGCAGGATGCGCATGGGGAATTGTGGGAACAATGGGGCCGCGTTGTCAGTCGTCGTCCCGATCCTGCGTCACGCCTTTTTCGGACACGGCGGCCGGGCCGTTGGCAACGCCCTTCGGTGCACTCTGCCACTGCGTCCACCAGAAGCCGAGCACCGCCACCATCATGAGGATGCCGACGCTGCGCCAGGCGYTGCGCACGCCGTCCCCGGGTCGGCCTGTCTTGCGGCCTGTGACCATGGCGCCGATCAGGTTGTCGCGGTGAAGCCAGCTCCCGAGCAGCACACCGGCGATGTGAATGCCGACCACGCCGAGCATGATGTTGGCTGCGGCTTCATGGAACTCTTCCAGCCACTTTCCTCCCATGTCCTCGTAGGTGGCCCAGCCCAACGCCGTCACCGCAAGCGCCAGCCCGAGCAGCGCGACGATGGCGATCGCGCCTGCGGGGTTGTGTCCCGTATGGTGTGGCGCGGATCCGCCAAGCATGCCGCGGAGGTAGGCCGCGACCGCGCGCGGCCCGCGCACGAAGTTCGAAAAGCGCGCATAGCGAGTGCCGACGACGCCCCACAGGAGGCGAAAGACGACAAGCCCAGCCATCGTGTACCCGAGCGTCACGTGCACCAGGCGCCACGATTCGTGCTCCGCGGTGAGGTACGCGCCGGCAAAGCACAGCACGATGAGCCAGTGGAAGACGCGCACTGGCACATCCCAGACGAGGATCTTGCGGGACCCCGGGCCGGCCGTGTCGCGTTCAGCGGGGGATGCGGACGTTGCGTTCATTGAAATCTCCTTGATCGGCTTGGGTGTGGCAGGCCGCGCAATTGGCGGCGTTCCTGACGTTGGGCAGATTCCAGGTGGCGGGCGACACCTCTCGGTGTTTCCGGACGAACCAAGCCGAGCGCGTGATGCGGTCTTCCGGCGGTGGCTCGCTCCGGCGCCCGCTGGTGGCTGCATTCGCGGTCAGCCAGTTCGCCAGCGCGGTCACCGTGCCAGGGTCCAGCGAGGCGTCGGTGCCGTAGTGGCGGGGAAGGGTCGCCATCACGCGCTGCCAGGAGTCCACCGGCAGCAGGCCCGGCGGGTAGGCGATGTGGCAGGCCGCACATTCCGCGCGGTACTTCGGCAGCAGGGGCGTGCGTGCCGCGGGGTCGCCCCCATCGGCCCAAGCCTGCGTGCCGACGAGCGCGGCCAGTGCGCAGGCCCACGCGCCTGCCTGTCGGGGGGAGAGTCGGTCTGCCATGGTGCGGATTCCTGATTGAAGTGTCGACATCGCCACTGCCTCAGGGCTTGAGATGGATCAACCAACTCAACACATCGGCTTTCTCCGCAGCGGTGCATTCGCGACCCACGACGTCATTGCAGTTGCGGCGGAACCACTTGTCTGCCTTGGCGGCATCGGTGAACCGCTCGGGGTTGAAGGCCGGGGCGAGCGCGGCGATCGGCTTGCCGGTGGCGGCGTGCCGGCCCGGCACCGTCGGCACCGCGCCGTGGCACGAAGCGCAGCTCCACTCGCGGCCGTGGCGGCTGTTGAACAGCACCTGCCCTCGTTCGGGGTTCGGGGCGGCTCCAGCTTCGCCGATGTAGCCGGCGAGCAGCGCGTCGGGGGTGGCAGCGCCGGCCGCGGGCGCGGCGACGATGGCGGCCATCCAGGCCGCGGCGGCGGACCGACGATAGGCGGGCCGGTGCAATTTCAACAAGCTCATTTCAACTCCTTGGATGGAGCGATCGTGTCGCCGCAGGATTAGCGTTTCCTTAACGCGGCGCCTGCAATCCGGCCGTTTTCGACGCGGATGCGCGCTCGGTCGTCGCCGCTTGACCCAGGTCAAGGGTCGCCGTCGCCTGGCGCTGGAACATCGGCCATGCTCGCTTCACCGTCGTCGCCGCCTCCACCCGTCTTTCGTGCCCGGGGCCTGGGCAAGATCTACCGCGCCGGCGATGTGGAAGTCGTCTATCCGCCGGCGGCCGGGTGAAGACATGCAGCGTGCCCCTGGTGCAGCAGGGCTGAACCGCTGCCCTACACTTTGCAGACCAACAACAACTGGAGGTTCGTGCCATGAAGATCCTTGTTGCGACCGATGGGTCCAAGAATGCCTTGCGCGCGGTCAAGTACGCGGCCAGGCTCGCGCACCTGCTGCGCACTGCGGCGAACAAGATCACGCTGATCAGCGTCCACGACGACACCGGCCTGCGCCATGCCAAGGCCCTGGTCGGCAATTCGGAGGTCGCGGACTATCTGCGCGAACTCAGCGAGAAGGAGCTCAAGCCGGCCCGCAAGCTGCTGCAGGCCGACGGCATCGGCTACGACATGGAGATCCGCACGGGCCACGTGGCGCAGGAAATCGTCGATTGCGCCAACAAAGGCAAGTTCGACATGATCGTGCTGGGCTCGAAGGGCCGCAGTGCAGTGGCCGATCTGTTGATGGGCTCCGTGGCGCAACGCGTGCTCGCGACCGCGAAGCAGCCCGTCGTGCTGGTCAAGTGACCGGCGGACGCGGGACGCCATGAATTTCGACGAATTCCCCGACGATCCCGAGGACACCGTACACAGCGTCGAGCAACGTGCGAAAGCAGCCTCGCGCAGCACCTGGGTCAGCGTCTTCGTCAACCTGCTGCTCACCATCACCCAGATCACGGTCGGCTTCTTTTCCAAGTCGCAGGGACTCGTGGCCGACGGCATTCATTCGCTCTCGGACCTTGTCGCCGATTTCGTGGTCCTCTTCGCGAGCCATCACAGCAAGAAGGAAGCCGACGAGGACCACCCGTACGGCCACCAGCGCTTCGAGACTGCGGCTTCCCTGGCCCTCGGCTTGCTGCTGCTCGCCGTGGGCGCGGGCATGCTGTGGTCCGCGTTTCGCAAGCTCGAGTCGCCCGGGACCGTGCAGCAAGTGCACATCGTCGCGCTCTGGGTTGCCGGCGGTGCGCTCGTCGCGAAGGAACTGCTCTTTCGCTACATGCTGGCCGTCGCCAAGCGCGTGAAGTCGGGCATGCTGGTCGCCAACGCCTGGCACGCGCGTTCCGATGCGGCTTCGTCGCTCGTGGTCGGCATCGGCATCATCGGCAACCTGGCCGGCTATCCGATCCTGGATCCGATCGCGGCGCTCATCGTCGGCTTCATGGTGGCCAAGATGGGATGGAGCTTCGGCTGGGATGCGCTGCACGACCTGATGGACCGTTCGATCGACGAACAGGAAGTCGAGGCGATCCGTCGCACGCTCGCCGAAACCGAAGGCGTGCGCAACGTGCATGACGTGCGCACTCGCAAGATGGGCGACATGATCGTCGCCGACGCGCACCTCGAAGTGGACGCCACCGTCAGCGTCGAGCAGGGCCACGACATCGCGGTCGCGGCCCGCCAGCGCGTGCTGCAACGGCATCGCGTCCTCAATCTCATGACGCATGTCGATCCGTGGCGCAGGCCGGACCTCGACCATGCGGCACCGGCGCTGCAAACCGACCCATGAGCAAGGCCCCGTCCGGGTCGGCGTTTGCGTCCATGGCTGGCGGCCTGAGCGAGGACGAGGCAGGGCGGCGGCTGCAACGGGACGGTCCGAACGAACTGCCGGTCTCGCGCCCGCGCGGCGTATGGAGGCTGGCGCGCGAGGTGGCGTCCGAGCCGATGTTCCTCCTGCTCGTGGCATGCGGCGCCATCTACATGGTGCTCGGCGATTCCCAGGAGGCACTGATGCTGCTTGGCTTCGTCTTCGTGGTCATGGGCATCAGCTTCTTCCAGCAGCGGCGCAGCGAGCGGGCACTCGATGCCTTGCGCGACCTGTCCAGTCCCCAGGCCCTGGTTCTTCGCGACTCGAGGGCGCGCCGAATCGCCGCGCGCGAGCTGGTGGTGGGCGATATGGTGCTGCTGGCGGAAGGCGAGCGTGTGCCTGCCGACATGGACCTTGTCGAAGCGGCCAACCTCGCCATCGACGAATCGCTGCTGACCGGCGAGTCCATGCCGGTGGCGAAGGAGGCGCCGTTGTCGCGGCAGGTGAATGACACCGCAAGGGCTTTCTCCGGCACCCTGGTGACGCGCGGTGTCGGACGCGGCTGCGTGATCGCCACCGGCGAGCGCAGCGCGTTGGGGCGAATCGGCCAGTCGCTCGCGGGCATCGCGGTCGAGTCCACGCCGATCCAGCAGGAGACGCGGCGCGTGGTCCAGCAGGTGGCCGCCGTCGGCCTGGCGCTGGCCGGCGCGCTCGCAGTCGCCTATGGGATCACGCGAGGCGACTGGCTGCACGGCGTGCTGGCAGGGCTCACTTTCGCGATGGCCATCCTGCCGGAAGAACTTCCGGTGGTCCTCACGCTCTTCCTGGGCCTGGGGGCGTGGAGGCTGGCGCGCGAAAAGGTCCTGGCCCGCAGCATTCCCGCCATCGAGCGGCTCGGCGCCACCACCGTGCTGTGCGTGGACAAGACCGGCACGCTGACTGCCAACCGGATGACCGTGCGGCGACTGTGGTCCGAGGAGGCGGTCCATGACCGGCTGTCAACGGCGGGTCAAGCGTTGCAGGAAGAGTTGCACGGCGTTCTCGAATACGCCGTGCTTGCCAGCCATCGCCGGGCCTTCGATCCGATGGAGTCCGCCATCGCCGTCACCGGGCAGCAACTGCTTGCCGGCACAGAGCACCTGCATGCCGAATGGACGCTGATCGACGACTATCCCCTGTCGCCCGAGATGCTGGCCATGTCGCGCGTCTGGCAGTCGCCGGACCAGCGCGACCGGCTCATCGCGGCCAAGGGCGCGCCCGAGGCCATCGTCGACCTCTGCCACATGGATGCCCATCAGGCCGAGATCGTGGCCGCGCAAGTGCGTTCGATGGCGCGCGATGGCCTGCGCGTGCTGGGCGTGGCTCAGGCCACCTTCGGCGTGGGATCGCTCCCCGAGTTGCAGCACGACTTCGAGTTCCGGTTTCTTGGGCTCGTCGGCCTGGAAGACCCCGTCCGCCCCGATGTGCCCCAGGCCATCGCCGACTGCCGGGAGGCCGGCATCCGCGTCGTGATGATGACCGGCGACCATTCCGCGACTGCCGTCTCCGTGGCGCGGCAGGCCGGTCTGAATGCCGACGCGCCAGCCATCACCGGGGTCGAGCTGGCCGCGCTGTCCGATGAAGAGCTCCAGGCGCGGCTCGCCGACGCGCACATCTTTTCACGCGTGCAGCCCGATCAGAAGCTGCGCCTCGTCCGCGCCTTTGGCGCGCGGGGCGATGTGGTGGCCATGACCGGTGATGGGGTCAACGACGCGCCCGCGCTGAAGGCGGCCGACATCGGGGTGGCGATGGGAGCGCGCGGCACCGAGGTGGCGCGCGAGGCGGCCGCACTGGTCCTGATGAACGATGACTTCGCCTCGCTCGTGACCGCGGTGCGCTACGGCCGCCGTGTGTTCGCGAACCTTCGCAAGGCCATCGTTTTCGTGGTGGCGGCGCATGTGCCGATCGTCGGCCTGTCCGTCGTGCCGGTTCTGCTGGGATGGCCGATGCTGCTGATGCCGGTGCACATCCTGTTTCTGCAACTGATCATCGATCCGGCCTGCTCGGTGGTGTTCGAGTCCCTGCCTCTGGAGAGCGATGCCATGAAAACGCCTCCACGCCGTGCCGACCAGCGCCTCTTCGACAAGGTCGTGCTGATCCGTGGCCTTTGGCAAGGCACCGGCTTGCTCGTGCTGCTGGTCGCGGTCTACGCAGGGGGTCGGCTGTTGGCCCCACCGGATATCGACGGCGACGACATGGCACGAACATTGACCTTCGTGGTTCTCGTGCTGTCCAACCTGGCGCTCATCCATGCCAACCGGTCATGGGGTCGTGGGTCGTGGCGCGACAACCGCGAATCGAACAAGCAATTCGGCTGGATCGCCGCCGGTACGATCGTGCTCCTGGGTGTCGTGCTGGCCGTCCCGGCCTTCGGCCGGCTGTTCTCGTTCGCACAGCCTCCGGCGCTGCTGTTGGCGGGCGCGCTGGGCGTTTCGAGCTTGAGCTTGTTGTGGTTCGAGTGCAGCAACTGGGCCCTGCGTCATTGGACGCTCAGGGCATGTACTTGCCGCCATTGATCGACAGCGTGATGCCGGTGATGAATGCAGATTCATCCGACGCGAGGAAGACGACGGCGCGCGCGATCTCGGCCGGGGTCGCGAGTCGACCCGCAGGAACCGCCTTCAAGATCTGCGACAACACTTCCGGCGGGACGGCGCCGACCATCGACGTGTCCGTGTAGCCTGGCGCGACCACATTGGCCGTGATGTTCCGCGACGCGCCTTCGAGCGCAAGCGACTTCGTGAACCCGATCAACCCGGCCTTGGTGGCCGCATAGTTGCACTGCCCGGCCTGTCCCGAAAGTCCGTTGACCGAACCCATGTTGACGATGCGGCCGAAGCGGCGTTCTCTCATGCCTTCGATCACGCAGCGGCACATGTTGAAACAGCCGCCGAGATTCACGTCGATGACTTCGCGCCATTGCTCGAAGCTCATCTTGTGCAGCATCGCGTCGCGCGTGATGCCGGCGTTGTTGACCAGCACCTCGATCGGGCCGACTTCGGATTCCACGCGCGCCACGCCTTCCCGGCACGCGACAGGATCGGCCACATCCCAGGCGAACGCCGGTATGCCGGTTCTGGCGGTAAACGCCTGTGCGAGGTCGGTGCGCGAGCCATAGTTGACGGCGACGCGGTAGCCGGCGCCGAGCAGGGCCTCCGCCGTGGCGGCCCCGATGCCGGCGGTCCCGCCGGTAACCAGTGCGACACGCATGTTCAAGCCTCGACGAGAAGGTTGTCGATCAGGTTCGCAACACCGGGGGTCGACCATGCGATGACGCCGACGTCGCTGGCGGTGATTGCGGGACCGAAGATCAGTTCGGCGACGATGTCGCTTCTCGGCATGGCATCGGATTTCATGGGGCCCTTTCGAGCGAGTGGACAACGCCGCTCATGGCGCCCACTGTAGGAGGGGCGAGACCCGCATGGCTTGCGCTGGATCAAATTGCGGCTTTCGGCGCAAGGCCCGGGCGCAGCGGCGGTCCCGACTCATCGCATCAGCACATAGGTGCCCGGCGCGTCACAGTCCGGCGCAAGGCCGAGGCGCGCATTGCCCATGCGCGGCGGCTTGCGCGGCCGGCCGGAACGGTCAGCCAGCCAGGCCTGATACGCGGGCCACCACGAGCCTTCGACATGCTCGGCGCCGGCCACAAATGCCTCCGGCGGCACGTAGGGTGCATTCTCGGCGCGATGCAGCATCTGGTAGCGGCGATGCGGGTGTCCGGGCTCGCTCACGATGCCGGCGTTGTGCCCGCCATCGGTGAGAACGAATCGGATCTCGGTATCGCACAGCAGATTCAGCTTGTAGACAGAGCGCCAGGGCGCGACGTGATCAGTACGCGTACCGACGGCGAAGATGGGCACCTTGATGTCGCCCAGCGACAAGGGCTTGCCTTTCACCTCGAAGCGCCCCTGCGCCAAGGCGTTTTCGAGGAACAGGCTGCGCAGGTAATCCGCATGCATCCGGTACGGCATGCGTGTCGCATCGGCGTTCCAGGCAAGCAAGTCGGTCATCGGTGCGCGCTTGCCGAGGAGGTAGGTCTGCACCATCGGCGACCAGATGAGGTCGATCGAACGCAGCAGCGCAAAGGCACCGGCCATCTGCTTGCCGTCGAGGTAGCCCTGGCGCGCCATGAGGTCCTCCAGGAAGGTGAGCTGGCTCTCGTCAATGAAGAGGCTGAGCTCTCCGGGCTCGGTGAAGTCGGTCTGCGCGGCCAGCAAGGTCATCGTGGCCAGCCGGTCGTCGCCGTCGCGCGCCATGGCGGCCGCCCCGATCGCGAGCAGCGTGCCGCCGAGGCAGTAGCCCAGGGCGTGGATGCGCGTATCGGGCACGATCGCCCGGATGGCGTCGACGCTCGCCATCAGGCCCTGCGACAGGTAGTCTTCGATTCCGAGGTCGCGATCGTCGGCGTCCGGATTCCGCCACGAGATCGCGAACACCGTGTGGCCCTTGCCGACCAGATAGCGGATCAGGGAGTTGTGCGGGGACAGGTCCAGGATGTAGTACTTCATGATCCAGGCGCTCATGATCAGCACCGGCTCGGGATGGACCGTGGGTGTGCTGGGCGCGTACTGGATGAGTTCCATCAGGTGGTTGCGCAGGACGACCTTGCCCGGTGTCACCGCCACGTGGCGCCCCGGCTCGAAAACCTCGGCGTCTTTTGGCGGCAGGTGCCGGAGGGTGCGCTGAAAGTCCTCCGCCCAGTGCTGGGCACCATGGAGCAGGTTCATGCCGCCCGTCGCCGCGGTCTGCCGCAGGGCCTCTGGATTGCTCGTGAGGCAGTTCGCCGGCGAGAACATGGCGTGCAGTTGCCGCGCTGCGAAGGCGACGATCTGTTCGTGATGGTGGTCGACGCCGGGCACACCTTCGGTCAACTCATGAAGCCATTTTTCTTGCGCGCCATAGGCCTGCCTCAGCAGATTGAACGGCCAAGCGCCCCACGACGGATCCGCGAGACGGCGATCGCTTTTGCTGGCGGAGGGTGTCGGCGTTCCGACGTCCGGCAAGGACCGGGAGTCTGCAATGGCCGTCTCCATCGCCTGCATCCACGGACGGACCAGCAGCACCTGCGAGCTGCGCGCTGGCTGCGCCGCAAAGTGAATCGCCCAGTCCGACCACGCCAACATCAGGGAGGCGGGCGACAAGCCCCGGGTCAGCTGGGCCATGCCCGCATGCAGGGTGCGGTCCAGCGAATCCTTCGGGTCGTCCATATTGTTGTCCTTGATCGGGCCATGCCGGCAACCATGCGATGCCGACGCGCACTGGAGTCTGGCGACGTCACAGCGTCCGGCCTTGATCCAAATCAATTCGGATGGACATCTGCTTGCAACGCTGGCGTATCCGGATGATGCACACAACGCCACAAGGTTCTACGCCAGGGCGCGGCATCGAGCCATCAGGGTGCGGGAGGCGAGGCGATCATGGTGCGCCAGACGAGGCACGATCGTCGCAACGCGGTTTGACGCCACGCAAGGGCGAACCGTGACGCGGGCGCTACGAGCCGCACTCGACCGGCGCTGGACACATTGAGGCGTAAACCGCGCGTGCAGCCACTGGGCGCTTGAATCGCTTGCGACAGCGGACGTTGAACCAGGGCGGTGATCAGTCCTGCGTCACCCAGGCCACCACCAGGGCCGAGGCAAGCCAGAGCACGCCTGCCCCCAGAAGTGCCAAGGCAACGACCGTCTTCCACGCGATGCCTGCGGCCCGGCCTTGGCGCGGGATGATGACTTTCATGGCGAACCCTTCGGGGCCGGCGAATCGGTGTTTGCGCAGGTTCTGAGACCGAACAATGCATAGGCAGGACAATTGCCCACCAGGCCCGTGACCAAGGGAACGACGCCGACAAACCCCCATGGCCCGATCATTCCCACGATCGACAGTGCGAGCAGCACCACACCCGCGCCAACGCGCAGCAGGCGATCGAGGGTTCCAACGTTGCGAATCATGGCGCCGACTCCTTGGCTGTGCGAATGCCGTCATCGTGCGCCGACCTCGCATCGTGAATGTTGCGGTGGATCAAGGTCCGTTGCCGTCGTTCAGCACCTTGACCATCCGCCGCAGGCCGGAGGAGTCCGCATCGATCGGATCCGCCTTGAAGCCCATCGTTCGGGACAGGTTCAGCATGCGCGTGTTCTCGCGCAGCACGAGGCCGACGAGGCGGCCGATGCCTTGGCTCCTGGCATGGTCGATCAGTTGTTCGAACATCAGCTTTCCCAACCCGCCTCCTTTGAGGTCGGAGCGCACGATGATGGCGAACTCGGCCTCCACGCGGTCAGGATCGCTGACCGTGCGCGCCACGCCCAGCGTCTCGGGCACGCCCTGCGCATCGGCGGCCTCGGCGATGAAAGCCATTTCCCGGTCATAGTCGATCTGGGTCAGCCGCGCCAGTTCGCTGCGCGGAAGCTCGCGTCGCATCTGGAAAATACGCAGGCGGACATCCTCCGGGTCGAGTTTTTCCAGGAAGCGCCGGTGCTGGGCCTCGTCTTCCGGACGGATGGGGCGCACGGTGATCGAGCGATCGTTCCAGGCGCAGGTGCGAATCCACTGCGTGGGGTAGGGAAGGATCGCGAAGCGGTCCGCGCCGGCGCCAGGCGCCGCCGCGATCCGTATGCGGGCGTCGAGCGCCAGCGCACCGTTTTCGTCGACCCACAGCGGATTGATGTCGAGTTCAGCCAGTTGCGGCAAGTCAGCGAGCATCTGGGACACCGCGATCAGCACGTCGTACAGCGCATCCATCTGCGCGGGCGGGTGGTCGCGATAGCCGGCCAGCAGTCGCGACACGCGTGTGCGCGATACGAGTTCGCGCGCCAGGCTCCGGTTGAGCGGAGGCAGGCCAATGGCGCTGTCGGCCGTGACTTCCACCGCAGTCCCGCCCTGGCCGCACAGGATGACGGGACCGAAAACACTGTCGATGCGGGCGCCGACGATCACCTCCTGCGCGTGCTGGCGGTGCACCATGGGCTGCAGCGTGAAGCCATCGATGCGCGCCTCGGGCCGGGCGGCATGCACAGTCCGCAGCATGTCGCTGACCGCGCGGTCCAGCGATGCCTGATCGCGAATGCCGAGCATGACGCCGCCGACATCGGACTTGTGCGTGATGTCCCGCGAGTCGATCTTGATCACCAATGGATAGCCCAACTCGCGCGCTCCGGAAAAAATGGCCTCGGCCGAGGCTGCGACTTTCAGCGTCGGAACGACAGGGATGCCGTAGGCCTTGAGCACGGTCTTGGCTTCCTGCTCGCCCAGCCATTCGCGGTTTTCCGCCAGCGCCGTGTCGAGTTGCAGCTGCGCCCCCGCGACATCGGGCGTCGGCCTCTCGCTGGCGCTGGGCGCTTCCATCAGGGTGTCCTGGTTGCGCCGGTAGGTTTGCAACATCGCGAACGCGCGGACCGCTTCTTCCGGCGTCGGATAGTCGGGTACGCCGGCCTCTTCGAAGATCTGGCGCGCCTGCGCGACCGCGGCGTCCCCGAGCCAGGTGCTCATGACGCGCGGAACGGTCCGTCGCAGCAATGGAAGGCAAGCGCGGGCGATGTCGTCGCTGCGCACGATGGCGGTCGGTGCGTGCACGAAGAGCACGGCGCCGGTCGATTCGTCGGCCAGCAGGGAGGAGAGCGTGGCGGTGTAGCGCTCGACGGGCGCGTCGCCGATGATGTCGACCGGATTCGCGTGTGACCAATGGTCCGGCAGCATGGCGTTCAGCCGTTCCATCAGCGCCTCGCCGGGTTCGGCGAGCGCCACGCCGGCACGCGCTGCTGCGTCGGCGGCCATGACGCCGGCACCGCCGCCGTTGGTCATGATGGTGAGCGTTTCGCTGCGATTGCCGCGAAAGCGCGCCAGCGTCTCGGCGGCGATGAACAGATCCTGCAGCGTGTCGACCCGCAACATGCCCGCGCGCCGGATGGCGGCGTCATAGACGACGTCGGAGCCGGCCAGCGCGCCCGTGTGGCTGGCGGCGGCGCGTACGCCATGGCCCGCGCGCCCGGCCTTCACCACGATCACTGGCTTGTTGCGGGCCGCCGCGCGCGCGGCGGACATGAATTTGCGCGGCGATTCCACCGATTCGATGTAGAGCAGGATCGACCGGGTGCGGGCATCGTTGGCCAGGTGGTCGAGCAAGTCGCCGAAGTCGACATCGCAATGGTCGCCGAGCGACACGAGATGAGAGAGGCCGATCCTTCGGCTCTTGGCCCAGTCGAGCATGGCAGTGACCAATGCGCCGGATTGCGACACGAAGGCGATTTCGCCGGGTATCGCGTCGGTGTGGGCAAAGCTGGCGTTGAGTCCGATGTGTGGGCTCAGCAGGCCGATGCAATTGGGTCCCAGGATGCGCATCAGATACGGGCGCCCTGCGTCGAGGGCCGATTGCTTCTGCGCCGCGCTGAGTCCCGCCGTCATGACGATGACCGCGCGGGTGCCGATCGCCCCGAGTTCAGCCACCAATTGCGTGATCGTGTCCGCAGGCGTACACAGAAGGGCGAGGTCCGGCGCCGCCGGCAGGTGCGCCGCCTTTGCGAACACCGGGACACCATCCAGGAAGGTGTGTTTGGGATTCACGGCGTAGGCGGGACCGGCAAAGCTGCCCTCGCGCAGGTTGCGCCAGACGGTCGAGCCGACGCTGCCGGCCCGGTGGGAGGCGCCGAAGACGGCGACCGAAGTCGGCGAGAGCAGGCGGTCCAGGTGGCGAATGGTCATGAGAGCGCTTTCTGTGGGGACCCATCTTGCGGGCCGCGAGACGTCGCCGGTTTGATGAAGGTCAAGCGGTTCGGATCGCCGGACGACCCGCGTGCTCGCCGAAAACGGCAATGCCAGCCTGTCGGCGAAATCGGTCGGCGCGAACTCCAGTTCGAGATCCTCCGCCGTTTCGTGGCGGCCGATCCGCAGGGTGCTGATATCGACCACGCTGGCATTTCGGGCGGCGACAAGCGATGAAAAAGGAGCATCGGCTCAGCGCGACCGTGAATCCATACATGGTGCTTGCTCCCGGATGAATGCTTCAGGCGGACAGCGGCGACTCCAGTCGATTGTGTGGCCTCTGGATCGCGGTCGGGCTCAGTCTTGAACGACGAGGTCGTTCGTGACGGAGGTGACACCCGGCGCGGACCAGGCCGCGCCCTGCACGGCATTGAACTCGGCCCACGAATGGACCCGGCCCCGCAGGTTGACTTGCGACCCGGTCACCGTGATCTGGATCCGATCCGCTTCCCGATCGGCCTGCCGCGCCAGGGCATCGTGCAGCCGCTTCTCGACGTCCGACGGGACGACCTTTGGCGTGAGATTGAGCAGGTTGGAGACGCCGGTGACGCCCATCAGATTGCGCACTGCCTTTTCGGCGGCCTTTCGCTGGTATTCCCAATCGACCTCGCCGTTGAGGGTGACCCAGCCGCCCTCGACGAGGGGCTTGATCTTGCCCGCCGGCACCAGCGCGGACCACTCGAGGCCGCGCTCGACCGCCGCGGCGATGTCGGCGTCGGTGCGTTGATCGGAAGCGGGCAGCTTGACCGTGATCTCGATGGCGAGCGCCTTGACGCCTTTGACGCGCTGCGCCGCACGTTCGACGGCGTGCTTGATTGCGTAGCTGCCGACATGGCCGGTCAGCGTGACCACGCCGTCATTGGCGATCACCCCGACGCTGGAGGACTTGACCGCCGGGTCCCAGTCCAGTTCCGCCTGGACGTCGCTTCGGAGTTGTGCGTCGGATCTCATGGGATTCCTTTCGTGGAGTGAGGAGGCGAAGGAGCATCACTTTAGGAAGGCACTGCCGGGGCAGCCTTGCGCTGGATCAAGGCGCAGGCGGGACGGATTTCCGCCGGTCGGGGGCTCCGGGCGCGGGCGCCCAGGCAGGACGCTCCGTTCGCTCCGTGTCGACGATGACCAGATAGCGGCCGCCGTCGTCGACCGGCGTTTGCGTGGCCGGCAGCACCCAGATCGGCGAACCCTCGGCACGGGCGCGGAGATAGTCCGCGTCCAGCACACCGAAGTGGTCGAGCAGGCGGTTCAGGCTCGCCGGAATCCGGATGCAGCCCTTGGATTGCACGCTGCCGAGGCGGGGCTCCAGATAGCCGGGATCGGTGGCGTGCATCTGCAGCCGCATCGTGCTGATGCCGCCATGCCCCCACAGCCGCTCGGCCTGTTGCCACCCGAAATCGAACACCCGCATGCCGGCGAGGCCGTAGCCGCGGATGCCGTTTTCGTTGCGAGTTCCTTCGGCGCGGAAATCCGGGTTGGATGGCGTGTGTTCATAGACCCCCAACGGGGTCTGGAAGTGATCGAATTCGCCGCCGCGTCCGGTCGAAACGGGCGAAGCCCCGATCAATTCGAGAGACGTCCCGGCTACCAGCCAATAGATGAAAATCGCCTGCACGTTCGGGCTGCGGTCGACCAACGCCACGTACTGCGCCGGCACTGGATCGACACCGGCATGTTCGAGCGCTGCGACTGCAAGCAGGCCGTATCGCTGGCTCTCGTCGGCCGGGATGTCCAGCTGGCGGTCGACTTGATCGCTGTAGGCGGTGCGCAGTTCTGCGGGACCCGGCCGGGCGTGGCCGACGCAGGCCCCGCCCAGACCGAGCACAAGCGCAATCAACGAGGCGGCTATGCGGCGAAAAGAGGCGGACATCTTGAGGGTTCGACTCTGCGCCGAACTCGCCGTTCGCCGGTGGTAGGGTTCAGTGCGTTGCACTCGGACGCACGTCCGGCCATGACACTTCCAGCCCCATCACCGCTCGGGCGTAAAGGTAGTTGTTCAGGGCGCGTTCGCTCAGCGATCGAATGGTGAACAGGGCACGCAACATCGGAGTGGCAATACGGGAGATCTTGATGTGGCGCAAAGGCTGGAACAGAGTGCCGCGTCTAACATGAACCGTTGCATCCATCGTCCCATGAAAGGCCATCCATGAACGATATGACACTGACTTCTACTCTCGCGGAGGCGTCGCCGATTCGCGATGGCTACGCGACCTTGGCGCTGCACTGGCAAAGGGCGCTCGTCGACGGCTGCGTTCAGGCTCAGCGGAGTCAGTACCAGGTCCTCGCTGCCTGGGAGAAGGCGCTGGTGGCTGTCAACCAGGAACTCTGGGACCAGTGGGCGTGCCGCTTTGGTGGCGGTGTGCCGTTGGACGGCTAGCTGCTCGAAGCCGCGCTGAAGAATCTGTTGCTCGGCTCCGTGGCAGCCAAGGCCTTGGCGCGCTGCACTGTACCTTGCAGTGACGGGGCCAAGCCGTCCGTAGCGGACCCATCCGACCTGTCGTCAGCATCGTCCGTTCCGAACCGAACGAATCTCAGTGCTGAAGCCCCGCAATGGGACGCCGCAAAATCTACTCCGCGGTCTCTGATCTTCTGCCATGCGAGTTTTGCCGGACCAGCAGGACGGGTACCGGACTGGTTCGCACGACGAGGTCTGCGTCGCTGCCAAGGGCCATGCGGCTGAAGCCCCGCCGACCGTGCGTACCCATGACGATCAGGTCGCACGCGGAAGTCGTGGCCTCGTCCACCACCGTATTGGAGACTCGGCCTGCCGTGACCTCGCGCAGGACTGGATCGGCCTGCACACCGGAGTCGTTCGCCAGCTTCTGGGATTGAGAGAGAAGTTGCTGCCCATAGTCACGCAGTCTCTGCAGAGATGTGTCGAAGTTCGCGACACTGGACATCTCCATGAGCATTGGAAAGTCGTCGATGACATACAACAGGCGCAGCCGGGCTTTCTGGTCCGCAGCCAGGCGAATCGCTTCGCGAAGGCCTTGCTCGGCAGTCTCGCTGCCGTCGATGGGAACGAGGATGTGTTGATACATGGTTCTTCCTTGCCGGCCGTGACACGGATGCGCTCGCCACCGGCCGCCGTGACGAGTTCTTCGATACTTCGCCGTCCTCGCCGAGCGCCTGCTGGATGGTCTTCAATGGCTCGCGCAGCAGAAATCCGCGCTGGTGTTCAGTTTCAGTGTCTGCTCAGGCAGGACACAGCAGCTTGCGCTCGATCAAAAAACGGGCATGCCGGAGTCCTGGCACGGACCACGGTCGCCAGGCCTGCTGCCGCGCAGCGATCAACGTCTGCAGACGATCTCCGGCCAAAGTGCGCTCGCTGCGGCGTTGTAGTGCCAGACGATGTTCGTCACCTTGGCTTTTCCCTTGGCGGCACCGTCGACCTTTGCGTCCTCGGGGATCAAGATCGTCTGGCCGATCTCGGGGAGCGGACCGTTGTAAGGATGGTGGGATGTTCCCACCTGAAGCTCGGCCGATGCAGCAGAGCCGGAATGAATGGTGATTCTCATCTGTGCCTCAGTCGGGTTGGAAGGGCCAGTAGAAGGTGCCGTTCGTTGCCCCCTTGCCGACCCGAAACGTCTTGGCCTGGGAGACGCCCGCATAGGTGGCATATACGCGATAGACGCCGGGACTCAGGACCACATGGAACAGGGGGCCGCAGTCCGCAAAGGGGCCGTGTGGCATGCCCCGGCCCACAGGCTCGATCATCACGCCGACCCCCGCGACATAGGCGCCGGTGCCGACCTCGGCGAACGTCAGGCGCAAGTTGTAGAGATCGCGCGCGACCCGCATGTCCGACTGGCCTTGCTCGCCGATGCCGCCGGTGGCGTACGAGCCCGGCGCCAGCGTGGGCTGGGGCGCCGGACGGGCGAGCACAGTACCGCCCTGAAACGCGAACGATATCAGTGCGACGAGCAACAACCTGCGCATCGGTAGAGATATGAAATGCTTCATGGAGCGAACGCTAAAGCGAACGGCGCGGCCGAGCGTTGATCGCGCGCAAGCCAGGCATCGGCCGTCTGCGGCGGTTGCCGACATCGTCCGTCATTGCGCTGCATCAAGGTGTGGGACTGGTCGATGCGCGATGCTGGGCCTTCGTCGTCGTCGTGGCCGCTGGCGGGACTGGATGACGACGGCCAAGGGCTTCATACACGAACCCGCCGCAAGGGCGCGGGGTAACTTGAGACCGGGGGAGACATACTGGGCTTTTTCATCCACGGACAGAGCTCGATGCCTTTGATCGCCTTACTGCTCGGCGCCATCCTGGTTCTGGCGACCCTGGTCGACGCCTTCGAAGTGGTGCTGCTGCCGCGTCCGGTGCGCCGGCAGGTACGGCTGAACCGCTATTTCTTCAAATGCACCTGGCATGTCTGGGCTCGATGCGCGGGCCTTTGGCCCATCGGCAGTCGGCGCGAGGACTTTATCGGCGTCTACGGGCCGCTGTCGATGGTCATGCTCTTCGCCCTGTGGGGCGGGAGCCTGATCGTGGGATTCGGACTGGTGCATTGGGCGCTGCAGCGCCTGGTACCCAACGCCGGCTCCGACGCGCTGGTCGACCTGATCATCATCAGCGGCGACGCCTTCTTCACACTCGGGTATGGCGACAATGTGCCGCACCATTGGCTGGCGCGGCTGCTGGTGATCCTCGAAGCCGGTATCGGCTTCGGTTTCATCGCACTGACCATCGGCTACTTGCCGGTGCTCTATCAGCACTTCACTCGCCGCGATCTCCAACTCATTGAATTCTCCGCGCGCGCCGGCTCGCCGCCGACGGCTGCCGCCCTGCTGGGCTGGCATGTGCATGACAGCCCAGAGGCGCTCGAACGCTGGCTGAGGGACTGGGAGATCTGGGCGAGCGATCTGATCGAGAGCCAGGCCGTGTATCCGATGCTGGCGTACTACCGCTCGCAACACGAGGGCCATTCCTGGCTGGGCTCGCTGGCGGTGGTGCTGGATGTTTGTACGTTGCTCATTGGGGGCGCTGACGACGCGCGGCGTCACCAGGCCACCGCCACCTTCTCGGCCTTGAGGCGCGTCCTCGATGAAGCCAGTGAGTCGCTGCGCGTGGCACCGGCGCGGCAGGTGTCGGTCCGCCGGATGGACGCCGAGGCGCTGCGGCATCTCACGTCGACGATCCGTCGGATCCTGCCGAACTGGCGTGACGACGAGGCCAGTCTGCGGGCCATCGGCCAGTTGCGACGTACCTACGAGCCCCGACTGGAAAGTCTGGCCACGTACCTGCTGCTGGACGTGCCGGACTGGATCGACCCCGCAGCGACAGGGGCCGAGCGCTTCGGTCGCGATGCGGTCGTCCGGCAACTCACTGAGGGGCGCCCGGACTGATATCGATATCACGGTGGTGGCTGGGGTCCCGTACGCGAGAGACCTCTGTCCTGGCGTTCGGAGGCGGGTCCGTCGCCATGCGGGGCGCTGCCAGCAGAGAAAAGGCCGTTGGATACGGCCTTTTCTCTGCTGACTATCCGGCTGGGTCGCCGCCCATCGTCGTTGGAAGTCGGGCGCCGGCAATGGCTGAAACGACACCCACCGCGCTGGCCCGAAGCAACTCCTGGCGCAAGGCCGCTTCCAGCAGACCGCGCGCCGTGTCCGGCCGGTCGTGGTCGTACTCTTCGTCCAACTCGCAGTGCAGGTAGTAGTCGACCCGGGCCATGAGCCGTTCGACTGAAGCTGCGAGGTCTGTTTCGTTCATCTTCCGCTCCTCCGAACCCGACTTGCCTCCGGAACAACTCCTGCAGAAGTCAACTGCCTGAGTTTGGTCATTATGTCTCCAGCTCGGCGGAATCCTCTGCGCCGATTATCGTGCTCGGCCAACAACCTGACGCGTTGGGCAGGTATTGAATTCTTTAGTGCTAGTTTCCTAGCGCAGCCGAAAGCGATTCCAGGTACTGGCCAGTCGGGAGGGTGGGGGCGGTGGCGCCACGGCCTGCGCACTTCCGGGTGGCGGCAGTTGGTGTCGCAGGCTGTGCGCCACCTGCACGCAATCCTTGATGTGCAGTTCGCCCAGGGAGCGCAGCGCCGCGTAGCTCAGCGTGGCGGAAACCACCTGGCCTGCGATAGGCACGAATTTGGCGGCCTGGCTGGCGGTCAGCTTGACCCCCGCATGGCGCGCCAGCGCGACCAGCAAGTCACGCGTGACTAGGCGTCCCACCAGCAGCGCGCCGACCGTCGCGGCCGCTTTCCGGATGGTTTCGCGCTCGTTCGGCGCCATGCGCTCGACCTGGGTCACCGACAGGCCGAACTCGGCGCTGATCTGCGGCACCACGCGCGCCAGCAGGGCCGCGTCGGCGGCCCAGTCGATGCCGGGCAGCGGCACGACGCCCACCATGGCAGCCATCATGGCCTTGCGCCCGAGCAGGCGGCGACTGCGCCGAATGGCCGCAATCAGCTGTGGATCACCTTGAGCGAGTTCGATGGCGGAGGGCATGCCGCCTGCATTATCAGGCGGCGAGCGCCTCGAGCTGGTCCGACAGGGCCAGCCAGCGCTCTTCGAGCCGGGCGATCTCGTCGCCGAGCGTCTTCAGCCGCTTGCCGGCTTCGGCGATCTCCGGCGCCGGCAGGGGTTGCGCGAGGCGCTGCTCCAGCGCCGTCTTTTCGCTGCTCGCCGCGGCCAGGCGCTGGTCGATCTGGGCCAGTTCGCGCTTGAGCGGCTTGGCTTGCTCGCTGCGCTGCTGGCGCTCCTGCGCATCCTGCTTGCGCTGGTTCTTGCCGGAGGCGACCTCGGTGGCGGCCTTCTCGACCTTCGCCGCCGGCGCAACCGCCTCGACCTTGGGGGCCGCCGGTGCCGCCGCGTCGCGATTGGCCACCTTGGCTTCCTCGCGCAGGCGTTTGGCTTCGTCGAGGAGGTAGCGCTGGTAGTCGTCGAGGTCGCCATCGAAGTCGGTGATGACGCCGCGGCCGACCAGCCAGAATTCGTCGCAGACCGAGCGCAGCAGCGCACGGTCGTGGCTCACCAGCATCAGCGTGCCTTCGAACTCGTTGAGCGCCACGGCCAGCGCCTCGCGGGTGGCGAGGTCCAGGTGGTTGGTGGGCTCGTCGAGCAGCAGCAGGTTGGGCCGCTGCCAGACCATCATGGCCAGCACCAGTCGCGCCTTCTCGCCGCCGCTCATGGTGCCGACGGCCTGCTTGACCATGTCGCCGCTGAAGTTGAAGCTGCCGAGGAAACCGCGCAGGTCCTGCTCGCCGGTGCGCTCCTTGACGTTCGAGCCGAGTTCGCGCGCCATCCGCACCATGTGCTCGAGCGGGTTGTCCTGCGGCCGCAGCACGTCGAGTTCCTGTTGCGCGAAGTAGCCGATATTGAGCCCCTTGCCCTCGGTCACGGTGCCCGCGAGCGCGCCCATCTCGCGTGCGATGGTCTTGACCAGCGTCGACTTGCCCTGGCCGTTGGCGCCAAGGATGCCGATGCGCTGGCCGGCCAGCACCGAGCGGTTGACGCCGCGCAGGATGGTCTTCGGCGCCTCGCCTTCGACCTGGTAGCCGAAGCTCGCGTCGCTGATCGACAGCATCGGATTGGGGATGTTGCCCGGCTCCTTGAATTCGAAAGTGAAGTCGGCCTCGGCCAGCAGCGGCGCGACCTTTTCCATGCGCTCGAGCGCCTTGACCCGGCTTTGCGCCTGCTTGGCCTTGCTGGCCTTGGCCTTGAAGCGGTCGATGAACTTCTGCAGATGGGCGATCTTGTCCTGCTGCTTGGCGAAGGCCGACTGCTGCAGTTCCATCTGCTGCGCACGCAGGGTCTCGAAGGCGCTGTAGTTGCCGCCATAACGCGTGAGCTTGGCCTTTTCGATGTGCAGCGTGACGTCGGTCACGGCGTCCAGGAATTCCCGGTCGTGGCTGATCACGATCATGGTGCCGGCGTACTTCTGCAGCCAGGCTTCGAGCCAGACCAGGGCATCGAGGTCCAGGTGATTGGTGGGTTCGTCGAGCAGCAGCAGGTCGCTCGGGCACATCAGTGCGCGGGCCAGCTGCAGCCGCATGCGCCAGCCGCCCGAGAAGCTGTTGACGGGCTGGTCCAGCTCATGGGCCTTGAAGCCCAGGCCCAGGATCAGCGACTGCGCGCGCGGCACGGCGTCGTGTTCGCCGGCATCGGCCAGGTCGGTGTAGGCATGGGCCAGCGCCATGCCCATGTCGTGGTCGTCGGGGTCGGCCTCGTGGCCGGCCTCGGTCTGGGCCAGCACCGCGCGCAATTCGACCAGCCGGGTGTCGCCGCCGACCACGAAGTCGGTCGCCGGCTCGTCGGTCTCGGGCATGTTCTGCGCGACCTGGGCCATGCGCCATTGCTTGGGTAGGGAGAAGTCGCCGCCGTCTTCATGCAGGGTCCCGTTGAAAAGCGCGAACAGGGTGGACTTGCCGGCGCCGTTGCGCCCGACCAGGCCGACCTTTTCGCCGGGGTTGATGGTGACGCTGGCGCCGTCGAGCAGCACTTTGGCGCTGCGGCGCAGGATGACATTCTTGAGATTGATCATTTCGGTGCCCGCCGGTGGCGGGCATTTCAGAGGAGAGATTCGCGCGGGATCAGAAGGACCTGGTCCTCGCCCGCGCTGGTGGCGAGCCAAACCACTTCGAGCTGCGGGAATGCAGCCTCGAAGTGCGCGCGCTCGTTGCCGATTTCGAGTACCAGCACGGCGGCGTCGCTCATGCGGGCCGGTGCGTCGGCCAAGAGCCGGCGGATGAAGTCCATGCCGTCGGCGCCGCCGGCCAGCGCAAGCTCGGGCTCGGCGCGGTACTCGGCGGGAAGGACGTCCATGCTTTGGGCATTGACGTAGGGTGGGTTGCAGAGGATCAGGTCGTAGGGACCACGCACGCTGGCGAGTCCGTCGGATTCGAGCAGCGTGATGCGCTCGTCGAGCTGGTGACGGGTGACGTTGATCGCGGCCACTTCGAGCGCGGTGGTCGACAGGTCGGCCGCGTCGACCGAGATGTCCGGGTAGGTCAGCGCCGCCAGCACCGCGAGACTGCCATTGCCGGTGCACAGGTCGAGCACCCGGCGCGTGTGCTCGCCGAGCCAGGGGTCGATGCTGCCGTCGGCCAGCAGCTCGGCGATGAAGCTGCGCGGCACGATGGCGCGCTCGTCGACGTAGAAGGGCACGCCCTGCAGCCAGGCTTCCTTGGTCAGGTAGGCCGCCGGCTTGCGGGATTCGATCCGCTGCGCGAACAGGTCGGCGATGCGGGCCGCGTCGGCGGGCGATACCGGCCGCTCGGCCACCCCATCGAGCTCGTCGAGCGGCAGGCCCAGGCGCCAGAGCACCAGCCAGACCGCTTCGTCGAAGGCGTTGTCGGTGCCGTGGCCGAAACCCACGCCGGCATCGGCCAACTGCTTCGCGCCGGCCTCGATCAGTTGCATCACGGTGCTCATGGCAACAGCAGCGCTTCGAGCCTGTCCAGCGTGCGGCGATAGATGTTCTTGAGCGGCTCGATGTCGGCCACCGCGATGTGTTCGTCGATCTTGTGGATGCTCGCGTTGACCGGGCCCAGTTCGACCACCTGCTTGCAGATCTTGGCGATGAAGCGAGCGTCGCTGGTGCCGCCGCTGGTCGAGAGTTCGGTCTCGATGCCGGTCTCGTCGCGGATCGCCAGCTGTACCGCCTCGACCAGCTGGCCGGGCACCGTGAGGAAGGGCAGGCCGCCGACGGTCCAGGCGAGGGTGTGGTCGAGGCCGTGGGCGTCGAGCACCGCCTGCACGCGCTGCTGCAGCGACTCGGGCGTGGACTCGGTCGAGAAGCGGAAATTGAAGTCGATCACCGCCGCGCCCGGGATCACGTTGCTGGCGCCGGTGCCCGCGTGGATGTTGCTGATCTGCCAGCTGGTCGGCTGGAAGTGGTCGTTGCCGGCATCCCAGCCGCCCGCCGCGTTGATCGCGACCAGTTCGGCCAGCGCCGGCGCGAAGGCGTGCACCGGGTTCTTCGCCAGGTGCGGGTAGGCGATGTGGCCCTGCACGCCCCGGACCGTGAGCTTGCCGCTCATGGTGCCGCGGCGGCCGTTCTTGATCATGTCGCCGCAGCGTTCGACCGAGGTCGGCTCGCCGACGATGCAGTAGTCGATCGCCTCGCCGCGCGCGGCCAGCGTGTTGCAGACCACCACCGTGCCGTCGACGCCGGGGCCTTCCTCGTCGCTGGTGAGCAGCAGGGCCAGCGTGAGGCGCGGATCCGGCGTCGAGGCGAGAAACTCCTCGATCGCAACCACGAAGGCCGCCAGCGAGGTTTTCATGTCGCAGGCGCCGCGGCCGTACAACCGGCCTTCGCGGTGCGTCGGCGCGAACGGGTGGCTCGCCCACTGTTCGAGCGGTCCGGTCGGCACGACGTCGGTGTGGCCCGCGAAGGCCATGGTCTTCGTCGGGCCGCCCGCGGCGCCGGCGCGCACCGCCCACAGGTTGGTGACGCGAAAGTCGGCCGGGCCGCTTTCGATGGTTTCGAGCCGGAAGCCGAGCCGCACCAGGCGCTCGCCGAGGATCTGCTGGCAACCTCCGTCGTCGGGGGTGACCGAGGGGCGGGAGATCAGTTGTTCGGCAAGCTGGAGCGTTCGGGACATCGACAGGGCAGGTGGATCAGGGACGCACGTCGAGCGTGATGTCCGTGAAGGTGGGTTCCTCGAGCTGGTCGAGGAGGGAGCGTTCTTCGCTGCGCGCGGGCGGCGCCTTGCGGTTCTGCAGGCGCCACATCAGGTTGGTCGGCGAATCGGCCTGGGACAGGCCTTCCTCGCGGGTGACCAGATTTTCGGTGATCAGGCGCGCGATGTCTTCCTCGAAGGTCTGGGAACCTTCGGCCATCGATTGTTCCATGGCTTCCTTGACGGCCGAGAAGTCGCCCTTGCCGATCAGCTCGGCCACCAGGGCGGTGTTCAGCAGCACTTCGAGCGCCGGCACGCGGGCGCCGCCGGGCGTGCGCAGCAGGCGCTGGGCCACGATGGCGCGCAGGGCGCCGCTGAGGTCGCCCAGCAGCGTGGCGCGCACTTCCACCGGATAGAAGCTCAGGATGCGGTTCAGCGCCCGGTAGCTGTTGTTGGCGTGCAGCGTGGCGACGCAGAGGTGGCCGGACTGCGCGTAGGCGATCGCGGCGGTCATGGTCTCGCGGTCGCGAATCTCGCCGATCTGGATCACGTCGGGCGCCTGGCGCAAGGCATTCTTGAGCGCGACCTGCAGCGACTGGGTGTCGCTGCCGACGTCGCGCTGGTTCACCATCGACTTCTTGTTGGTGAAAGTGAATTCGATCGGCTCCTCGACCGTGAGGATGTGGCCGGTGGCGTTCTCGTTGCGGTAGTCGAGCATCGAGGCCAGCGTGGTGCTCTTGCCGGCGCCGGTGGAGCCGACCATCAGGATCAGGCCGCGCTTCTCCATCACCAGCGTCTTGAGGATCTCGGGCAGGTTGAGCTCCTCGAAGGACGGGATGGTGGATGCGATGTGCCGCACCACCACCGCATAGCTGCCGCGCTGGCGCATGGCGCTGATGCGGAAGTTGCCCGAGCCCTCGAGCGCGATCGCCATGTTGAGTTCGCCGGTGCGTTCGAGTTCGGCGATGCGGCTCTCGTGCACCACTTCGCCGAGCAGGCTCAGCGGCGCCTCGGGCGGCAGCACCTGGGCGTTGATCGGCATGCAGTTGCCGTTGATCCGGATCAGCGCCGGGGAGTTGGCCGAAAGATAGATGTCCGAAGCCTTGCGTTCGGCCATCAGACGAAGAATTCGCTCCATCATGTTCATTCGGCTTTCTCCTCAGCGTTGTGTTTCTGGAACTCCGGGCTTGCCAGAGCCGCCCCCTCAGGCGGCCGGGGCTCTCAATCGCGCAGCAGGTCGTTCAGGGAGGTCGTCGAGCGCGTCTTGGCATCGACCTTCTTCATGATGATCGCGGCGTAGGTGTTGTACTTGCCGCCCGGCTTGGGCAAGGTGCCCGCCACGACCACCGAGCCGGCCGGCACGCGGCCGAAGCTGACGGTGTCGGTGGCGCGGTCGTAGATCGGGGTGCTCTGGCCGATGAACACCCCCATCGACAGCACCGAGTTCTCTTCGACGATCACGCCCTCGACGACTTCCGAGCGGGCGCCGATGAAGCAGTTGTCCTCGATGATGGTCGGGCCGGCCTGCAGCGGCTCGAGCACGCCGCCGATGCCGACGCCGCCCGACAGGTGCACGTTGGCACCGATCTGGGCGCAGGAGCCGACGGTGGCCCAGGTGTCGACCATGGTGCCTTCGCCGACATAGGCGCCGATGTTGACGTAGGACGGCATCAGGATCGCGCCCTTGGCGATGTAGCTGCCGCGGCGGGCCACGGCCGGCGGCACGATGCGCACGCCGGCTTCCTTGAGTTCGGCGGCCGACAGGTGCGAGAACTTGGTCGGCACCTTGTCGTAGAAGCCCAGCGCGCCGGCCTGGATCTGCTCGTTGTCCTTGAGGCGGAACGACAGCAGCACGGCCTTCTTGATCCACTGGTGCACGGTCCATTGGCCCACGCTCTCGCGGGTGGCGACGCGAAGCTTGCCGTTGTTGAGCTCGGCGATCACGTGATCGACGGCGTCGCGGACTTCCTTGGACGCGCTGGTGGCCGAGATGTTGGCGCGGTCTTCCCACGCGGCGTCGATGGTCTGCTGGAGTTGTTGGGTCATGGAAAAGCTCAGTTCTGGATGAAGTTCACGATGCGGTGCGCGGCCTCGGTGCATTCGGCGGTGTCGGCGACCAGCGCCATGCGGATGCGCCCGCGGCCCGGATTGGCGCCGGCCACGTCGCGGGCGAGATAGCTGCCGGGCAGCACCGTCACATTGTATTGAGCGTAGAGAGCCCGGGCGAAGCCGGGGTCGTCGCCCTGCCACGAGGGCGGCACGCCGGCCCAGAGGTAAAAGCTGGCGTCGGGCAGCCGGACGTCGAGCACCGGCTCGAGCAGCGGCGTCGCGGCGGCGAACTTGGTGCGGTACCGGGCCCGGTTGTCGACCACGTGGAGTTCGTCGTCCCAGGCCGCGATGCTGGCCGCGGCCACCGTGCCGCTCATCGCGCTGCCATGGTAGGTGCGGTAGAGCAGGAAGGACTTGATGATCGCGGCGTCGCCGGCCACGAAGCCGCTGCGCAGGCCCGGCACGTTGCTGCGCTTGGACAGCGAGGTCAGGGCGATCAGGTTGCGAAAATCGCTGCGGCCGAGCTTGGCCGCAGCCTCCAGACCGCCGAGCGGCGGTTCGTCGCGGAAGTAGATTTCGCTGTAGCACTCGTCGGCGGCGATCACGAAGCCGTGCTTGTCCGACAGCGCGAAGAGCTTTTCCCATTCGCCGATCGGCATCACGGCGCCGGTCGGATTGCCCGGCGAGCAGACGAACACGAACTGGGTACGTTTCCAGACGTCCTCTGGCACGCTGTCCCAGGCGACCGCGAAGTTGCGCTCGGGCACGCTGGGCACGTAGTACGGCTCGGCGCCCGCCAGCAAGGCCGCGCCTTCGTAGATTTGATAGAACGGATTCGGCGACAGCACCACCGGGGCCGGCGTCCGGCTGGCGTCGATCACGGTCTGGGCCAGCGCGAACAGGGCCTCGCGCGAGCCGTTGACCGGCAGCACCTGGGTGGCGGCGTCGAGCGCCAGGCCGTAGCGCCGCTGCAGCCAGCCCGTGAAGGACTGGCGCAGGGTCAGATCGCCGGCGGTGGCCGGATAGACCGCGAGTGCGTCCATGCCGGCGGCGAGGGCGTCCTTGATGAAGGCCGGCGTCGGGTGCTTGGGCTCGCCGATGCCGAGGCTGATCGGCGCGAAATCAGGGTTCGGGGTGATCCCGGCGAACAGTTGTCGCAGCCGCTCGAAGGGATAGGGCTGCAGTTTGGCGAGCAGGGGGTTCATGTGCCCGAATTATCAGGGAGCGCAGCCAATGCGGCATGAAACCCGACGCAACCCTTTCGGGGAAATACCGCGGAACCGGCTTTGCCGGGCCGCTGGTGTCGCCCCCGGCAGGGGGGCGCTCAAAGCCTTTTGACCAGGACCTGGCTCTTGCGATCCCAGTTGTACTTGCGCTTGCGGGCCTCGGGCAGCCAGTCGGGGTTGACCTGCTGGAAACCGCGCTTGAGGAACCAGTGCATGGTGCGGGTGGTCAGCACGAAGATGCTTTCCAGGCCCGAGGCCTTGGCACGCTGCTCGACGCGCTTGAGGATCCGCTCGCCGTCGCCCTGGGCCTGCGAGTGCGGCGACACGGTCAGCGCGGCCATCTCGGCGGTCTTCGCCTCGGGGTACGGATACAGCGCCGCGCAGCCGAAGATCACGCCGTCGTGCTCGATCACGGTGTACTGGTCGATGTCGCGCTCGATCTCGGTGCGGCTGCGCTTGACCAGCGTGCCGTCGCGCTCGAAGGGTTCGATCAGCTGCAGGATGCCGCCGATGTCGTCGGCGGTCGCCTCGCGCAGCGACTCGAGCTTCTCGTCGATCACCATGGTGCCGATGCCGTCGTGCACATAGACCTCGAGCAGGAGCGAGCCGTCGACCGAGAAGGGCAGGATGTGGTTGCGCTCGATGCCGGCCTCGCAGGCCTTCACGCAGTGCTGCAGGTAGAAGGCGGTGTCGGTCGGCCGCTGCGGCGGCGGCAGGTCGGCCAGCAGCTTGCGCGCGGTGTCGAGCGGCAGCTCGGTGTCGACGGGATTGTCCTCGCTGATCGGCAGGCTCGGGTCCTGACCGATGCCGGGAACCTCGGTCAGGAAGATCAGCTTGTCGGCCTGGATCGAGATCGCCACGCTGGTCGCGACCTCTTCCATCGTGAGGTTGAAGGCCTCGCCGGTGGGCGAGAAGCCGAACGGCGACATCAGCACCATCGAGCCGAAATCCAGCGCCCGCCGGATGCCGGCCGCATCGACCTTGCGCACCAGCCCCGAATGCTGGAAATCGACGCCGTCGACCACGCCGACCGGACGGGCGGTGATGAAGTTGCCCGAAATCACGCGGATCGTGGAGCCCGCCATCGGCGTGTTGGGCAGGCCCTGGCTGAAAGCGGCCTCGATTTCGTAGCGCAGCTGGCCGGCGGCTTCCTGCGCGCAATCGAGCGCGACGCCGTCGGTGATGCGGATGCCGTGCGAGTACCTGGCCTCGTGGCCCTTGGCGCGCAGCTGCTCGTTGACCTGCGGCCTGAAGCCGTGCACCAGCACCACCTTGACGCCCATGCTCTGGATCAGCGCCAGGTCCTGCGCGATGTTCGCGAGCTTGCCCGCGGCGATCGCCTCGCCGGCCATCGCGACCACGAAGGTCTTGCCGCGGTGCATGTGGATGTAGGGCGCGACCGAGCGGAACCAGGGGACGAAAGTGAAGTTGAAGACGGTGGACATTGGCGGGGTGTGGGGAGGCGGGAGCGCCGGGCGCAAGATAATCGGCGATTTTCCCCGAACTGCCCGCCTTGTCCTCGTCCCCTCTTCGAATCGAGTTCCCCGAATCCCTGCCAGTGTCGGCCCGGCGCGACGAAATCAGGGCCGCCATCGAGGCGAACCAGGTCGTCATCGTCTGCGGCGAGACCGGCTCGGGTAAAACCACTCAGCTGCCCAAGATCGTGCTGGAGCTCGGGCGCGGCAAGCTCAATGCGCCGCCAGGCAAAGGCCGGCTGATCGGCCACACGCAGCCGCGCCGCATCGCCGCGACCTCGGTCGCCAAGCGCATCGCGGAGGAACTGAAGACCCCGCTGGGCGAGGTGGTCGGCTACAAGGTGCGCTTCCAGGACCGGCTGTCGCGCGACGCCTCGGTCAAGCTGATGACCGACGGCATCCTGCTGGCGGAGACGCAGACCGATCCGCTGCTCAAGGCCTACGACACGATCATCATCGACGAGGCCCACGAGCGCTCGCTGAACATCGACTTCCTGCTGGGCTACCTGCGCGAGATCCTGCCGCGCCGGCCGGACCTCAAGGTGATCGTGACCTCGGCGACCATCGATGCCGACCGGTTCGCGCAGCATTTCGCCTCCGCTCGCCCGGCGCCGGGCCGCCCGGCCCCCTCGGGGGACAGCGACGACGCGCAGCGCGGAGCGTGGGGGCCCATGATTCCGGCGCCAGTGATCATGGTGTCGGGGCGGACCTTCCCCGTCGAACAGCGCTACCGTCCCTTCGAGGAATCGCGCGACCACGACCTCAACGACGCCATCGCCGAGGGCGTGGACGAGCTCTGGCGCGACCCGCACAACGCCGGCGACATCCTGATCTTCCTGCCCGGCGAGCGCGAGATCCGGGAAGCCGCCGATCACCTGCGCAAACACCTGAGCCACCAGCCGCTGATGCGCAGCGCCGAAGTGCTGCCGCTGTTCGCCCGGCTGTCGCAGGCCGAGCAGGAGCGGATTTTCGACAACCACAGCGGCCGGCGCATCGTGCTGGCCACCAACGTCGCCGAGACCTCGCTCACCGTGCCCGGAATCCGCTACGTGATCGATGCCGGCACCGCGCGGGTCAAGCGCTACAGCTTCCGCAGCAAGGTCGAGCAGCTGCTGGTCGAGCCGATCAGCCAGGCGGCGGCCAACCAGCGCGCCGGCCGCTGCGGCCGGGTCGCCAACGGCATCTGCATCCGGCTCTACGACGAGAAGGATTTCGAGAGCCGGCCGCGCTTCACCGACCCGGAAATCCTGCGTTCCTCGCTGGCGGGCGTGATCCTGCGGATGAAGTCGCTGCACCTGGGCGATGTCGAACGCTTTCCCTTCCTCGAGGCGCCGCAGCGGCGCGCGATCGCCGACGGCTACCAGTTGCTCAACGAGCTCGGCGCGGTCGACGATGCCAACGAACTCACGCCGATGGGCGCCGAGCTGGCCCGGCTGCCGCTCGACCCGCGCGTCGGCCGGATGATCCTCGAGGCCCGCGGCCGCGGCGCTCTCGAGGAAGTGCTGGTGATCGCCAGCGCGCTGTCGGTGCAGGACGTGCGCGACCGGCCGATGGAGATGCAGCAGCAGGCCGACCAGGCGCATTCGAAGTTCGACGACGAGAAGAGCGAGTTCAGCGGCTACCTGCGGCTGTGGAAGTGGATCCAGGATGCGCGCGGCCATTCACCCTCCACCGCTTGGCGGGGGAGGGCGGGGGAGGGGGTGCCCCATGAACCACCCGTGGGTGGGGCCGAAGGCCGCACCCACAAGCTCAGCAACCGGCAGTACGAGCAGCTGCTGCGGCAGAACTTCATCAACATTCGCCGCGTGCGCGAGTGGCGCGACATCCATTCCCAGCTGCTCACGGTGGTCACCGAGCACAAGTGGCGCATCAACGCCCAGCCGGCCGGCTACGAGCCGCTGCACCTGTCGATGCTCTCGGGCCTGCTCGGCAACGTCGGCTGGAAGCTGGAGGACGACGAGGCCTATCTCGGCGCCCGCGGCATCAAGTTCTACCGTCATCCGGGCGCCCACCTGAAGAAGAAGCCGGGCCGCTGGATCGTCGTTGCCGAGCTGGTGGAGACCACCCGGCTCTTCGGCCGCGGCATCGCCAACATCGAGCCGCAATGGCTCGAGCAGGTGGCCGGCCATCTGCTCAAGAAGCAGTTGCTCGACCCGCACTGGGAAAAGAAGGGCGCCCAGGTCGCGGCGCTGGAGCGTGCCACGCTGTACGGGCTGGTGGTCTACAGCGGGCGACGGGTCGATTTCAGCAAGGTCGATCCGGTCGCGGCGCGCGAGATCTTCATCCGCGAGGCGCTGGTCGGCGGCCAGTGGGAAAGCAAGCAGCATTTCCTTGCCGCCAACCGCAAGCTGGTGCGCGAGGTCGAAGGCCTCGAGCACAAGTCGCGCCGGCAGGACGTGCTGGTCGACGATGAACTGATCTACGCCTTCTACGACGCCCAGCTGCCGCCCGACGTGTCGAGCGGCATCACCTTCGAGAACTGGTATCGCGGCCAGTCGAAGGCGCAGCCGCGCCTCCTGTACCTGACGCGCGACGAGCTGATGCGGCACCAGGCGGCCGGCATCACGACCCAGTCGTTTCCGCCCACGCTCCGGCTGGGCGGCGTCGACTGCGCCGCGACCTACCTGCACGAGCCGGGCGACGCCAAGGACGGGCTCACGGTCAGCGTGCCGCTGTTCGTGCTGAACCAGGTGAGCGAGGAGCGCTGCGAGTGGCTGGTCACGGGCATGCTGAAGGACAAGATCCAGGCGCTGCTGAAGAGCCTGCCGCAGAAGCCGCGCGCCCGCCTGGTGCCGCTGCCCGAATCGGCCGCCCGTTTCGCCGACATGCTGTCGGCGCCCGAGGCTTTCGGCAATGGCTCGCTGACCGACGCGCTGCTCAAGCGGGTGCGCGACCAGACCAGCCTCGACGTCAAGCGCGCCGACTTCAAGCTCGACATGCTGCCGCCGCATCTGTTCATGAACCTGCGCGTGGTCGACGAGCACGGCCGCCAACTCGGCATGGGACGCAACCTGGGCGCGCTGAAGGCGGAACTGGGCGCGCAGGCCCGAGGCGCATTCCAGGCGCTGGCGGGACTCAACGTCAAGGCATCGGCCGGGCTCGCAGCCACGGCACCGACGGATGGCCGTCCGCCGGGCGCCGCCAAGCCGGCCTTGCCCGAGGCGGCAGCCCCTTCGCTGCCCGCGGGCCAGCGCTACACGGGCTGGACGTTCGGCGAGCTGCCGGAGCTGATGGAAGTGCGGCGCGGCGCGCAGTCGCTGATCGGATTCCCGGCGCTGGTCGACGGCGCCGACGCGGTGAGCATCGAAGTCTTCGACGAGCCTGCCGTTGCCGCCGCGAAGCACCGGGCGGGCCTCAGGCGGCTTTTCGCGCTGCAGCTCAAGGACGCCCTGAAGTACCTGGAGAAGAACATTCCCGATCTGCAGAAGATGGCCGTCGCCTACATGCCGCTGGGCACCGCCGAGGAATTGCGGGCCCAGATCATCGAGGTGGCGATCGACCGGGCCTTCCTGCAGGAGCCGCTGCCGACCGACGAGTTCGCCTTCAAGCGCCGGCTCGAGGAGGGCCGCGGCAGGCTCACGCTGATCGCCAACGAGATCGCGCGACTGGCCGGTGCGATCCTGGTCGAATACGGGCTGGCGCAGCGCAAGATCAAGGACACCAAGGTGCAGCCCGAGGCCACCGCCGATGCCGCCCAGCAGTTGCAGCGCCTGATGGGCAAGCGCTTCGTCGCCGACACGCCCTGGCCGCGGCTTGCGCACTTCGCACGCTACCTGAAGGCCATCACCCTCAGGCTGGACAAGCTGCGCGCCGACCCGGCGCGCGACACCCAGCGGCTGGCGGAACTGCGGCCCCAGGAGCAGCGCTACTGGCGCCTGCTGGCCGAGCGCAAGGGCGCGGCCGACGAGCGCATGAGCGAGTTCCGCTGGCTGCTGGAGGAACTGCGCGTGAGCTTCTTTGCCCAGGAGCTGCGCACGCCCCAGCCGGTCAGCGTGAAGCGGCTGGACAAGCTGTGGGCGCAGCTGGGGCACTGAGCGCCGGACAGGAAAAAGCCCGCCGGAGCGGGCCTTGACCGTCCGGCCTGGCGGGCTATATCCGCCCCATCAGCAGCAGCACGATCACGACCAGCAGTATCAGGCCGAGTCCGCCGCTGGGCCCGTAGCCCCAGCCGCGGCTGTAGCCCCAGCTCGGCAGCGCGCCCACCAGCATCAGGATCAGGACGATCAGCAGAATCAGCGAGAGGACATGGATTTCTCCTTGGGCGATGTGTTCTGAAGCCCCCATGCTCTGCCTGCCGTCTCGGGTCGACCGCGGGAAGGGGCCCCCTCCCGCGGTCAGGACTCTCCTACCGTTGCTGTCAGAGCCGAGCCAGTCGCTCGATCGCCGTGCGCAGGGTTTCGTCCTTCTTGGCGAAGCAGAAGCGCACCACGCGCTGGTCGAAGCCGTCGCCGTAGAAGGCCGCAAGCGGAATCGCGGCGACGCCGATCTCGCTCGTGAGCCACTGGCAGAAGTCCGCTTCGCCCAGGTCGCTGACCGCGCTGATGTCGACGCACTGGAAGTAGGTGCCGCCGCTGGGCAGCAGCTTGAACCGGGTCTTCGCCAGCCCTTCGGCGAACAGGTCGCGCTTGCGCTGGTAGAAGGCCGGCAGCTCCAGGTAGGGCGCCGGATCGGCCATGTAGCGGGCCAGCGCGTGCTGCATCGGCGTGTTGACCGTGAAGACGTTGAACTGGTGCACCTTGCGGAATTCGGCGCTCAGCGCGGCCGGCGCCGCCACGTAGCCGACCTTCCAGCCGGTCACGTGGTAGGTTTTGCCGAAGCTGCTGACGATGAAGCTGCGCGCCGCCAGGCCGGGAAAACGGGCCGCGCTCTCGTGCCGCGCGCCGGTGTAGACCATGTGCTCGTAGACCTCGTCGCTGATCACCAGCACGTCGGTGGGCGCCAGCAGGTCTTCGAGCTGGCGCATCTCGGCCTCGGTCCAGACCGTGGCGCTCGGGTTGTGCGGCGTGTTGACGATGATCGCGCGCGTGCGCGGCGACAGCGCCGCGGCGATCTTCGCGAAGTCGGGCCGGAAGCTGCCGGGCGTGAGCGGCACGCGAACGACGGTGCCGCCGGCCAGGTCGATGTTCGGCACGTAGCTGTCGTAGCAGGGCTCCAGCACGATCACCTCGTCGCCCGGGCGGACCACCGCGAGGATCGCCGTGATGATGGCCTGGGTGGCGCCGGCGGTGACCGTGATCTCGCTCTGCGGGTCGTAGCGGTGGCCGTACAGCGTCTCGATCTTGTCGGCGATCGCTTCGCGCAGCGGCGGGATGCCGGGCATCGGCGGATACTGGTTGTGGCCCGCCGCCATGGCGTCGGTCACGGCCTGCAGCAGCTTGGGGTCGCAGTTGAAATCCGGAAAGCCCTGACCGAGATTCACCGCGTTCTTCTCGGCGGCCAGCGCCGACATCACGGTGAAGATCGTGGTGCCCACTGCAGGCAGCTTGGTGAGTACCTCGGGGGTGCGGGCGATCGCTCTGCTCACAGTTCGTAGTCCTGGTGGTGACCGCTCAAGGCCTTGGCGATCAGGTTGCGGTCGAGCCGGTCGGAGAGCAGCTCGGCGAATTTGAAGACGAAGTTGCGCAGGTAGGCGCTGCGCTTGAAGGCCACGCGCGCAATGTTGACGCCGAAGATGTGGCCCATCGGGCGCACCACGAGGTCGGCGTTGGAGTCGTCGCGCACCGCCATCTCGGCGACGATGCCGACGCCGAGGCCGAGCCGCACGTAGGTCTTGATGACGTCCGAGTCGATCGCCTCGAGCGCGATGCGCGGCGCCAGCTTCTTCTGCGCGAAGGCGTGGTCGATGCGCGTGCGCCCCGTGAACGACGGGTGGTAGGTGATGATCGGCTCGGAAGCCAGGTCCTCGAGCGAAATGCGTTCCTTGTCCGCCAGCGGATGGCCCTGCGGCAGCACCAGCACGTGCTGCCACTCGTAGCAGGGCATGGTCACGAGTTCGGCGTAGTCGGCCAGCGATTCGGTGGCGATGCCGATCTCGGCGATCTCGTCGATCACCATCCGCGCCACCTGGTCGGGCGAGCCCTGGTGCAGGCTCACATTGACCTTCGGATAGGCTTCGCGCAGCTTCGCCACCGGCACCGGCAGCACATAGCGCGCCTGGGTGTGCGTGGTGGCGATCGAGAGGGTGCCGCTGTCCTGGGCGCTGAACTGCTCGCCGATGCGCTTGAGGTTGCCCACTTCGCGCATGATGAGTTCGATGCTCGCCAGCACGTGCTGGCCAGGTTCGGTGACGCGCTTCAGGCGCTTGCCGTGGCGGGCGAAGATCTCGACGCCGAGTTCTTCCTCGAGCTCGATGATCGCCTTCGACACGCCCGGCTGCGAGGTGTGAAGCGCCTTGGCAGCTTCGGTCAGGTTCAGGTTGCGGCGCACGGCTTCCTGGACAAACTTGAACTGATGAAGATTCATAACAGATTCCGTATTATTTTCGGATTCATTATGCCTTCTCGGTCTATGAAAATCGCTGCAAATTCAGAATTCGAGTGCCTTTTGCGCCAGCAAGGCGATCACGTCGGGATCTTCGCCCACGGCCGGGCGCAGCGAGAACTCGACCTCCGGCCGAAGGGCCCGGAGTTCGTCGACCAGCCGTGGCAGGTCTTCGCGCACATGCCGGCCCATGCCCAGGAAGAGGGGCACCACCCGGATGGTCCGGGCGCCGGCGGCGATCAGGGCCAGCGCCGCGGTGCGCAGGTCGGGGGCGAGCAGTTCGAGGTAGGCGCAGGCGACCCGGGCCGTGGGATCGAGCGCCGCGACCTGCCGTGCCACCGCCTCGACCGGCGCACGCCAGCGTTCGTCGCGCGATCCGTGAGCAAAAAGCACGATGCCCAGAGGTGCTGTTTGCATCGCGCCTACCGTCTTAGCACGAGCCAGGTGAAGGCGCCCAGCGACATCACGGAATAGATCAGCCCGGGCGCCGCCGCCGTGATCCACGGCGACCAGTTGCCCAGGTTGCCCAGGTAGCCGAAGACGTTGTTCAGCAGGATGAAGCTGAGGCCGATCATCACGCCGCCGAACACGTAGGTGGTGATCCCCGACTGGCGGAAGTGCAGGTAGGCGAAGGGCAGGGCGAGCACGATCATCACCAGGCAGGACAGCGGATAGAACACCTTGCGCCAGAACTCGATCTCGTAGCGCTGCGCGGTCTGGCCGTTGGCGTCCAGGTGGCGGATGTAGTCGAACAGGTCGAGCGTGCGCATGCGGTCCGGACGCAGCAGCGCGACAGACACCATTTCGCTGCTCAGCGAGGTCGGCCATTCGAGCACCGGCACCGTGGTGGTGACGACGCGCGGGGCGGCGGGGCCGCGCGTGTCGTATTGCTGCCGCTCGACGCCCACCAGGGTCCAGTGGCCGCGGTCGACCCGTGCCGCGGGCGCGGAGGTCTGCGAGACCAGGAAGCCGTCGCCGTCGAATTCGAGGATTCGCGGATCCTTCAGGATGCCGTTGCGCGCCATCGAAACCACGTTGACCGCGAACGACGAGTCGCCCTGCCGCTCCTTGAGCCAGGCCCCGGTGTTGCCGATCAGGGACAGGGAGCCCTGGTAGCGTGCCTTGAGCAACTGGGCCGTGCGGTCGGAGGCCGGGGCGATGTAGTCGCCGATCGCGAAGGTCAGCACCACGAAGCCGAGCCCCAGCAGCAGCAGCGTGCGCAGGGCGCGCCAGGGGTCCAGGCCGCTGGTGCGAAGAATCGTGAATTCGGAACTCTGCGCCAGCCGCGTCATGACGAAGATGGTGCCGATCAGCACCGCGATCGGCAGCAGCTCGTAGAGGTGACTGGGGATCAGCAGCGCGACGTAGAGCAGCGCCTGGGCGGCGCCATAGCCGAGCGAGTCGGGTTTGCCGACCGACTGCAGCTCGTCGACGAAGTCGAAGAAGAAGAACAGGCTCAGGAAGCCCAGGGCGACGAAGGCCACGGCCCTCAGCACCTCCGCATAGATCAGGCGGCGGAAGGTTTTCACGCGTTGGATGTCGTTTCAGGCCGGACCCGGACACGCCGTGCCGGGAGGCCCCAGTTGAAATGTCGCTTCGCGAGCCAGAGCAGACCCAGGACCATCACGCCGCCATGCAGCGCGAGCAGGAAACCGCTCGCGCTGACGCTGCCCGAGCCGATCCAGCTCTGGCCGAGATTGAGCAGGTTGTAGTAGACGACGAAGGCGAACAGCGCGAGCAGCAGGTTGCCGCTGCGGCTCGCACGCGGATTGACGCTCGACAGCGTCAGCGCCAGCAGCACGAAATTGGCCCCCGCGAACAGCAGCCCGACGCGCCAGGCGAGTTCGGCGAGATTGATGGCATTGGGATCGCGCAGCAAGGCCAGCGTGGTGCGCGCCCGCGCCGGCGTCGCGTCGAGYGAGTCGGCCGTGCGGCCGCCCACCTTGGCGCCGTAGGTCTCGAACTCGCTGACCTTGATGCCGGTCGGCTGCAGCGGCTCCTCGATGCGCTGCCCGTTGTTCAGCATCAGATAGCGGATGCCGTTCAGGTCTTCCATGCGGCCGCTGCGGGCCGAGGTGACGATGCGCAGGTTGCGCTCCACCGACGAGATGAACACGTTGCTGGCGGTCGCGCTGTCGGGCGCGTCCTTGTCGATGAAGAACACCCGCAGCCGTCCGGCCGACTCGCGGAACTCGCCGGGCGCGACACGCTCGATGTCGCTGCGGCGCTCGTAGCGTTCGCGCATGTTCTGGGTCTGGGAGTTGGCCCAGGGCCAGCCGACCAGCGCGAACAGCGTGATCAGCAGCAGGATCGGCCAGGCGAAGCGAAGCAGCGGCCGGAGGAAGTCCGCCAGGCCGCGCCCGCTCGAGAACCAGATCACCATCTCGCTGTCGCGGTACATGCGCGACAGCGTGCCGACGATCGAGATGAACAGGCACAGGCTCAGGATGGTCGGCATGTAGCCGAGCACGGTGTAGGTCATCACGAGGAAGACCTCGGAGGGGTTCACGCTGCCCTTGGAGGCCAATCCGAGCGTGCGGATCAGCATCATCGTCATCACGATGGTGACCAGCACCACCAGCGTGGCCACGAAGCTGCGTGACAGCTCCTTGCGTAGAGAGGAATGGAATAACATCGTCGAGGGAAAAAAAGGATTATGGACTTTCAACTCAAGACCCTCTCCATCGCCCAGGCCGCCAACGAAAAAGCCGATGTCCTCATCGTGCTCCTGGCCGCCGGAACCACCACCTCGAAGGACGCGCTTTCCGTCCTGGTCGCGCAGGCCCGGACCGCCGGCGACCTGCCGGACAAGGCCGGCAAGCTGCTCGCGCTGTACCGCGCGGCCGGCGTGGCCGCGCCGCGCGTGCTGCTGGCCCCGCTGGGCGACGGCGGGCCGGCCGCCGTCCGCACGGCCGTGCTCGCGGCCGTCAACGCGGCCAAGGGCTCCAATCCCAAGCGGCTGGCGATCGTCTTTGCCGGGGCCGTCGACGCGGCGTGCCTGGGCAGCGCGGTGCTGGCCACGGCCGATGCCAGCTATGTCTACACCGAAACCAAATCCAAGCCCGAGCCGCGGACCCTGCGCCAGCTGACCCTGGGCGTGCCGGACGCGGCTGCGCTGCGAGAGGCTTTCGACCAGGCCACCGCCACGGTCGCGGGCATCGAACTGGCCAAGGAGTGGGGCAACCGGCCGGGCAACCATTGCACGCCCACGATGCTGGCCGAGGCCGCCAGGGAGCTGGCCGAGCTGCCGAACGTGAAGTGCGAGGTGCTGGGCCCGAAGGAAGTGGCCAAGCTCGGCATGGGCGCATTCGGCGCGGTCGCGCAGGGCTCGGCCGAGCCGCTGCGCTTCATCGTCCTGCGCTACCAAGGCGCGCCGAAGGACCAGGCGCCGGTCGTGCTGGTCGGCAAGGGCATCACCTTCGACACCGGTGGCGTCTCGCTCAAGCCGGCGGCCGAGATGGACGAGATGAAGTTCGACATGTGCGGCGCGGCGAGCGTGCTCGGCGTGTTCCGAGCGCTCGGCGATATCCAGCCGCCGATCAACGTGGTCGGCCTGGTGCCGACCTGCGAGAACATGAACGACGGCCGTGCGATCAAGCCGGGTGACGTCATCACCAGCATGAGCGGCCAAACCATCGAGGTGCTCAACACCGATGCCGAGGGGCGCCTGATCCTGTGCGATGCGCTGACCTATGCCAAGCGCTTCGCGCCGTCGGTGGTGATCGACATCGCCACCCTCACGGGGGCCTGCGTGGTGGCGCTGGGCGGCGTACGCAGCGGGCTCTTCTCGAGCGACGATGCGCTGGCCGACGCGCTCGAAGCCGCAGGCGAAGCTTCGCAGGATCGCTGCTGGCGGATGCCGCTCGACGAGGACTATGCCGAGGGGCTGAAGAGCAATTTCGCCGATGTCGCCAACGTTGCGGGACGCGCCGGCGGCGCCGTCACGGCAGCCAAGTTCCTGCAGCGCTTCGCGAGCGATTACCCCTGGGCGCACCTCGACATTGCGGGCACTGCCTGGAAGAGCGGGGCGGCCAAGGGCTCCACGGGGCGGCCCGTGGGCTTGCTGCTGAACTATCTCCTGGCGCAGAGCCGCAAGGGCGGCACGGGTGCCAAGGCGCAGAAGGCCGGCAAGGCCCGGTCCCGCAAGTGACCGAGATCGACGGCCACTACAACATGCCCGACAAGGTGGGCTACGCCTGCCGCCTGCTGCGCAAGGCAGTGGGCGCCCACGGCGCGCGGCTGGTGGTGGTGGCCGATGCCGCGCTGCTGGAGGCGATCGACCAGGCGCTGTGGACGCTCTCGCCGACCGAATTCATCGCCCATTGCCGCAGCGACGACGCGCCGTTCATCGTCGCCCGTTCGCCGGTGCTGCTGGCGGATGGTGCCTCGGCCTCGCTGCCCGACCGCCCGATCCTGGTCAACCTCGGCGTCGAGCTGCCGGCGAGGTTCGAGCGTTTCGAGCGGTTGATCGACCTGGTCGGCAGCGACGACGCCGACCGCCTGGCCGGCCGCGCCCGCTGGCGGCACTACAAGGACCGCGGCTACGCGATCCGCACCCACGCCTATGGCGGGAGCGCGACCTGATGGCCACAACACCTCGCACGCCGCCGCGCTTCGTGCCCACCCTGACGACGGTGCTCGAGCTCGCGCCGCAGGGTGCCGCGGAGCCGGCGCCCGTTTCGACGGCGCCCGTGTCGACGGCGCCCGCGGCGCCGGCCGCGATCGAGCCCTTGCAGGCGGTCGCGCTCAGCCCCGAAGCCGCGCGGTCCGAGGCCGATGCCTTCCGGCTCGAAGAGCAGTTGCTGCACCGCGTGCTGCAGCGCGTCGACCTCTCGCTCGAAGAGCGCGTGAGCGACGCGGTGTCAGGTGCCGTTCAGCAGCACCTCGACACCATGGTCCCCGCTTTGCGCAGCGAAATCGAAGCCGTTTTGCGAGCTCTGGTGAGCGAAGCGCTGGCCGAAGAGCTTTCCGAAAACCCCGGGTCTACGCCAGCATTCGGACCGCAATCCTTGGGCTAAACTGCGCGCGGGTCGAAAAGCGCGAGGGCGCTGCGCATCCGCGGCGCGATATTTGCTCAATGCATGTGCCCGGATCCAAAGACCGGTTTTCAACTCTACTTATCCATGTTCTGGAGGTTCTCATGCAATTGAAATGGACAGCCGTCGCCCTGGCCGCTCTCGCGCTCGTGGCCTGTGGCAAGAAGGAAGAAGCTGCCGCCCCCGCTGCTCCTGCGCCGACTGCAGCTGCACCCGCTCCCGCAGCCCCGCCGGGCGAAGCTCTGGTGGTCAAGATCGGCCACGTTGGCCCGACCAGCGGCGCCATCGCCCACCTCGGCAAGGACAACGAACTGGGTGCTCGCATGGCGGTCGAGGACCTCAACGCCAAGGGCGTGAAGATCGGCGGCAAGGTCGCCAAGTTCGAACTGCTTGCCGAAGACGATGCGGGCGATCCCAAGCAGGGCACCGCGGTGGCGCAGAAGCTGGTGGACAGCAAGGTCAATGGCGTGGTGGGCCACCTGAACTCGGGCACCACGATCCCGGCCTCCAAGCTGTACAGCGACGCCGGCATCCCCCAGATCTCGCCGTCGGCGACCAACCCGAAGTACACCCGCCAGGGCTACAAGACCACGTTCCGCGTGGTGGCTGACGACACGCAACTGGGTGGCACGCTCGGCAAGTACGCGGTCGAAACCCTGAAGGGCAAGAACATCGCCGTGATCGACGACCGGACCGCTTACGGCCAGGGCGTTGCCGAGGAATTCGAGAAAGCCGTCAAGGCTGCCGGCGGCACGATCGTCGGCCACGAATTCACGACCGACAAGTCGACCGATTTCAACGCCATCCTGACCAAGCTCAAGGGCGCGCAGCCCGACATCCTGTTCTTCGGCGGCATGGACGCCGTCGGCGGCCCGATGCTCAAGCAGGTCAAGCAACTCGGCATGAACGTCAAGTTCATGGGCGGCGACGGCCTGTGCACCGGCGAACTGGCCAAGCTGGCCGGCGATGCGATCGGCGAAGACATGGTGGTCTGTGCCGAAGCCGGTGGCGTGGACGGCGACTTCAAGGCTCCGCTGGATGCCTGGAAGGCCAAGTTCAAGGAAAAGAACGGCGTCGAAGTCCAGATCTACGCACCGTACGTCTACGACGCGGTGCAGGTGATCGCCGCCGCGATGGAAAAGGCGGGCTCGTCCGATCCGGAGAAGTACCTGCCCGAAGTCGGCAAGGTGCAGTACAACGGCCTGACCGGCCCGATCGCCTTCGACGAAAAGGGCGACATCAAGAACGGTGCGCTGACGCTGTACACCTACAAGAACGGTGCGCGTACGCAGATCGCCGTGGTGCGCTGAGCGCTTCGCGCTCGAACAAGAAAAGGGGCCTTCGGGCCCCTTTTTTCATGGGGGCGCCGGGCGGCTGCAAACGCAGAAGTCAACGAAGACGTCGAGGCGACGCGCACAAAAAAGCCCCGACAGGCGGGGCTTTCAAGACGGATCCGGTTGCAGTTGGAAGCTGCGGGAGACGTTTTTTTCTGGCGGAGCAGGCGGGATTCGAACCCGCGGAGGGCTATTAACCCTCACACGCTTTCCAGGCGTGCGACTTAAACCGCTCATCCACCGCTCCGAGCCTTCGATTGTAGCAGCGCCGCGCCACCTTTTCGGACCCGTCGGGCCGCCTCGGCGCGGGAGCAGAAAGCCCCTGCAGGAACAGCAGCAGATTTCGGATGCCCACCTGACCCGATCCTTCATCTGAATTCCGTACACTTCGCGCCTATTTGCCTGTCCGGAGCCCCGCTCATGAAATTCCGCTTCCCCATCGTCATCATCGACGAGGACTTCCGCTCCGAGAACACCTCGGGGCTCGGTATCCGCGCCCTGGCGCAAGCCTTCGAGAGCGAGGGCTTCGAGGTGCTGGGCGTGACCAGCTACGGCGACCTGAGCCAGTTCGCGCAGCAGCAGAGCCGCGCCAGCGCCTTCATCCTTTCGATCGACGACGAGGAGTTCACGGTCGGCCCGGACCTCGACCCGGCGGTGCTGAGCCTGCGCAGCTTCATCGGCGAAGTGCGGCGCAAGAACGCCGACGTGCCGATCTACATCTACGGCGAGACCAAGACTTCGCGCCACATCCCGAACGACATCCTGCGCGAGCTGCACGGCTTCATCCACATGTTCGAGGACACGCCGGAATTCGTGGCGCGCCACATCATCCGCGAAGCGAAGAGCTACCTCGAAGGCGTGCAGCCGCCGTTCTTCAAGGCGCTGATCGACTACGCGGAGGACGGCTCCTACTCCTGGCACTGCCCGGGCCACTCGGGCGGCGTGGCCTTCCTCAAGAGCCCGGTGGGCCAGATGTTCCACCAGTTCTTCGGCGAAAACATGCTGCGCGCCGACGTCTGCAACGCGGTCGAGGAACTCGGCCAGCTGCTCGACCATACCGGCCCGGTGGCGGCCAGCGAGCGCAACGCGGCGCGCATCTTCAACGCCGACCACTGCTTCTTCGTCACCAACGGCACCAGCACCAGCAACAAGATGGTGTGGCACCACACGGTGGCGCCGGACGACGTGGTGGTGGTGGACCGCAACTGCCACAAGTCGATCCTGCACGCGATCATCATGACCGGCGCGATTCCGGTCTTCATGAAGCCCACGCGCAACCACTTCGGCATCATCGGCCCGATCCCCAAGAGCGAGTTCGAGCCGGCGGCGATCAAGGCCAAGATCGCGGCCAACCCGCTGCTCTCGCACGTGGACGCCAGCAAGGTGAAGCCGCGCGTGATGACGCTGACGCAGTCCACCTACGACGGCGTGATCTACAACACCGAGACCATCAAGAACATGCTCGACGGCTACGTCGACACGCTGCACTTCGACGAGGCCTGGCTGCCGCATGCGGCCTTCCACCCGTTCTATGGCGCCTACCACGCGATGGGCAAGCGCCGGGTGCGGCCGAAGGACTCGCTGGTGTTCGCCACCCAGTCGACCCACAAGCTGCTGGCCGGCATCAGCCAGGCCAGCCACGTGCTGGTGCAGGACTCGCAGAACCGGGCGCTCGACCGCGACCTGTTCAACGAGGCCTACCTGATGCATTCGTCGACCAGCCCGCAGTACGCGATCATCGCCAGCTGCGACGTCGCCGCGGCGATGATGGAGCCGCCCGGCGGCACCGCGCTGGTCGAGGAGAGCATCCTGGAGGCGCTCGACTTCCGCCGCGCGATGCGCAAGGTCGAGGCCGAGTTCGGCAAGAACGAATGGTGGTTCAAGGTCTGGGGCCCCGAGAAGCTGGTCGACGAAGGCATCGGCCGGGCCGACGACTGGATCATCAAGGGCGAGTCGCGCACCGCCAAGTGGCACGGCTTCGGCAAGCTGGCCGACGGCTTCAACATGCTCGATCCGATCAAGTCGACCATCGTGACGCCGGGCCTGGACCTGAACGGCAAGTTCGCCGAGACCGGGATCCCGGCCAGCATCGTCACCAAGTTCCTGGCCGAGCACGGCGTGATCGTCGAGAAGACCGGGCTCTACAGCTTCTTCATCATGTTCACGATCGGCATCACCAAGGGCCGCTGGAACACGCTGCTGACGGCGCTGCAGCAGTTCAAGGACGACTACGCCCGCAACCAGCCGATGTGGCGGATCATGCCGGAGTTCTGCCAGGCGCATCCGAAGTACGAGCGCCTCGGGCTGCGCGACCTGTGCCATCACATTCATGAGCTCTACGCACGCTTCGATGTCGCGCGCCTGACCACCGAGATGTACCTGAGCGACCTGACGCCTGCCATGAAGCCGAGCGACGCCTTCGCACACATCGCGCACCGCAAGACCGAGCGGGTCGAGATCGACCACCTCGAGGGCCGCATCACGACCAGCCTGATCACGCCGTACCCGCCGGGCATCCCGCTCTTGATCCCGGGCGAGGTCTTCAACAAGAAGATCGTCGACTACCTCAAGTTCGCGCGCGAGTTCAACACCGAGTGCCCGGGCTTCGAGACCGACATCCACGGCTTGGTGGGCCGCATCGACGAGACGGGCAAGAAGCGCTACTACGCCGACTGCGTGCGGGCCGAGGCCGTGCCGGCGCCGGCCGTCAAGCCAGCAATGGTCAAGCCAGCGACCGTCAAGCCAGCGACCGTCAAGCCAGCCGCAAGGTCATCACGCCCGCGAGGATGACCCCCGTGCCGATCGCGCGCTGCCAGCCGAAAGGCTCGCGCAGGAACAGCGTGCCGATGACAGCGGCGAACAGCACCGAGGTTTCGCGCAGCGCCGCGACCACGGCCACCGGCGCCTGCGTCATCGCCCACAGCGCGATGCCGTAGCTGCCCAGCGAGGCCACGGTACCGACGAGCGCGATCTTCCAGCGCCGCGCCATGTACGCCAGGGCGGCCCGGCGCTGGCCGGGGCGGCGCCACAGGACCAGCAGCAGGTAGGGCAGGCCGTCGAACACGAACAGGCCCGCCACGTAGGCCAGGGCGTCGCCCGAGGCGCGCACGCCGATGCCGTCGACCACGGTGTAGATCGCGATGATGGCCGCGTTGGCCAGCGCGAAGCCGATGGCCTTGCGCCGCCGCGCCTCGTCGCCGTCGCGCAGCGCCGAGCGCGACAGGCCCAGCGTGACGACGCCGACGCAGATCACCGCGACACCGGCCCAGGCCGCCGCCGAGATGCCTTCGCCGATGAAAGGCAGGCTGCCCATCGCGACCAGCAGCGGTGCGCAACCGCGCATCAGGGGGTAGGTGAGGCCGAGGTCGCCGTGCTTGTAGGCGCCTGCGAGCGCGATGTAGTAGCCCAGGTGGATCGCGAGGGAGGCCGCCATGTAGGGCCAGGCGGCGCGAGCGGGCAGCCCGGTGTACAGCAGCAGCGGCACCGCGATGAAGAACCCCAGGCTGTGGATCAGTGCGGTGTCGAGCGCCTTGTCGCCGCCCGACTTGATCAGTGCATTCCAGCCGGCATGCAGCAGCGCGCCGAACAGGACGGCGCCGACGATCGATGCGCTGAGCGTCACGTCAGCATGCAGCGCTGTGCGCGGGCGGGGTCTCGATATCGGAATTGCTCGGTGCCATTGCAGTCCTCAGGCGGAAGTTGTCTTCTCGTTGTTGCGCAAGCTGCGCGCGCGGCCGTGGTGGGCCGCCCTTGAGGATTGTCCATGATCCACAGAGGCCGGCGCCGGGCCGCCCCCAAGGCGGCCTGCGGCCCCCTCGGGGGGCAGCGACCACACGAAGTGAGGGAGCGTGGGGGCCAGTCAGCCGGAGGTGTCGTCGCGCACGCGCAGGAAGCGCGCGAAGCGCGGCAGGCCGCTCGGGCTGGTGCCGTTGTAGCGGTAGGTCACCCAGCTGCCGATGGCCGGCGGCTTCTCGCGCTCGGCGTCGCTGAAGCCGCCGCCGAGCTTGAAGCGCTTGCCGTCGGCGGTCTCGACCCACATCGCGCCCATGCGGCCGGCATGCTTGCCGCGCCCCGGCACGTAGGACAGCACGCGTGCCTCGGCATCGTCGAAGGGCTTGACCTTGAGAAGGTCGGCGTTGCGTTCGGCCCGATAGAGCGATCCGCCGCGATGCAGCATCAGGCCTTCGCCGCCCATGTGCACCGTCTTGTCGAGCAGGGCCTGCAGCGCTTCGTGGGTGCTGGCGCGCAGCTGCGGCACGGGCACGATCCAGGGCGCCTCGGTGATCGGCAGCAATTTGCGCAAGACCGCGAGCCGGGTCGTGAAGTCGCCCGGCGAGGCCGGCAGATCGAACACCATGAAGCGCATCTCGCGCCAGGCGGGGTCCGCCGGCGTCTGGCTGCGCACGGTCGAGACGGCGTGCGCGAAGCGGCCGCGGCCGGCCCAGAGCTCGCCATCCATCGGGACCGCCGGCAGCGCGGCCGTGAACCAGGCCGGCGCCACGATCCGTTCGCCGCCGCGTGTCCACAGCTGCTTGCCGTCCCAGTAGGCCCGCACGCCGTCGTACTTCTCGCTGACCCAGTAGTCCGCCAGCGGCATGCCGCGGCGGTAGACCTCGGCCAGCATCAGCGGCGGTGCGGCATTGCGCGCCAGCGCCGCCGGGGCCAGAAAGGCGAGTCCCGCCAAGACGAAAGCCCGTCGATCGATCTTGTTCATTGACAAGTCCTTCCTCCCCAACCCCCAACCAGGGCGACGTCGCGCCCGTCCATCCGAAGCGCGTCTAGCCTTCCGAAACGCCGCCCACCACCTGGCTGAAGCCGCCGTCCACGTAAGTGATCTCGGCGGTCACGCCGCTTGCGAGGTCGCTCAGCAGGAAGGCGGCCACATTGCCGACTTCTTCGATCGTCACGTTGCGCCGCATCGGCGCGATCTTCGAGATCGCCGACAGCAGCTTGCCGAAATCCTTGATGCCGCTGGCCGCCAGCGTCTTGATCGGGCCGGCGCTGATGCCGTTGACGCGCATGCCCTTGGGGCCCAGCGACTCGGCCAGGTAGCGCACCGAGGCTTCGAGCGAGGCCTTGGCCAGGCCCATGGTGTTGTAGTTGGGCAGGGCGCGGATCGCGCCCAGGTAGGTCAGCGTCAACAGGGCCGACTTGTCGTTGAGGTAGGGCAGGGCCGCCTTGGCCATCGCCGGGAAGCTGTACGCGCTGATGTCGTGCGCGATCTTGAAGCCTTCGCGCGACAGCCCCTCGAGGAAATCGCCCGCGATCGCCTCGCGCGGTGCGAAACCGATGCTGTGGACGAAGCCGTCGAACTTCGGCCAGACCTGGGCCAGGTCGGTGAACAGCTTGTCGATCTGGGCGTCGTCGCCGACGTCGCAGTCGAACACGAGCGTGGAGTCGAAGTCGGCCGCGAACTCGGTGATGCGGTCCTTGAAGCGCTCGCCCACGTAGCTGAACGCCAGCTCGGCGCCTTGCGCATGGCAGGCCTTGGCGACGCCGTAAGCAATGGAGCGGTTGCTCAGAACGCCCGTGATCAGAAGTTTTTTGCCGGAAAGAAAGCCCATGGGACGACCTCGTGTAAATCTTGGGCAGAATTCTCGCATGCGCGTTTGGCTTCTTTTCGTGTGGATGCTCTGGGCCGCCCCTTCCTGGGCGGCGCATGCCTACGCGCAGTTCGGCGACATCAAGTACCCGCCGGGGTTCACCCACTTCGACTATGTCAATCCGCAGGCGCCCAAGGGCGGAGAAATCCGCATGGTGCCGCCGACGCGGCCGACGAACTTCGACAAGTTCAATCCCTTCACGCTCAAGGGCACGACGCCGTACGGCATCGGCAACCTGATGTTCGAAAGCCTGCTGACGGGCAATTCGGAGGAGCCGACCACGGCCTACGGCCTTCTCGCCGAGGACGTCGAAGTCGCGGCGGACAAGAAATCCGCCACCTTCAGGATCCATCCGAAGGCCCGTTTCCACGACGGCAGCCAGGTGCTCGCGGCGGACGTGGTGCATTCGTTCAACACGCTCACCGGCCCGTTGGCGGCCCCCCAGTTCCGGACCATCTACGCCGAAGTGAAAGGCGCCAAGGCCATCGGCGAAAGAACCGTGCGCTTCGACTTCAAGAACCCCAACCCCGAGCTTCCGCTGATGGTCGGCGGCATGCCGGTGTTCAGCCGGGCCTGGGGCGGCGGCAAGCCCTTCGACCAGATCACCACCGACGTGCCGATCGGCTCGGGCCCGTACAAGCTCATCAACCCGCGCATGGGCCGGGACATCACCTACACGCGCGACCCCGACTACTGGGGCGCGGATCTGCCCGTGCGCAAGGGGTTCTTCAACTTCGACCGTGTCACCTACAGGATCTACCTGGACGAGACCGCCCGCTTCGAAGGCCTCAAGGCGGACGAATTCGACTTCATGCGCGAGTTCACGTCGCGCAACTGGGCGCGCCAGTACAAGGGCAAGCAGTTCGATTCCGGCGAGCTCGTGAAACGCGCCTTCGAGAACAGGAATCCCGGCGACTTCCAGGGCTACGTCTTCAATACGCGCAATCCCAAGTTCAAGGACATCCGGGTGCGCCAGGCGATCGGGCTGGCGATGGATTTCGAGTGGCTCAACAAGCAGCTGTTCTACGGGCTTTACAAGCGCGTGGAAGGCTATTTCCCGAACAGCGAGTTCCACGCCGAAGGACTGCCTACGCCGGAGGAGCTGGCGCTGCTCGAACCGTTGCGCGACAAGCTGCGGCCGGAGGTCTTCGGGCCCGCCGCGATCTCGCCGAGCACCGCGCCGCCCGGCAGCCTGCGCGAGAACCTGCGCCGCGCGCGCGCCTTGCTGGCCGAGGCCGGCTGGACCTACCGGGATGGCGCCTTGCGCAACGCCAAGGACGAGGTCTTCACGATCGAGTTCCTCAACGACCAGCCTTCGCTGATCCGCGTCGCGACGCCCTTCCAGACGGCGCTGCGAAAGCTCGGGATCCAGATGACCTTTCGCACCGTGGACTTCTCGCTGGCCCAGCAACGCATGGACAACTTCGACTTCGAGATGACGTCGGTGCGGCTGCCGGGCAGCACGGCGCCGGGCGGCGAACTGCTCGAGCTGTTCGGTTCGCAGGCGGCCGCCACCGACGGCTCGCGAAACATCTGGGGCATCGCCGACCCGGCCGTCGATGCGCTGCTGCAGAAGGTGGTGACGGCGACGACACGCCCCGAACTCAGCGCCGCGATGCGGGCGCTGGACCGCGTGCTCTCGCATGGCCACTACTCGGTGCCGCAGTACTACGGCGGTGCATTCCTGATCGGCTACCATCCGCGGCCCTTCGTGCTGCCGCCGGTGATCCCGCCTTACTACGAGGCCGACAGCTGGGCCGTGAGCACCTGGTGGGCATCGCCCGCCAACAAGTAGGAGCGTCATGGTCAGCTACATCCTCAAACGCCTGCTGTTGATGGTGCCGACACTGTTCGGTGTGCTGCTGCTGACCTTCCTCGTGATCCAGTTCGTGCCGGGCGGGCCGGTCGAGCAGATGGTGTCCCAGCTGCAGGGGCGCGATTCCGGCGGCGAGCGCGCGGCCACGAGCGGCGCAGGCTACCGCGGGCGCCAGGGGCTGGATCCGCAGCGCATCGAGGAGATCAAGCAGCTCTACGGCTTCGACAAGCCGCCGCTCGAACGTTTCTGGCAGATGCTGAAGTCCTACGCGCGCTTCGACCTGGGAACGAGCTTCTACCAGCGCAAGGCCGTCTGGGAACTGGTCAAGGAAAAGATGCCGGTGTCGATCAGCCTGGGGCTGTGGACCTTCTTCATCAGCTACCTGATCGCCGTGCCGCTGGGCGTCGCGAAGGCGGTACGGGCGGGCACGCGCTTCGACTTCCTGACCACGCTGGTGGTGCTGGTCGGCTATGCCATCCCGGGCTTCGTGCTGGGCGTCGCGCTGCTCGTGGTCTTCGGCGGCCAGTTGCAGTGGTTTCCGCTGCGCGGATTGACCTCCCCGGGCTGGCAGGCCATGGGGTGGGGCGCGCGGATCGTCGACTACCTGTGGCATATCGCGCTGCCGGTGACGGCGATGGTGCTCGGCAGTTTCGCCGTCACGGCCATGCTGACCAAGAACTCCTTTCTCGAGGAGATCCGAAAGCAATACGTGCTGACGGCCCGCGCCAAGGGGCTGACCGAGCGCGAGGTGCTTTGGAAGCATGTGTTCCGCAACGCGCTGATCCCGATCGTCACCGGCTTTCCGGCGGCATTCATCGGCGCCTTCTTCACCGGCTCCCTGTTGATCGAGACGCTGTTCTCGCTCGACGGCCTGGGCCTGCTGAGCTACGAGAGCGTGATCCGGCGCGACTATCCGGTGGTGCTGGGCACGCTCTACCTGTTCACGCTGATCGGGCTGGTGACCAAGCTGATCAGCGACCTTTGCTACGTACTGGTGGACCCGAGGGTGAAGTTTGACTAGCGGCGGCGTCACCGTGTCGCCCGGCCGCCGCGCCTGGCTGCGCTTCAAGCGCAACCGGCTCGGCTACTGGAGCCTGGTCCTCTTCTCGCTGCTCGTGGTGCTGAGCCTCTTCGCCGAACTGCTCTCCACCGACAAGCCGCTGGTGGTGCGCTACGAGGGCCAGACCTACTTTCCGGTGGCGCGCGACTACTCGGAGAAGACCTTCGGCGGCGACTTCGAGACGCCGGCCGACTACCTGGATCCGTTCATCCGCGAACGCATCACCTCGGGCGGCAACTGGGCCCTGTATGCGCCCAACCCCTACGGCCCGAAGACCCTCAACTACTTCGCGAAGTCCCCGAATCCCGCGGCGCCTTCCGCCGAGAACTTCTTCGGCAGCGACGATCGCGGCCGCGACCTGCTGGCGCAGCTGATCTACGGCTTCCGCGTGAGCGTCCTGTTCGCGCTGGCGCTGACCTTCATCGGCGTGGTGCTGGGGGTCGTGACGGGCGCCGTCCAGGGCTTCTTCGCCGGCAAGACCGACCTCGCGTTCCAGCGCTTCATCGAGATCTGGAGCTCGATGCCCGAGCTCTACCTGCTGATCATCTTCAGCGCGGTCTTCGCGCCCAGCGTTTCGCTGCTGCTGATCCTGCTGAGCCTGTTCGGCTGGATGGGGCTGTCGGACTACGTGCGCGCCGAGTTCCTGCGCAACCGCCAGATGGACTACGTGCGGGCAGCGCGCGCACTCGGCGTCGGCAACCTGCAGATCATGTGGCGCCACATCCTGCCCAACAGCATGACGCCGGTCGTGACCTTCCTGCCGTTCCGCATGAGCGCGGCGATCCTGGCGCTGACCTCGCTCGACTTCCTGGGCCTCGGCGTGCCGCCGGGGACGCCTTCGCTGGGCGAGCTGCTGAGCCAGGGCAAGGCCAACATCGACGCCTGGTGGATCTCGCTGTCCACCTTCGCGGTGCTGGTGGTCACCCTGATGCTGCTGACCTTCATGGGCGACGCGCTGCGCGATGCGCTCGATCCGCGGAAGGCAGAGCAATGAGCGCTGAACTGTTGAACGTCCAGAGCCTGCGCGTGGCCTTCGGCGACAAGGAGGTGGTGCACGGCATCGACTTCGCGATCCGCGAGGGCGAGAAGCTGGCGCTGGTCGGCGAGTCGGGCTCGGGCAAGACCGTGACCGCGCTGAGCCTGCTGCGGCTGGTGCAGAACGCCGACATCTCGGGCGGCGCGGCCTTCGCCGGCGGGGAGGGCGGTGGCGCGCGGGACCTGCTCGCGATGCCCGAGCGACAGCTCAGGGGCATCCGCGGCAAGGAGATCGCGATGATCTTCCAGGAGCCGATGACCGCGCTCAATGCGCTCTACACGGTCGGCGACCAGATCGCCGAGGTGCTCCAGCTGCACCAGGCGCTGCCGGCGCGTGCGGCCCAGGAGGCCGCGGTGCAGCTGCTGGCCGACACCGGCATCCCGGAGCCGGCACGGCGGGCCCGCTCCTTTCCGCACCAGCTCTCCGGCGGCCAGCGCCAGCGCGCGATGATCGCGATGGCGCTGGCCTGCAAGCCGCGGCTGCTGCTGGCCGACGAGCCCACCACGGCGCTCGACGTCACGGTGCGGGCCCAGATCCTCGAACTGCTCGCCGAGCTGCAGCGCAAGCACGGCATGGCGGTGCTGCTGATCACGCACGACCTGAACCTGGTGCGCCGCTTCGCCGACCGCGTGGCCGTGATGGAGAACGGCCACATCGTCGAGCATGGCGCGGTCGGGGCCGTGTTCGATGCGCCGCAGCATCCGTACACGCGCAAGCTGATCGACAGCCGGCCGACCCGTGACGTGGCCTCCTTCGCGGTCGATCCGAACGCTCCGGCGGTGCTCGAGGCCAAGGCCCTGCGAGTGATCTATCCGGTGCCGCGGCCCGGCATCCGCGGCTGGTTCCGCCACGGCGAATTCGTGGCGGTGCAGGGCGCCGATTTCAGCATCGCGCCGGGCCAGACCCTGGGCGTGGTCGGCGAGTCCGGCTCGGGCAAGTCGACCCTGGCGCTGGCCGCGCTCGGCCTACTGAAGCACCAGGGCGAGCTCGACGTCGCGGGCCGGCAGTGGGACGGCGGCGCTGCCAGCGACCGGTCGCTCCGGCGGCTGATGCAGGTGGTGTTCCAGGACCCGTTCTCGTCGCTGTCGCCGCGCATGACGGTCGAGCAGATCGTCGGCGAGGGGCTGACCGTCCATGCGCCCGAACTCGACACCGGCGCCCGCCGCAGCCGCGCCCTCGACGCGCTGGCCGACGTCGGCCTGACCGAAGCCCAGTTCCCGGCCCTGCTCGATCGCTATCCGCACGAGTTCTCCGGCGGCCAGCGGCAGCGCCTGGCGATCGCCCGGGCGCTGGTGGTCGACCCGAAGCTGCTGGTGCTCGATGAACCCACCAGCGCGCTCGACGTCACGATCCAGAAGCAGGTGCTGGGCCTGCTGCAGCGCCTGCAGCGCGAGCGCGGCCTGAGCTACCTGCTGATCACCCACGATGTGGAGGTGATCCGCGCGATGGCGCACCAGGTCATCGTCATGAAGGACGGCGCGATCCTCGAGTCGGGGCCGGCCCTGCGGGTGCTGGACGCGCCCGAGCACCCTTACACGCAAAAGCTGGTCGCGGCAGCCCTGGCCGATTAGAAATACTCAAAGGAATGGAATGTCGCTGATCGGATACGACAGGCGCGGTGCCTGGCGCGCGGCCCTGGCCTGCATGGTGGCGCTGGCGGTGGCCATGGGCCTGGGGCGCTTCGCCTTCACGCCGATGCTGCCGATCATGCTGCACGAGGGAAAGCTGGACCTGCAGGGCGGCGGCGTGCTGGCCTCGCTCAATTACCTCGGCTATTTTCTCGGCGCCGTGAGTTGCGCGGCGATCCGGATCCAGCCGGCTGCGATGGTGCGCGGCGGCCTGGTCGCCACCGCGGCCCTGTTGCTCGGGATGGGTCTGCTGCACGGTTTCACCGTCTGGGGCGTGCTGCGCACGGCCGCCGGCGTGATGAGCGCCTGGACCTTCGTCTTCGCCTCCGGCTGGGGCCTGCGGCGGCTGGCGGAGACCGGGGCGCCGGCGCTCGCCGGCGTGATCTATTCCGGGCCCGGCATCGGCATCGCGGTCACCGGGCTGCTGGGCGGCGCCATCGGGCGCTGGGGGGCGGACGCAGGCTGGATCGGCTTCGGCCTGCTGTCGCTGGCCCTGATCGCGCTCATTTGGCACATCTTCGGCGACGGCCACCCGGACCTTGCGGGCGCCCAGCCCGGCCCGGCAGCCGCGCCGACGGCGGCCGAATCCGCCGCGGCGCGCAGCGATGCCCGCTGGCTGGTCGGGCTCTACGGGCTGGCGGGCTTCGGTTACATCATCACGGCCACCTTCCTGCCGGTGATCGCGCGGCAGGCCCTGCCGGGCTCGCCCTGGCCGGATCTGTTCTGGCCGCTGCTCGGCCTGGCCGTCGTTCCGGGGGCGCTGATCGGCGCCCGGGCGCCGATGAAGTGGGACAACCGGCTCCTGCTCGCCATCGCCTACGGCTTGCAGGCGCTGGGCGTGGTGCTGTCGGTGGCCTGGCCGACGATCGTCGGCTTCGCGCTCGGGAGCCTGTTGCTGGGCATGCCTTTCACTGCCATCACCCTGTTCGCGATGCGGGATGCGCGGCGGCTGCGCGGCAACGCCGCGGCCGGGCTGATCGGCTATGCCACCGCATCCTATGGGGTCGGCCAGATCCTCGGACCGCTGTTCGCGGCGCCCCTGGCGCAGCGCACCGGCTCGTTCGCGGTGCCGTTGCTGGTCGCGGCGGCGGCGCTGGCGCTCGGCGCGCTGCTTTTCAGCCATGTCTGGTGGCGTTCCAGGCCTGCCGAAGTGCTTCCAGGTGCGTAAAAACCCCTGATTCGTAACGCATTTGGCATATAATTCGAGGCTCACGACCAAACGGGCGAGTACCAACCGCCCGTTTTTTTATGGGTCGACGCATTTTCGATGCCGAGATCGGCGGCGGCATCGGGCACGGCAAACAGGCATTTCAAAGGCATATACAAACACGTGGCATTGCAGCAGACAGTGGAACAAACCGTGGCCGGACTCGGCTACGACCTGGTCGAGATCGAGCGCTCGGCCGGGGGATTGCTGCGCGTCACGATTGATTTGCCCTGGCAAGGCCCCAACTTGGATGCAGCGGGTGCGCCGGAGCCTTTCGTCACTGTCGAGGATTGCGAGAAGGTCACGCGTCAGCTGCAGTTCGCGCTCGAGGTCGACGGCGCCGACTACAAGCGGCTCGAGGTGTCATCGCCGGGCATCGACCGCCCGTTGCGTCACGAGAAGGATTTCGAGCGTTTTGCCGGCGAGGTGATCGACATCACGCTGAAGGCGCCGATGGGCGCGGCGGCGAATGGCCAGGTGGCGGCCAACCGCAAGAAATTTCGCGGCACGCTGGAGCGCGTTGTCGCAGCCGACGGCTCGCAGGGCTGGCAGATCGTCTGGAGCGACGAGCCCGCGGCGAAGCCCGGTCAGAAGATCAGCAAGAAGCGCGTGCCTGCCCCCCTGCAGGCACTGGGTTTTGCGTTGGACGAGCTGCGCGAAGCGCGGCTCGCCCCGATAGTGGATTTCAATGGGCGCAGGCCAAAACCCGGCACCGTGGTGTCGGACTGAACGAGGAGAGTGGTGGCATGAATCGCGAAATGTTGATGTTGGTGGATGCGATCTCGCGCGAGAAGAACGTCGAACGTGACGTTGTCTTCGGCGCGGTCGAATCCGCCCTGGCGCAAGCCACCAAGAAGCTCTATCAGGGCGACGTGGACATTCGCGTCGCCGTCGACCGCGACAGCGGCGACTACGAGACCTTCCGTCGCTGGCACGTGGTTCCCGACGAGGCCGGCCTGCAGCTGCCCGACCAGGAAATCCTGCTGTTCGAAGCCAAGGAAGAGATGCCCGACATCGAGGTCGACGAGTACATCGAGGAATCGGTGGACTCGGTGCCGATCGGCCGCATCGGCGCGATGGCCGCCAAGCAGGTGATCCTGCAGAAGATCCGCGACGCCGAGCGCGAGATGCTGCTCAACGACTTCATGTCGCGCGGCGAGAAGATCTTCACCGGCACCGTCAAGCGCCTGGACAAGGGCGACATCATCGTTGAAGCGGGCCGGGTCGAAGGGCGCCTGCGCCGCAGCGAGATGATCGCCAAGGAAAACCTGCGCAACGGCGACCGCGTGCGGGCCATGATCATGGAGGTCGACCTGACGCTGCGCGGCGCGCCGATCATCCTGTCGCGCTCGGCCCCCGAGTTCATGATCGAGCTGTTCCGCCAGGAAGTGCCCGAGATCGAGCAGGGCCTGCTCGAGATCAAGAGCTGCGCCCGCGACCCCGGTTCGCGCGCCAAGATCGCCGTGCTCTCGCACGACAAGCGGGTCGATCCGATCGGCACCTGCGTCGGCGTGCGCGGCACCCGGGTCAACGCGGTCACCAACGAGCTCGCCGGCGAGCGCGTGGACATCGTGCTGTGGAGCGAGGATCCGGCCCAGTTCGTGATCGGCGCCCTGGCGCCGGCCAATGTCTCGTCGATCGTGGTCGACGAGGAAAAGCATGCGATGGACGTGGTGGTCGACGAGGAAAACCTCGCGATCGCGATCGGCCGTGGCGGTCAGAACGTGAGGCTCGCCTCCGACCTGACCGGCTGGAAGATCAACATCATGGACGCCAACGAGTCGGCCCAGAAGCAGGCGACCGAGACCGATGCCAGCCGCAAGCTGTTCATGGAGAAGCTCGACGTCGACGAGGAAATCGCCGACATCCTGATCTCCGAAGGTTTCACCAGCCTCGAGGAAGTGGCCTACGTGCCGATCTCCGAGCTGCTCGAGATCGAGAGCTTCGACGAAGACACGATCAACGAACTGCGGTCGCGCGCCAAGGATGCGCTGCTGACCATGGAAATCGCCCGGGAAGAAAACGTCGAGAGCGTCTCGCAGGATCTGCGCGACCTCGCCGGACTCGATCCGGCCCTCATTCCCAAATTGGCCGAGGCGGGTGTCCACACCCGTGACGACCTGGCCGACCTTGCGGTCGATGAACTCACCGAAATCACCGGCCAAACCGCCGATGAGGCCAAGAACCTGATCTTGAAAGCCCGCGAACACTGGTTCGCTGGCCAAGAGTGACGGTCATGGAGGCACGAAACCAATATGTCCAGTACCACTGTCGCCGAGTTCGCGAACGAACTCAAGAAGACTCCCGAAACCCTGCTTGACCAGCTCAAGAGCGCAGGCGTGCCCAAGCAGGCCGCCACCGATGCGCTCAGCGAGGCCGACAAGCAGCGCTTGCTCGGCTTCCTGAAGGCCAGCCACGGCACCGTCGAGCCGGAGCGCAAGAAGATCACGCTGACCAAGAAATCGACCAGCGAGATCAAGCAGGCCGACGCCACCGGCCGCGCCCGCACGATTCAGGTCGAAGTGCGCAAGAAGCGCACCTTCATCCAGCGCGACGAAGGCCACCCGGCGGTGTCCGAGGCGACTGCGGCCGCTGAAGCCGAAGCGCCCGCCGCCGCGCCCGCAGCGCCCCAGATCGACGAAGCCGAACTCGCCCGTCGCGAGGAAGACGCTCGCCGCCAGGCCGAACTGATCCGTCGCCAGGAAGAAGAACTGGCCGAGAAGCGTCGCCTGCGCGAAGAAACCGAAGCCCGCGAACGCGAGAAGGTCGAGCGCGCCGAGCAGGCCGAGCAGGAGGCCAAGGCCGCCAGCAAGAAGGCCGCCGAGGCCGCTGCCGCCGCCACGGTGACCGAAGGTGCGCCCGAAGCACCCGAGGAAGCGCCGGCCGTGACCGACCGCAAGGCCGCCGCCGAAGCCGCCGCGACGCAAGCCAAGGACGACGCCAAGGCCAAGGCCGCCGCCGAATCGAAGGCCCGCGCCGACGAGGAAGCCGCCCGCGCCAAGGACCTCGACGAACGCCGCCGCAAGGCGCTGGCCGAAGCCGAAGCCATCCGCGCCATGATGAATGCACCGGCGCGCGTGCTGGTGCCGCACAAGGCGCCCGAGAAGCCCGTGCCCGAAAAGGCCGCGGTCAAGGGCACGCTGCACAAGCCGACCGCGCCGCCGGCCCGTCCCGGTGCGCCCGCTGCGCCCGGCGCTGCCGCTGCGCCCGGCGCCGGCAAGGAAGTCAAGTCGGCCAAGCTCTCGTCGAGCTGGGCTGGCGACACGGCCAAGAAGAAGGAAATCAAGACCCGCGGCGATGCCAGCGGCGGCGTCGGTCGCGGCAATTGGCGCGGAGGCCCGCGCGGCCGCCGCGGTAACGACCGCGGAGGCCAGGAAGAGCGCATGCCGGCCGCACCGGTCGAGGCGCGCGTGCTCGAAGTGCATGTGCCCGAAACCATCACGGTGTCGGAACTCGCGCACAAGATGGCCGTCAAGGCGTCGGAAGTCATCAAGCAACTGATGAAGCTCGGCCAGATGGCGACCATCAACCAGTCGCTGGACCAGGACACCGCGATGATCATCGTGGAAGACATGGGCCACACGGCCGTGGTCGCCGCGCTGGACGATCCGGAAGCCTTCACCGACGAGGACGTCTCGGCAACGCAGGCAGAAGCCCTGCCGCGCGCACCCGTCGTGACCGTCATGGGTCACGTCGACCACGGCAAGACCTCGCTGCTGGACTACATCCGCCGCGCCAAGGTGGCCGCGGGCGAAGCGGGCGGCATCACGCAGCACATCGGGGCGTACCACGTCCAGACCGAGCGCGGCATGGTGTCCTTCCTCGACACCCCGGGCCACGAGGCGTTCACCGCCATGCGTGCCCGCGGTGCCCAGGCGACCGACATCGTGATCCTGGTGGTGGCGGCCGACGACGGCGTCATGCCGCAGACCAAGGAAGCCATCAAGCACGCGAAGGCGGCGGGTGTGCCGATCGTGGTCGCGATCAACAAGGTCGACAAGCCCGATGCCAACCTCGACCGCGTCAAGCAGGAGCTGGTGGCCGAAGAAGTCGTGCCTGAAGAGTACGGCGGCGACGTGCCGTTCGTGCCGGTCTCCGCGAAGACGGGGCAGGGCGTGGACGACCTGCTCGAACAAGTGCTGCTGCAGGCCGAAGTGCTGGAACTCAAGGCGCCGGTGGATGCCGCCGCCAAGGGCCTGGTGATCGAAGCCCAACTCGACAAGGGCCGCGGCCCGGTCGCGACCGTGCTGGTCCAGTCCGGCACGCTCAAGACCGGCGACGTGGTGCTGGCCGGCTCGACCTATGGCCGCGTGCGCGCCATGCTCGACGAAGACGGCAAGACCATCAAGACCGCGGGTCCGTCGATCCCGGTCGAGATCCAGGGCCTGACCGAAGTGCCGCAAGCCGGCGACGAGTTCATGGTGATGGCCGACGAGCGCCGTGCGCGCGAGATCGCCACCTACCGGGCCGGCAAGTTCCGCAACACCAAGCTGGCGAAGGCCCAGGCCGCGAACCTGCAGAACATGTTCACCGACCTGTCGGCGGGCGAAGTGCAGACGCTGCGGATCATCATCAAGGCCGACGTCCAGGGTTCGCAAGAAGCGCTGGCCCAGTCGCTGCTCAAGCTGGCGACCGAAGAGGTCAAGGTGCAGATGGTGTACGCCGGCGTCGGCGGCATCAGCGAGAGCGACATCAACCTCGCGATCGCATCGAAGGCCATCGTGATCGGCTTCAACGTGCGCGCCGATTCCGGTGCGCGCAAGCTGGCCGAAAGCAACGGCGTGCAACTGCACTACTACAGCATCATTTACGACGCTGTGGACGACATCAAGGTCGCGATGTCCGGCATGCTGGCTCCCGAGCGGCGCGAAGAGATCATCGGTTCGGCCGAGATCCGCACCGTGTTCGTGGCCTCCAAGATCGGTACGGTCGCGGGTTGTATGGTCACTTCGGGCCTGGTCAACCGCAGCGCGCATTTCCGCCTGCTGCGCGACAACGTGGTGATCTACACCGGCGAAGTCGACTCGATCAAGCGGCTCAAGGACGACGTGCGCGAAGTGCGCGAAGGCTTCGAGTGCGGTATCAAGCTCAAGAACTACAACGACATCAAGGAAGGTGATCACCTGGAGTTCTTCGAGATCAAGGAAATCGCCCGGACGCTGTAAGCGAACGAAGCGACGCTGACCATGCCCAAACGCAAAGCCGCAGCCCCGAACCGCGCCTTCAAGGTGGCCGACCAGATCCAGCGCGATCTGACGGAACTGATCGCGCGCGAACTCAAGGACCCGCGGGTGGGCATGGTCACGATCCAGGCGGTCGAGGTCACGCCCGACTATGCGCACGCGAAGATCTTTTTCAGCCTGCTCGTGGGCGATCCGGTCGAGACCACCGAAGCCCTGAACCAGGCCGCGGGCTTCCTGCGCAACGGCCTGTTCAAGCGCCTGCACATCCATACGGTGCCGACGTTGCATTTCCAGTTCGACCGCACGACCGAACGTGCGGCCGACATGAATGCGCTGATCGCGCAGGCCGTCGCTTCACGTTCCAAAGACGACTGAAGATGAACGCGCCACGCACACGGGTGCAGCGGCGCCCTGTGCATGGGGTGTTGCTGCTCGACAAACCGCTGGGTCTCTCCAGCAATCAGGCCTTGCAGAAGGCCAAGTGGTTGCTTCGCGCCGAAAAAGCGGGTCATACGGGCACGCTCGACCCGCTCGCCACCGGCGTGCTGCCGCTGTGCTTCGGCGCCGCCACCAAGTTCAGCCAGCTGCATCTCGACGCCGACAAGACCTATGAGGCCAGCGCCCGCCTGGGCGTGAAGACCGCCACCGGCGATGCCGAGGGCGACATCATTGCCGAGCGGCCGGTCGCCGTGGGCGTGGAGGACCTGGCGCGCGTGCAGGCGCAGTTCACCGGCCCGATCCGCCAGGTGCCGCCGATGCACAGCGCGCTCAAGAAGGACGGCCGCGCGCTGTACGAATACGCGCGCGAAGGCATCGAGGTCGAGCGGGCACCGCGCGACCTCGTGGTCTACCAGCTCGCGCTCGCATCGACCTCCGACATCGACATCCGCATCCAGGCGACCGTCAGCAAGGGCACCTACATCCGCACCCTCGGCGAGGACATCGGCGAGGCGCTGGGCTGCGGCGCCCACCTGACCGCGCTGCGCCGCACCGCCACCGGCGGCTTCGACGCCTCGCAATGCGTGACGCTCGAAGCGCTCGAAGCCATGGACGAGGACGAGCGGCTGGCCTGCCTGCTGCCGACCGAAGCCCTGGTGGCCGATCACACGCGCGTCACGCTCGGCGCCGAAGATGCCGGGCGCTTCCTGTCCGGCCTGCGCCGGCGCGGCAACTGGGCCGATGCGCAGGCCGTGGCCGTGTTCGGCAACCAGCCCGAGGCTTTCCTGGGCACGGCCCACGTGAAGGCCGGCGAACTGATCCCGGGGCGGCTGCTGAGCCCCATCGAAATCCAGCAGACATTACTTTTGACCGAAGCGACACCATGACCCAACAGATTCGCAATATCGCCATCATCGCCCACGTGGACCATGGCAAGACCACCATGGTCGACCAACTGCTGCGCCAGTCCGGCACCTTCGCCGAACACGAGAAAGTGGTCGACACCGTGATGGACAACAACGCGATCGAAAAAGAGCGCGGCATCACGATCCTGGCCAAGAACTGCGCCGTGACCTGGGAAGGCACGCACATCAACATCGTCGACACCCCCGGCCACGCCGACTTCGGCGGCGAAGTGGAGCGTGCGCTCAGCATGGTGGACGGCGTGGTGCTGCTGATCGACGCGCAAGAAGGCCCGATGCCCCAGACCCGCTTCGTGACCAAGAAGGCCCTGGCCCTCGGTCTGAAGCCGATCCTGGTGGTGAACAAGGTCGACAAGCCCGGCGCGCGCCCCGACCATGTGGTCAACGCGGCCTTCGACCTGTTCGACAAGCTCGGCGCCACGGATGAACAGCTGGATTTCCCCGTGGTCTACGCTTCGGGCATCAATGGCTGGTCGTCGATGGAAGAGGGTGCCCAGGGTGAGCAGTGGGGTCCCGACATGTCGGCCCTGTTCAACACCATCCTGAAGCACGTGCCGGCGCAGAAGGGCGACCCGAAGGCGCCGCTGCAGCTGCAGATCTCCGCGCTCGACTTCTCGACCTTCGTCGGCCGCATCGGCGTCGGCCGCATCAGCCAGGGCACCATCAAGCCCATGATGGACGTGGTGGTGATGGAAGGCCCGGACGGCAAGACCGTCAAGGGCCGCGTCAACCAGGTGCTGACCTTCCAGGGCCTGGAGCGTGTGCAGGCCACCGAGGCCGGCCCGGGCGAGATCGTGCTGATCAACGGCATCTCCGACATCGGCATCGGCGTCACCGTGACCGACCCGTCGAACCCGGCACCGCTGCCGATGCTCAAGGTCGACGAGCCGACCCTGACCATGAACTTCTGCGTCAACACCAGCCCGCTGGCCGGCCGCGAAGGCAAGTACGTCACCAGCCGCCAGATCTGGGACCGCCTGCAAAAGGAACTGCAGCACAACGTGGCGTTGCGCGTGAGCGAGACCGACGAGGAAGGCATCTTCGAGGTCATGGGCCGAGGTGAACTGCACCTGACCATCCTGCTGGAGAACATGCGCCGCGAAGGCTTCGAGATGGCCGTGTCCAAGCCGCGCGTGGTGTTCCGCGAGATCAACGGCGAGAAGCACGAGCCGATCGAACTGGTCACGGCCGACATCGAGGATCAGCACCAGGGCGGCGTGATGCAGGCGCTGGGCGAACGCAAGGGCGAACTGGTCAACATGGAACCGGACGGCCGCGGCCGCGTGCGCCTCGAGTACCGCATTCCGGCTCGGGGCCTGATCGGCTTCACCAACGAATTCCTGAACCTGACGCGCGGCTCGGGCCTGATCTCGAACATCTTCGACAAGTACGAACCGTTCAAGGGCGAGATCGGCAGCCGCAAGAACGGCGTGCTGATCTCGATGGACGACGGCGAGATCTTCACCTACGCGCTGGGCAAGCTGGACGATCGCGGCCGCATGTTCGTGCGCGCCAACGATCCGGTGTACGAAGGCATGATCGTCGGCATCCACAGCCGCGACAACGACCTGGTGGTCAATGCCACGCGCACGAAGCAGCTGACCAACTTCCGGGTCTCGGGCAAGGAAGATGCGATCAAGATCACGCCACCGATCGAACTCACGCTTGAATACGGCGTCGAGTTCATCGAGGACGACGAACTGGTCGAGATCACGCCCAAGAGCGTGCGCCTGCGCAAGCGCTACCTGAAGGAACACGAGCGCAAGCGCGCTTCGCGCGACTGAGTTCGAAGGCCATGGGCAAACCTGGGTCCAGGCCGGCGCCGGGCCGCCCCAAGGCGGCCTGCGGCCCCCTCGGGGGGCAGCGACCACACGAAGTGGGGAGCGTGGGGGCCAGGCTGACTCATGGACGGGCCGTTTGGCTGATGGTCGTCGTGACCCTGATGTGGGCCACGGCCGGCGTCGTCACGCGGCACCTCGAGCATGCGCGCAGCTTCGAGGTCACCTTCTGGCGCAGCTTCTTCACCTTGCTGTCGCTGGCCGTGATCCTGCCGCTCTGGCAGGGCCGCGCGGTGTTCTCGAAGATTCGCCAGGGCGGGCGCGAGCTGTGGATCTCCGGCGTCTGCTGGAGCGTGATGTTCACGGCCTTCATGGTCGCGCTCACGCTCACCAGCGTCGCCAACGTGCTGGTGACGATGGCACTGGGCCCATTGCTGACGGCGCTCGGCGCCAGGATCTTCATCGGCCACAAGCTGCCGGCGCGGACCTGGGCGGCCATCGTCGTGGCCGGCCTCGGCATCGGCTGGATGTACGGCACCCAGCTCGGCGAGGGGCAACTGCTCGGCACCCTGGTGGCGCTGTGCGTGCCGCTGGCCGGCGCCTGCAACTGGACCGTGGTGCAGCATGCCCATGCCAAGGGCCACGACATCGACCTGGTGCCGGCGGTGCTGATCGGTGCGGTGATCTCCACGCTCGTCACGCTGCCGCTGGCCTGGCCGTTCCAGGCCAATGCACGCGACCTCGGCCTGCTGGCCTTTCTCGGGCTGTTCCAGCTCGCGATTCCCTGTGTGCTCTCGGTGCTGTGCGCGCGGGTGCTCAAGGCCCCCGAGGTCGCACTGCTGGCCTTGCTGGAAGTGATCTTCGGCATCGCGCTGGCCTGGATCGGAGCGGGCGAGAAGCCCGAGCCCAGCGTGTTGACCGGCGGCGCACTGGTGATCGGCGCGCTGGTCTTCAACGAGCTGCTGGGCCTTCGCGACCGGCGCGAAGCCTCCAGGCGGGCCCTGCCCACGGCGCACTGAGCCTCCCATGAAAAAAAGCCGGCGCATGGCCGGCCTTTCGCATGGACGCGCCGATCAGGCGCGCCGTCTGACTCAGGGGCGAGCCACCTTCCAGACGCCGTTGAAGCCGTCACCGGTCTTGTCGCCGGCCTTGGTGTCCTTCGACCAGTAGTAGAGCGGTGCGCCCTTGTAGGCCCACTGCTTACTACCGTCGTCGCGCACGATGATCGTGTAGGCGCCCATCGGCTTGGCGGCGTCGGCCACCTTCAGTGCCGGCCAGGCGGTGGTGCAGGGACCGTTGCAGACCGACTTGCCGCTGCCGACGACGTCGCGGTCGAAGGTGTAGAGCGTCATGCCGGTCGGGCCGATCAGCACGCCGTCGGCGGTGCGGGTCGGAGTGTCCGGCGCCTTGCTGGACATGCTGCCGCAGCCGGCGAGCAGGGCGACGGCAAGAATCGAGGCGCTGAGCAGTTTCATGAAGATTTCTCCTTCGGTTAAAAAAATTCGGAATGCAGCCCGGGCAGTCTATCCGCCGCCGCTGTCGAGCTGCCGGTACACCACGGTGGCGAGGCCCAGCAATGCGTCGCGCGGCAGCGCGCCGGCCAGAGCGTAGCCGAAGCCGCGATCGACCCAGTAGAAGCTGGCCACCGGCCCCTCGGTCGCGAATCGGAAGGCGGTCTCGCCCGACCCGGACGCTGTCGCCTCGGCCAGGCTCCCGACATAGAGCGTGACCCGTTCGCCGCCGGCGTGTTCGAACATGAACTGTGCCCTGGGGCCCTGGCTGCCCGGCAGCAGACGGCCGCCGACCAGCGTGTAGCCCTGGGCCGACAGATCGGGCAGCTTCAATGGGCGGTCGAGGCGCCTGGAGAGCCACTGGATCAGGTGTTGCTGCTCGGCGGCCGCCACCTCGACCGGATGTCTTTTTTCCGGCGAGTAGACCGCGTGCGCGACGGCCGCCGCATGCACGAACTCGAAGGTGCCGGGTGCGGAGCCGGCCAGGCGAGCCGGGTCGCCGGTCGCTCGCAGCCAGTGGGAATTGCCCATCCAGCCGGCACCGAAGGCGATTGCCACGGCGGCCGCCATGCCGCCCCAGCGCAGCCAGCGCCTCTCAGCCGGACGCCGCCCGGGGGCCTGTCCCGCGGCTTGCAGCAGCGCGGCGGGGACGGGCTCGTCGAGCACCTCGCGATGCAGCCGGCGCAACGCGTCGCGCTGGGCCTGCCAGGCGTGCAGGTCTGCGTCGGTGGGCGGAGGGGGGACGTGCATGTCAGAAAGCCGGTTACTTGATCCGGTGCAAGGCGGTGCGGTTCGACACCGTCGGCACCTCGTCCATCAGCGCTTGCAGGCGCGCGCGTGCCCGCGACAGCCGCGACATGACGGTGCCGGCGGGAATGCCGAGCACCTTCGCGACCTGGGCGTACGTAAGATCCTCGAGCGCCACCAGCAGCAGCACCGCGCGTTGATCCTCCGGCAGCAGCAGCAGGCAGCGCTGCAGATCGATCGCCTGGTCGCGCTGCGAGTCGACGGCGCGCAGCTCGTGCGCCACGTCGTCGAGGTCGACCGGAGCGAGCGCCGGCGCACGCCGGAGCTGACTCGCGAACAGGTTGTGCATGATCGTGAAGAGCCAGGCCCGCAGGTCGGTGCCCAGGATCCAGAGCCGCCATTTGCCGCAGGCGCGCTCCAGCGTGTCCTGCACCAGGTCGTCGGCCGCCCAGGCATCACCGGTCAGCGCACGGGCGTAGCGCCGCAGGCTCGGGATGTGGGAGACGAGGGCGCGTTGATCCATGGGTGTACCTGCTACACGAACGCCGCCGGCACGGCGTTTATTCCATGCGCCTCGAAATAATCTTCAACGGCTGCGGCTCTTCATGGCGCGCTCGACCTCGCGCTTGCCTTCGCGATCCTTGATGGTGTCGCGCTTGTCGTGCTCCGCCTTGCCCTTGGCCAGCGCGATCTCGCACTTGACCTTGCCGGCCTTCCAGTGAAGGTTCAGCGGCACCAGCGTGTAGCCCTTCTGCTCGACCTTGCCGATCAAGCGGCGGATCTGCTCCTTGTGCAGCAGCAGCTTCTTGGTACGCACCGAATCCGGATTGACGTGCGTCGAGGCCGAGTGCAGCGGGTTGATCTGGCAGCCGATGACGTAGAGCTCGCCGTCGCGAATGACGACGTAGCCGTCGGTCAGCTGCACCTTGCCTTCGCGCAGCGACTTGACCTCCCAGCCTTCGAGCACCATGCCGGCCTCGAAGCGTTCCTCGAAGAAATAGTTGTAGGCCGCCTTCTTGTTGTCGGCGATGCGGGAGGAGGGGTCTTGTTTCTTTTTCGTGGCCATGGTGTTCCAGGTGAGGGCTGCATGGCTTCAATACAATCCGTCGCGCACGCGGTGCCGATTCTATGAAAACAGTCCACAAGTCCGTTCTTATCTGGTACAGCGCCGAAGAGATGTACGCGCTCGTCACCGATGTGGCGAAATATCCCGAGTTCCTGCCGTGGTGCGATCGCTCCAAGGTCATCGAGCAGAACGAGCTCGGCATGACGGCCGAGGTCGGCCTCGCATTCAGCGGATTCCATCACAGCTTCACCACCCGCAACACCCATGTGGCGGGCCGCGAGGTGCATCTGAAGCTGGTCGACGGGCCTTTCTCGAACCTCGACGGCATCTGGACCTTCACGCCGGTCGGCGAAGACGGCGAGCGCGCCTGCCGGGTCGAGCTCAACCTGAGCTACGGCTTCAGCAACTTCGCGTTGCAGGCGCTGGTCGGTCCGGTGTTCGACAAGGTCGCCTCGAACCTGGTGGAGGCCTTCGTGAAGCGCGCCGAGCAGGCCTACGGCGCTGCCTGATGCCCAGGATCACGGTGGCCTGCTCGCCGGCGCCGCGCGAGACCTTCGAGCAGGTTCTCGAACTGGCCGACGGCGCGACGGTGCGCGACGCGGTGCTCGCGAGCGGCCTGTCGCAGGCGTTCCCGCACCTCGACTGGGCCTCGATGACACCGGGGATCTGGGGCAGGGCGGTCGAATGGACCCACTGCGTGAATGACCTCGACCGCGTCGAACTGTGCCGCCCGCTCACGGTGGACCCGAAGGTGGCGCGGCGCGAGCGATTCCGCCAGCAGGGCGCACGCGGCACGGGCCTCTTTGCGCGCCGCCGAAAAGGCGGTAAAGCCGGATATTAGGGGCCCCTAGCTAGGGCCCCTAGCCGCCGCTATTTGCAGTCGGACGCAATGATGGATTGAAGGCGCTGCTGCTCGCTCGCGCGCGCGGCGTCGTCCATGATCTCGCGTTCGCCCTGGGCGTTGACGCGCGCCACGCGGATGCCGCTGTCCATGGTCGCCTTGCCCTGGCGCGCCCGGTTGCAGTTCTCGGCCTTGGCCTGCGCGAACTTCTGGGCCTCGGCCGCCTGCTTGGCCTTTTCGGCCTCTTCGGCCTTGCGCGCCTTCTCTTCGAGTTCCTTGTCGACGCCGGCACCCTTGGCGCTGCTGGCGGGCGCGGGCGCAGGCGGCTGCGCGTCGGCCGCAGGGGCGGCCGCGACTTCGGTTGCCGCCGGCGGTGCGCTGAAGCTCAGTCGCTTGGCCGGCGGGCCGGGCCGGCGCAGGATGTTCTTTTCCGGCACCTCGGGCGGCGGCGCCTGGTCGCTGAAGACCTTCTTGTTGTCCTTGTCGAGCCACTGCCATTGGGCTTGCGCACCCAGGGGCAGCAGGAACACGGACCCGACGAGGAGCAGCTGCGCGAATTTCATGGGCGGAAGTTTAGCGCTGCCTTACGTTTTGCAACCAGCCTACTGGCGTTTTTGCAACGCATGGGTGGCATTGGGTCGTGCCTGGGGCCCCATGCCAGCCGGAAAGCGGGAGCCCCTTCGGCTGCCCGGACCCCGGGCCATCGTTACAATCCACCTTTTGGAGCCTCACCCATGCGCCTTCTCGGCAAAGCGCTCACCTTCGACGACGTGTTGCTGGTGCCAGCGTTCTCCCAAGTCCTGCCCAAGGACACCTCCCTCGCCACCCGGCTCTCCCGCAACATCACGCTCAATCTGCCGCTGGTTTCCGCGGCGATGGACACCGTGACCGAAGCCCGTCTCGCGATCGCCATCGCGCAGGAAGGCGGCATCGGCATCGTTCACAAGAACCTCACGGCCGCCGAGCAGGCGGCGCAGGTGGCCAAGGTGAAGCGCTACGAATCCGGCGTGCTGCGCGACCCGGTGGTCATCACCCCGACCCACACCGTACGCCAGGTGATGGCGCTGTCGGACCAGCTCGGCATTTCGGGCTTCCCGGTCTGCGACGCCGGCAAGGTGGTCGGCATCGTCACCGGGCGTGACCTGCGCTTCGAGAGCCGCTACGACGTGCCGGTCAGCGAGATCATGACCCAGCGCGACCGGCTCATCACCGTGCCCGACGGCACCACGCTGGCGGACGCCAAGGCGCTGCTCAACAAGCACAAGCTCGAACGCCTGCTGGTGATCAACGAGGCCTGGGAGCTCAAGGGCCTGATCACCGTCAAGGACATCACCAAGCAGACCAGCTTCCCGAACGCGGCGCGCGATGCCAGCGGGCGGCTGCGCGTCGGCGCCGCGGTGGGCGCGGGCGCGGGCACCGAGGAGCGCGTGGAGGCGCTGGTCAAGGCCGGCGTCGACGCCATCGTGGTCGACACCGCGCACGGCCACCATGCCGGCGTGATCGAGCGCGTGCGCTGGGTCAAGAACAACTACCCGCAGGTCGACGTCATCGGCGGCAACATCGCCACCGGCGATGCCGCGCGCGCGCTGGCCGATGCCGGCGCCGACGCGGTCAAGGTCGGCATCGGCCCGGGCTCCATCTGCACCACCCGCATCGTGGCCGGCGTGGGCGTGCCGCAGATCATGGCGATCGACAACGTCGCCACCGCGCTGCAGGGCACGGGCGTGCCGCTGATCGCCGACGGCGGGGTGCGCTATTCGGGCGATATCGCCAAGGCCATCGCGGCCGGCGCCAGCACCGTGATGATGGGCGGCATGTTCGCCGGCACCGAAGAGGCGCCCGGCGAGATCGTGCTGTTCCAGGGCCGCAGCTACAAGAGCTACCGCGGCATGGGCTCGATCGGAGCGATGCAGCAGGGCAGCGCCGACCGCTACTTCCAGGAATCGAGCACCGGCAATCCGAACGCCGACAAGCTGGTTCCGGAAGGCATCGAGGGCCGCGTGCCGTACAAGGGCTCGATGGTGTCGATCGTCTACCAGATGTCCGGCGGGCTGCGCGCCAGCATGGGCTACTGCGGCTGCGCCACGATCGAGGACATGAAGAACAAGGCCGAGTTCGTCGAGATCACCACGGCGGGCATTCGCGAGAGCCATGTGCACGACGTGCAGATCACCAAGGAAGCCCCAAACTACCGGGCTGAGTGAAAGGCCCCCACGCTCCTCCACTGCGTGTGGGTCGCTGCCCCCCGAGGGGGCCGCAGGCCGCCTTGGGGCGGCCCGGCGCCGGCCTGGATGGCCCCCACGCTCCCTCACTTCGTGTGGTCGCTGCCCCCCGAGGGGGCCGCAGGCCGCCTTGGGGCGGCCCGGCGCCGGCCTGAGCTCAATCTGGCCAGATAATTGAAGTTGGGCCAGATTGGCATTAGAATTTGGGCCAGATCATTTTTTTCTGGCCCAAATGCAATCCCTCGGCATCGCTGAAGCCAAGAACAACTTCTCGGCCCTGATCGACCTGGTCGAGAAGGGCGAGGAAGTGCGCATCACACGCCACGGCAAGGAAGTCGTGCGCATGCTTCCGGTGCGGCGCAAGCCGGTCATCACCGACGAACAGATCGCGCGCGAACTGGGCCAGATCGACGCGTTGCACGCGACCATCAAGCCGGGCCCCGCCGTGCGTACCCTGCGTGACGAAGGGCGCCAAGCGTGACGGCCTTCGTCATGGATGCCTCGGTCACTTCGGCCTGGCTGCTGCCGGATCAGGCCAGCGAACACACGCGCAGGCTCTACGCTGCCATCCGCCGCGACGAGGTCGAGCCGCAGGCGCCCAATGCGTGGCAATGGGAGTGCGCCAACATCCTCGCCAACGGCGTGCGCAGCGGCCGCATTCCGCCGTCCGCGGTCGAAGGGCTGTGGAGCGTGCTCGACGCCATTCGCCACCGCGTCGAACTGCACGAACTGGCGCCGGCCCAGCACAAGGCCGTGCTCGCCGTGGCCATCGACGCCGGTGTCTCGCTCTACGACGCGGGCTATCTGTGGCTCGCACGCTCGCTCGATCTTCCGCTCGCCACCTTCGACGAGCAACTCATCCAGGCGGCGCCGCAAGCGGGCGTCCGCCTCTTCGACATTTCAACGCTCTGAGTCTTCTCCATGCAACACGACAAGATCCTCATCCTCGATTTCGGCTCCCAAGTCACCCAGCTGATCGCGCGCCGCGTGCGCGAAGCGAACGTGTTCTCGGAGGTCCATCCCTGCGACGTCAGCGACGAATGGGTGCGCGAGTTCGCCAAGGACGGCACGCTCAAGGGTGTGATCCTGTCCGGCAGCCACGCGAGCGTCTACGAGGAAACCACCGACAAGGCGCCGCAGGCGGTGTTCGAGCTCGGCGTGCCGGTGCTGGGCATCTGCTACGGCATGCAGACCATGGCGCACCAGCTCGGCGGCAAGGTCGAGGGCGGCCACAAGCGCGAGTTCGGCTTCGCGGCCGTGCGCGCGCGCGGCCACACCGAGTTGCTGCGCGACATCGCCGACTTCACGACCGACGAGGGGCACGGCATGCTCAACGTCTGGATGAGCCACGGCGACAAGGTCACCGAGCTGCCGCCCGGCTTCAAGCTGATGGCCTCGACCGAGAGCTGCCCGATCGCCGGCATGGCCGATGAACAGCGGCATTTCTACGCGCTGCAGTTCCACCCCGAAGTCACGCACACGCAGCAGGGCAAGGCGATCCTCGACCGCTTCGTGCTCGGCATCTGCGGTGCCCGGCGCGACTGGGTGATGCGCGACCACATCGCGGAAGCGGTGGAAGCGATCCGCCAGCAGGTCGGCGACGAGGAAGTGATCCTCGGCCTGTCGGGCGGCGTGGATTCCTCGGTGGCCGCGGCGCTGATCCATCGCGCCATCGGCGACCAGCTGACCTGCGTCTTCGTCGACCACGGCCTGCTGCGGCTCAACGAGGGCGACATGGTGATGGACATGTTCGTCGGCCAGCTGCACGCCAAGGTGATCCGCGTCGACGCCAGCGAGCTCTTCCTGGGCAAGCTGGCCGGCGTGAGCGATCCCGAGGCCAAGCGCAAGATCATCGGCGGCGAGTTCGTTACGGTGTTCAAGCAGGAAGCGGCCAAGCTCACGAGTGCGGGCGCGAAGGGCGCCAAGTGGCTGGCCCAGGGCACGATCTATCCCGACGTGATCGAGTCGGGCGGCGCCAAGAGCAAGAAGGCGGTCACGATCAAGAGCCACCACAACGTCGGCGGCCTGCCCGAGCAACTGGGCCTGAAGCTGCTCGAGCCGCTGCGCGACCTGTTCAAGGACGAGGTGCGCGAACTCGGCGTCGCGCTCGGCCTGCCGCCCGAGATGGTGTATCGCCATCCGTTCCCGGGCCCGGGCCTGGGCGTGCGCATTCTCGGCGAGGTCAAGAAGGAGTACGCCGAGCTGCTGCGCCGCGCCGACGCGATCTTCATCGAGGAATTGCGCAACTTCGTCGACCCCTCGAGCGGCAAGAGCTGGTACGACCTCACGAGCCAGGCCTTCACGGTGTTCCTGCCGGTCAAGAGCGTGGGCGTGATGGGCGATGGCCGCACCTACGACTACGTGGTGGCGCTGCGCGCGGTGCAGACCAGCGACTTCATGACCGCGGACTGGGCCGAGCTGCCCTATGCGCTGCTCAAGAAGGTCTCGGGGCGGATCATCAACGAGGTGCGCGGCATCAACCGCGTGACCTACGACGTGAGCAGCAAGCCGCCGGCCACGATCGAGTGGGAATGAGCGGAGGGCGGTGGACAGCCTGTTCTTCGCCCTCCAGCCGGACGCCGCCGCCGCCGCCCGGGCGGTCGCGCTCGCCACTCGCTTGCGCGCCGATCATGGCCTGAAGACGCCCCCGACCGGGGCGCAGCGGCTGCATGTCACCTTGCATTACCTGGGCCGTGCCGGCGTGTTGCCGGAAGACCTGGTGGCCGGGGCTCGGCAGGCGGCGCAGACCCTGGACAGTCCTGCATTCGGGCTGCGCTTCGATCGGGTCACGAGCTTTCCGGCCCGTGCCAGGAAGCGTCCGCTGGTGCTGTTGGGGAGCCAGGCGATGCAGGCGCTGCAGGATTTTCGCTTCAATCTGGGCGTTGCGTTGCGCAGCCACGGCGTCGCGGCCGAAACGGGAAGCTTCACGCCGCACCTGACACTGCTGCGCGACACGCGTGTGGTGCCGGAGCAATCGGTGGCCCCCATCGCATGGACGGCGCGCGAGTTCGTCCTGGTCCGGAGTCTCGTCGGCAAAGGGCAGCACCTCGTGCTGGGGCGCTGGCCCTTGCAGACCTGATTTCCGCGCCGGTCAATCGCCATCCGCAAAGTTGTCGAATAGCAGGCCGCGCAGCCACTGGTTGCCCGGATCGCGATGCACCTTGGCGTGCCAGAACAGGTTGATGGCAATCTGCGGCAGCGCCACCGGGTGAGGGCGCCACACCAGCCCGAAGGGCTCGGCGATGCTCTGCGCCAGGCGCTCGGGCACGGTGGCGATCATTTCGCTCGAGCGCAGGATGTGGCCGATGGCCACGAAGTGCGGCACGCGCAGGCGGATCCTCCGCTGGATGCCTTGCCCCGCCATCACGTCGTCGGCCTTGCCGTGGCCGGTGCCGGCGGCCTGCACCAGCACATGGTCGGCCGAACCGAAGTCCTTCAATGACACGCTGCGCTTGCGCGCCAGCGGATGCGTGCCCGAGAAGAGGCACACATAGTTCTGGCGGAACAGGCGGCGCTGGAACACGCCGGCCTTGAGCTGCGGCAGCAGGCCGATGGCGATGTCCACGTGGCCGGTCTCCAGTTCATCGCGCAGGCTGGTCGTGGTGTTGTTGCGCAGCGTGCTGATCCTCACCCCCGGCGCCGCGACCGACAGCGCTTCCATCAGCCGCGGCGTGAAGTAGATCTCGCCGATGTCGGTCATGGCGATGGTGAAGCTGCGCGTGCTCGTGGCGGGGTCGAACACCACCTGCTGGTTGAGGGCCGTGTGCAGCGCGCCCATGGCGTAGGCCACGGGCTCGGCCAGCTGCAGGGCGAACGGGGTGGGCTCCATGCCGCGCGCCGTGCGCAGGAAGAGCTCGTCGCCGAGCAGCTTGCGCAGCCGCGCCAGCGCGTTGCTGATGGCGGGCTGCGAAAGCCCGAGCGATGCGGCCACCGCCGACACGCGCTTCTCGGCCAGCATGCGATCGAACACCAGCAGCAGGTTGAGGTCGATGTCCTTGAGCTGCATGCCTACCTTTATTCATATCGGTGATGAAGATGATTCACCAGATTCTATTGGTCAATCTGCATCGGCCCCGCATCATCCCTCCCCTGAGAGACGCACCAGCCCCGAGAGACCGCCACAAGACACCCGACGATGGATCTGCGCATTCAACCCCTTGGACAGACCCTCGAGGTCCGCCCCGGCGCCAACCTGCTGGAGGTGCTGCGCGAGCACCATGTGCCGGTGTCGTACAGCTGCATGGCGGGGCGCTGCGGCACCTGCCGCTGCAAGGTGGTGTCGGGCCAGGTGCTCGATGCGGGGCAGGACGCCATCCGTCCGGATGCGCAGGGCGAGCGCTACGTGCTGGCTTGCCAGAGCACGCTGACCGAAAGCTGCACCATCGAGATTCCCGAAACCGACGAGGTGGTGGTGCATCCGGCGCGCATCCTCAAGGCCACGGTGACCGGCATCGATGCGCTCACGCACGACATCCGCCGGCTGCGGCTGAAGCCGAACCGGCCGCTGGAGTTCTCGCCGGGCCAGTACGCGCAGCTGCAATTCGCGGCGGGCCTGGCACGGCCGTATTCGATGGCCGGCCTGAGCCGTGACGCGGAGCTCGAATTCCATGTGCGCCGGGTGCCCGGCGGGCGGGTCACCGCGCACATCTTCGAACAGCTTCGCGTCGGCGACGCGGTGCGGGTGAGCGGACCCTTGGGCACGGCCTACCTGCGCACCAGGCACGGCGGCCCCATGCTCTGCGCGGCGGGCGGCACCGGACTGGCGCCCATCCTGTCCATCGTGCGGGGCGCGATCGCGGCCAGCCTCACCCAGCCCATCCATCTCTACCTGGGCGTGCGCTCCGACGCCGATGTCTACGGCCTGGACGAGCTGCGCGAACTGCAAGCGCTTCATGCCGGCCTCGAGGTGCACGTGGTGGTCGTCAGCGGCCCCGCGCGCGATGGCCAGCGCCTGGGGCTGATCACCGATGCGATCCGTGCCGACTGGCCCGGCAGCCTCGAGGGCTGGCGCGCCTACCTTTGCGGATCGCCGCCGATGGTCGAGGCCGTGACCCAGTGGGTGCGCGGTCGCGGCCTCGTGCCCGAGAAGACCCATGCCGATGCCTTCTACCTGCAAGGCACCTGAAGTGAAGACCCCACAAGAAAGGAAACCTCCCATGACTGCCGAGGCCGTGTTCCCCATCGCGCTGCGCTGGGAAAGCGACAAGACCAGCCGCATTCCCTTCATGGCCTACACCGACGAGGCGCTGCACAGGAAAGAACTGCAGCGCTTCTTCTACGAGAAGCACTGGTGCTATGTCGGGCTCGAAGCCGAGATCCCGAACCCGGGCGATTTCAAGCGCACGGCGATCGGCGAGCGTTCGGTCGTCATGTCGCGCGACGAGGAGGGCGTGATCCACGTCTTCGAGAACGTCTGCGCCCACCGCGGCATGCAGTTCTGCCGCGAGCGCCATGGCAACCGCAAGGAGTTCGTCTGCCCCTACCACCAATGGAACTACACGCTCAAGGGCGACCTGCAGGGCGTGCCCTTTCGCCGTGGCGTCAAGCAGGACGGCAAGGTGCATGGCGGCATGCCCGCTGACTTCAAGGTCGAGGACCACGGCCTCAACAAGCTCAAGGTGGCGTCGCGCGGCGGCGTGGTCTTCGCGTCGTTCGACCATGGCATCGAGTCGTTCGAGGACTTCCTGGGCCCCGACATCCTGCATTACTTCGACCGCCTGTTCGACGGCCGCAAGCTCACGATCCTCGGCTACAGCCGCCAGCGCATTCCCGGCAACTGGAAGCTGATGCAGGAGAACATCAAGGACCCGTACCATCCGGGCCTGCTGCACACCTGGTTCGTCACCTTCGGGCTCTGGCGCGCCGACAACAAGTCGGAGCTCAAGATGGACGCGCACGGCCGCCACGCCGCGATGATTTCCACCCGCGGCAACGCGGGCAAGGCCGCACAGGTGACGCAGGTGTCGAGCTTCAAGGAGAGCATGCAGCTCAAGGACCCGCGCTTTCTCGACATCGTGCCCGAGCCCTGGTGGGGCGGGCCGACCGCGGTCATGATGACCTTGTTCCCGAGCCTGATCCTGCAGCAGCAGGTCAACAGTGTCTCCACCCGCCACATCCAGCCCGTGGGCCACGATGCGTTCGATTTCGTCTGGACCCATTTCGGCTTCGAGGACGACAGCGAGGACATGCAGCAGCGCCGGCTGCGCCAGGCCAACCTGTTCGGCCCGGCGGGCTTCGTCTCGGCCGACGACGGCGAGGTGATCGAGTTCTCGCAGCAGGGCTTCGAGCAGAGGCCCTGCCATCGCACGCTCGCTGAACTGGGCGGCCGCGAGGTCGAAAACACCGACCACATGGTGACCGAGACGCTGATCCGCGGCATGTACCGCTACTGGCGCGAGGTGATGGACGCATGAAACTCGGCACCGAAACCTATCTCGAACTGGCGCGCCTCTACGCCGCCTATGCGCATGCTGTCGATTCAGGCCAATGGGACCTGTGGCCCGGGTTCTTCATCGAGCAGTGCAGCTACCGGCTGCAGCCGCGCGAGAACCACGAGCGCGGCCTGCCGCTGGCGACGCTCTCGTTCGAAAGCCGGGGCATGCTCGAAGACCGCGTCTACGGGATTCGCGAGACGCTGTTCCACGACCCCTACTATCAGCGCCACGTGGTCGGCCTGCCGACGGTGCACGCGGTCGACGACGACGGCACGATCCACAGCGAGGCCAACTACGCGGTGTTCCGCACCAAGCTCGACCAGCCGTCGACCGTGTTCAATGTCGGGCGCTACATCGATGCCGTGGTGCCGACGCCGGACGGGCTGAAGTTCGCCTCGCGCTTGTGCGTTTTCGACAGCGAAATGATCCCCAACTCCATCATCTATCCGATCTGACATGCCAAAAGAACCCGAGACACACGGTGCGCCGCTGCGGCGCTTTGCGGACCCCGCCTACCAGCCCCTGTGCGCCAACCTGGCCGAGGTGCGCGAGAACATCGATGCGCTCGACCGCAAGATCGTCGCGCTGCTGGCCGAGCGCGGCCGCTACGTGAAGGATGCGGCGCGCTTCAAGCGCGACGCCTTCCAGGTGTCGGCGCCGCAGCGCCAGCAGGAGGTGATCGACAAGGTGAAGGCGCTGGCCGAGAAGGAGGGGGCCTATCCCGAAGTGGTCGAGGCCTGCTACCGCGCGCTGATTGCGGGGTTCATTGCCCGCGAGCAGCAGGACCATCTCGGGATGGTCGACGTGGAGGTGCGCACATGAAGCACGTCCGCCTCAGGACCTTCGCTGCCGTGGCTTGTACCGTGCTCGCCGGCCACGCCGTGCATGCGCAGGCGTGGCCGCAGCGCCCGATTCGCATCGTGGTGCCGTTCGCCGCCGGCTCGTCGCCCGACATCCTGGCGCGCATCGTCAACGACAAGCTCGCCGCGCGCATCGGCCAGCCGCTGATCGTCGACAACAAGCCGGGCGCCGGCGGCAACACCGGCACCGACCTGGCCTCGAAGGCGGCGCCCGACGGCCACACCTTCCTGCTGTCGGTGAACGCACCGCTGGTCTACAACACGGTGCTCTTCAAGAATCTGCCGTACGACCCCTTCAAGGACCTGGTGCCGGTGTCGCTGGCCGCCACCACGCCCAACGTGTGCGCGGCGTCGAATTCGATGAACGTGGACTCGGTCAAGGGCTGGCTCGCGGCCATGAAGCAGAATCCCGGCAAGTTCAACTTTGCATCGACCGGCAACGGCTCGATCTCGCACCTGGGCGTGGAGCTGATCAAGCTCAAGACCCACTCGTTCGCCGTGCACATTCCCTATGCGTCTTCGGGCCAGGCCGTCACCGCGCTTGTCCAGGGCGACGTGCAATACGCCTGCCTGCCGCCGGTGACGGTCATGCCGCAGGTCAAGGCCGGAAGGCTCAAGGCGCTGGCCGTGACGTCGGCCGAGCGTTCGGCGCTGCTGCCCGACCTGCCCACGCTGCGCGAATCGGGCCTTCCCGACATCCAGGCCGTGCCATGGTTCGCCTACATGGCACCCAAGGGTACGCCGCCCGAGGTCGTGCAGCGCATGAGCCGCGAGATTGCGGCCGTGCTGAAGAACCCCGAGACGCAAAAGCGCTTGCAGACCGCGTACTTCGACCCCGTCGGCAGCACGCCCGAGGCGCTGTCCAGGTTCATGGACGAAGAACTGCGCCGCTGGAAGCCCGTGATCGAACGCGCCGGCCTCAAGCCCGACAACTGACATCTTCCACACAGAGACTCAACGACATGCACACCATGACTTGGATAGACGCTGCCGCGGTCGAGGACGTGCCCACCGACGATGTGGTGGGCATCGACGTGCAGGGCAGGGACATTGCCTTGTACGGCACCGACGACGGCATCCACGCCACCGACAACATCTGCACCCACGGCCACGCGAGGCTGTGCGACGGTTTTCTGGAGGGCCACGAAATCGAATGCCCGCTGCACCAGGGCCGTTTCGACATCCGCAGCGGCAAGGCGATGTGCGCGCCGCTCACCGAAGACCTGCGCACCTACCCGGTGAAGATCGAGGGCGGCCGGGTCTACCTCGCGTTCGAGTCGTCGTAGACGGCCGGCGGGCCGCGACGGCGATGGAACTTGCTCAGCACTCCACCACGTTCACCGCCAGCCCGCCGAGCGAAGTCTCCTTGTACTTCGACTTCATGTCCTCGCCGGTCTGCATCATGGTCTTGATGACGGCGTCGAGCGACACATAGTGGTGGCCATCGCCGCGCAGCGCCAGCCGCGCGGCGTTGATGGCCTTGACGGCGCCCATCGCGTTGCGCTCGATGCAGGGGATCTGCACCAGCCCGCCGACCGGATCGCAGGTGAGGCCGAGGTTGTGCTCCATGCCGATCTCGGCCGCGTTCTCGACCTGCGCCGGCGTGCCGCCCAGGACGGCGGCCAGCGCCCCGGCCGCCATCGAGCAGGCGACGCCGACCTCGCCCTGGCAACCGACCTCTGCACCCGAGATCGAGGCGTTGGCCTTGTACAGCAGGCCGATCGCGGCCGCGGTGAGCAGGAAATCGACGATGCCGTCGTCCGAGGCGCCGGGGCAGAACTTCTCGTAGTAGTGCAGCACCGCGGGGACCACGCCTGCCGCGCCGTTGGTCGGCGCGGTCACCACGCGGCCGCCGGCCGCGTTCTCCTCGTTGACCGCCATCGCGAACGCGTTGACCCAATCCATGGCGGCGAGCGGGTCGGCGGCTGCGGCGCCGGCGTCGCGTGCCAGCAGTTCGCGGTGAAGCTGCGGGGCCCGGCGGCGGATGTTCAGTGTGCCGGGCAGGCGTGCGGCGGCGCTCGGGTTGTCGATGCCCAGGCCGCGTTGCACGCACTGCCGCATCGCGGCCCAGATGCGCAGAACGCCCGCGCGCACCTCGACGGGCGGGCGCCAGACGCTCTCATTGGCCAGCATCAACTGAGCCACCGAGAGGCCGCCTTTCACCGCTTGGGAGATCAACTCGTCGCCGGTGCGGAAGGGGTGCGGCCAGACCTGGGCGGCGCCGGTCTCGGCGGGCGCCGGCCCGGCGCCGCCCTCGACCACGAAGCCGCCGCCGACCGAGAAATAGCAGCGGTCGGCCAGCAGGGTTCCGGTCGCGTCCAGCGCGACCATGCGCATGCCGTTGGGATGCTCGGCCAGGGACTCGTCGCCGATGAATCGAATGTCGCGCAACGGATCGAAGCCGATCGGTTGGCGCCCCATCAGCAGCAGCGTACCGGAACGCCGCAAGGCCTCGATCCGAGGCTGCACCGCGGCCGGGTCGACGCTGTCCGGCGCCTCGCCGAAGAGCCCGAGGATCACGCCCACGTCGGTCGCGTGGCCGCGCCCGGTGGCGCCGAGCGAGCCGTGCAAATCGACCTGCACCCGCGCCGTGCGCGCCAGCAGGCCGTCGCGCTCGAGCCCGCCCGCGAACATCCGCGCCGCCCGCATCGGCCCGACCGTGTGCGAGCTCGACGGACCGATGCCGACCTTGAAGATGTCGAAGACGGAGAGCATGGTCGGACTATGCCGCAGCCAGCTGCTGCTTGACCAGCGCCACCCAGTAGGCAGCGCCCAGCGGCAGGATCTTGTCGTTGAAGTCGTAGTAGGGATTGTGGACCGGCGGGTCGTTGGGGCCTTCGCCGGCGCCGATGCCGATGTAGGCGCCGGGCCGCTTCTGCAGCATGAAGGCGAAGTCTTCCGAGCCCATCGCGGGCTTGATGTCGGTGTGGACCTGCGCCTCGCCGACCAGGCTTGCGGCTGCCGCCACCGCGGCCGCTGTCTCGTCGACCGTGTTCACCACGCCCGGGTAGCCGCGCATGTACTTCAGCGCCACGCCGGCGCCGTGGGTCTGCGCCATGCCGGCGCAGATCTGGTGCATCGCGGCCTCGACCTTGTCCTGGATGGCCGCATCCAGGGTGCGCGCCGTGCCGCGCAGCACCACCGTCTCGGGCACCACGTTCCAGGTGTCGCCGCCGTGGATCTGCGTCACGCTGACCACCGCCGATTCGGTGGCGCCGACCCGCCGGCTCACGATGGTCTGCAGCGCGTTGATGAGCTGGGCCGAGATCATCACCGGGTCGACGCCGGTTTCGGGCATCGCGCCGTGGCAGCCGCGGCCGGTGATGACGATCTCGAAGGTGTCGAGGTAGGCGGTCATGGTGCCGGTGCGAATCCCGAACTGGCCACGCGGCATGCCGGGGAAGTTGTGCATGCCGTAGACCGCGTCTGCCGGGAACCGGTCGAACAGGCCTTCCTCGACCATCTTGCGGCCGCCGCCTTCGTTCTCCTCGGCGGGCTGGAAAACGAAGTGGACCGTGCCGCGGAAAGGCTTGTGCCGGGCCAGGTGATCGGCCGCGCCGAGCAGCATCGCGGTGTGGCCGTCGTGGCCGCAGCCGTGCATCTTGCCGGCGCAGGTGGACTTGTGGGCGTGCTCGCCGAGCTCCGTCATGTGGAGCGCATCGAGGTCGGCGCGCAGCGCGATGCTCGGACCCTCGCCGTTCGTCAGGGTGCCGACCACGCCGGTGCCGGCCAGGCCCCGGTGCGCCGGAATGCCCATCAGCATCAGGGCGTTGGCAACCACGTTGGCGGTGCGGTGCTCCTCGAAGGCGGTCTCGGGGTTGGCGTGGATGTCATGGCGCCAGGCCAGCATTCGTGCGCGCGTTTCTTCGGCAATCTCGGGTTCGCGGTACATGGGGCAGTTCGTCTGGAGGGGTCAGTGGAAGATTTCGGCGATCAGCGTGGCGCCGAGGAAGGTGCCGGCGGTGGCGGTGAGCGAGACCACCACGATGCGCCAGCCGAGCTGGCGGAACACCGGCAGGTCCTTGGCGACGGAGAAGCCGGCGAGCGCCAGCACCGGCGTGGTGAAGGCCAGGAAGTTGAGCTTGGCGGTGAGCGCGATCAGGCTGTCGGAAAACGGGAACAGGCCGGGAATGCCGGCCACCGTGGCCACCAGCGAGAGCACCAGCACCATCGGCATCTTCGGCAGCAGGCGCTTCACCAGGCCGACCAGCAGCACCACGGCCATGACTGCGAGCATGCCGGCCAGCGACTGCAGCAAAGGGACCTTGTACGACAGCAGGTTGCCGATCATCACGCCGCCACCGACCACCGCCCAGGCGACCACCTGGTCGGCAAAGGGCAGCTCCGAGGAGCCGGCAGCGACACCACCGTCGAGCGCCGCGGTGTCGGCCGGCTGGCGTTTCGAGAAGCGGCCGAGCACCGGCTCCAGCCGGTCATAGAGCCACGAGCACACCGGCAAGGAAAGGAACAGCGTGAAGTAGAAGCCGACCACCGTGGTCAGCAGGTTCGAGGCGGCGGCGATGGCCGTCAGCTGCGGCAGCATCTCGGCCGGCTGCTGGGCGCCGATCGCGCCGATCGCGGCCGCCATCAGGCTGCCCGAGCCGACGCCGGCGCCCATGGCGAGCGAGCGCGGGTCGAAGATGCCGAGGCTGGTGATGAAGCCCGCGAGCACCGCGATGAACAGCGCCCCGAGCACGGTTCCGGTGATGTACTCGGCCAGCACGCCGCGGCCCTCGGGCGAGGCCATGCCGTACTTCTCGCCGATGATGACCAGGTTGCCCTCGCGCCCGACCGAGAAGGTGGCGCCCACGGCCTCTCGCTTGATGCCCAGCAGCAGGGCCAGCGGCAGCCCCAGCGCCAGGGTGCCGAAGGCGTGGCCGAACTCCTGGAAGACCAGCGCCCAGCCGGCCTGGCGGACCTGCGGCAGCGCGGCGCCGACCGTCAGGCCCAGCTTGACGATGAACAGCAGCAGCCCGGCGTTGAGCAGGCCGCCTGCGTAGGACTGCAGGCCCGCGGGGATGCGCGCCAGCGCCGGGGTGCGGCGCGCGGCGATGCCCCAGACCGCGGCCAGCAGCAGCGCCCACAGCATCGGCAGCAGCACCACCTTGCCGGGGCCGAGCTTGAACTGGGTGGCGCCGATCAGCTCGGCGATGGCGACCACGATCAAGGACACGACGACAAGCTTGAATTTGCCCGTGGGATAGGAATCCAGCGATTCGGGCGCGAGCGCGGCGGTGGCGGAGGTCATGAGGCTGAGGTCTTCCGAAAGTGGGGGGCAGACCGAGTCTCAAAGAAAGAAGTCATTGCATCAATGACTAAAATTCAGGATCTTTGTTGCATTGAATGCAACGCTCACCGGGAGGCGGCATGGACGACAAGCTGGAAACGCGGCGCTTGCGCTATTTCATGCAGGTGCTGGAAAGCGGATCCGTCCGGGGTGCCGCCGAGGTGCTCGACATGGACCCGTCGGCGGTCAGCCGGGCGGTCGGCCTGCTCGAGAAGGAATGCGGCACGCTGCTGCTCGAGCGGCGCGGACGCGGCGTGGCGCCGACCGACGCCGGCGAATTGCTGGCGGTCTATCTGCGCCGCCAGCAGAGCCAGAAGCAGCACCTGCTGGCGCAGATGGATGCGATCCGCAAGGTCGAGCGGGGCCATATCGACATCGTCGCCGGCGAGGGCTATGTCGACTGGCTGATGCGCCACAGCCTGCAGGCCTTCATGCGCGCGCACCCGGCGATCACGATCTCGCTGGAGGTCGGCAGCAGCGACGAGATCGTGCGCCGGGTGATCGACGAGCGGGCCCACATCGGCCTCCTGTTCCAGCCGCCGAAGGACGAGCGGCTGCGCTCGCACCACTCGCACCCGCAGCCGATCGAGGCGCTGGTGCTCGAGACGCATCCGCTGGCGCGCCTGGGCCGGCCGCTCAAGCTGGCCGACCTGCTGCCGTATCCGGGCGCCACGCTGAAGCGCAGCTTCGGGGTGCGCCAGCACATCGAAGCGGCCGAGATCGGCGAGGGCGTGCGCCTGCCAACCCTGCTCACGACCACCTCGTTCAGCGCGCTGGGCTACTTTGTCGTCGCCGGCCTGGGCTATGCGCTGAGCACCCGGATGTCACTGCCGCCTCACCTCGACAGGCCGGAGGTCGTGGAACTGCCGATGAAGAATCCGCTGCTATACCAGGGCCGCACGCACGTGATCTCGCGCCACGGGCGCATGCTGGCACCCGCCGCGACCGAGTTGCTGCGCCGGATCGTGAGCGACATGGCCCGCACGATGGGCGAGGCGGCGCGAGCGCCGGCGAGCTGAGTCCTGCGCGCTCAACAACTGCTGCCGAGCTGGGTCTTGCTTTGCGCGAGCGGCCTGACGCCAAGCGCCAGCAGCGGGCGAACCACCCGAGCGGCGAAGGCTTCGAGGTCGGCATCCGTGTCGCGGCCGTTGGTGGACACTTCGAAGGCCTGCCTGCCGCCGGGCAGGCTCCAGCGCTCGATCTTGATGCGCTCGGAGGTCAGGCGCAGCATGCTGCTGGCGCAGTCCAGCGGCTGGGCCATGAACCGGGCCGGCAGCAGGTCGGCGATATGGCCGCCGGCCTCGCAGCTGCGCGAATAATTCTTCTTCGGCGCGCCCTCGACGCTCCAGCCGACGTCGACCTCGTTCTGGCGCTTCGCTTCGACCTTGAACGGGCAGCGCCAGTCGGCCTGCGGCCCGCGGACCGGGAAGGCGACGGGGGCTGCGCAGCTTGTACATCGACTCCATCCGGCCTTCCGAGAGCCGCTCGCGGGCGATCGCGCTGGCGCCCTCGGGCGAGCCGGACGGCTGCTTCACGGCGAAGTACCGGACCTCGAAGGTCTTGCGCTTCCCATCGGGAAGCCGCAGGGCCTCGGCGATCGCTTCGAGCGTCCCGGGGCCGCCCTCGGCCGGATCCCAGCGGATCGCGAATTCCGCATCGCCCGCCGCCAGCGCCGCGTTGGCCAGGAGCAGCGCTGCCGCCGCCAACCCGATGCGCGCCATCACGGCTCAGCCCTTCGCCTTGTGCGTCTTCGGCTTGTCCTTGTCCTTCTGCGACTCGTGGCTGCCATCGAGCACGAGCTGGTGCGGATCGAGCTGCCGCTTCTCCAGGTCGTGGATCAGGCCCGCATCGCTGAGGTCGATCCTGTGCGAGGACGCCCAGTCGCGCTGCGCGGTTTCCGCCAGCCGCTGCACGGTGCCGGAATGGTCGGTCTCGATCGCCAGTTCGCGCCGCCCGTCGAAGCTGCCCGGCGCGAGGTTGATCGAGCCGACAATCGCGCGCTCACCATCGGCCAGCATCATCTTGGCGTGCAGTTTCAGGTGCTTCATGGTGTGCACCTTGGCGCCGACGTCCTGCAGGATGCGCAGCCCGCCCACCCCTTCGATCAGCTTCTCGGCCTTGAGCGAATGCGGCGGCTTGGTCAGGATGTGGACCTTGACGCCGCGGATCGCTGCCCGCACCAGGCGCTCGATGATCACSGTGTCCTGGTAGCGCTCGTTCTGCACCCACAGCGAATGCTGCGCGCCGTCGATGAAGGCGGCCACGCGCTCGCGGCCGTTGTCGGGGCACCAGATCAGCCGCGACTCGGGRTGCGGCGTGAAGTCCTCGTGCGCCCAGTCGGCATCGAARCAGGCCACCATCTCGCGCGTCTCGAGGTCGTGCGTGGTGACGACCGCGTAGTCGCGCGTCACGGTCAGGTCCTTGGGCTCCCAGTTCAGCGATTCGACGAAACCGGCCTGGTCGTCCACGACCATCGACTTCTGGTGTGTCAGGTCGAACTTCGGATTGCTGTCGCGCACCTCGATGCCGGCGTCGGTCAGYGCCTGGCGCGACGCCTCGTTCTCGGCCTCGCCGGTGCGCCGCGCCGGGTTCAACATGACGCGGACCTTGACGCCGCGCTGCTTGGCGGCAATGACCGCCGAGAGCAGGGTYTCGTCGGTGAACAGGAACATGCGGATGTTCAACGCGGTCTTGGCCGCGTTGATCGCATCGAGAATCGGCTTGGCGGTGTCGTCGGGCAGAACGATCAATCGGTGGGACATGATTTCCTCAGGCGGACGCGGCCGCTGCGGCCGTGGGGTTTTCGTACTGGATGCGGTGCAGCTCGGCGTAGACGCCGCCGAGCGCCACCAGTTCGTCGTTGGTGCCTTCCTCGACCACGATGCCGTCCTTCAGCACGATGATCTTGTCGGCGTTGCGAAGCGTGCTCAGGCGGTGCGCGATCATGATCACGGTGCGGCCCTGCATCAGCCGCTCCAGGCCTTCGATGACCAGCCGCTCGGACTCGGTGTCGAGTGCCGCCGTCGGTTCGTCGAGGATCATGATCGGGCTGTTGCGGATCACGGCGCGCGCGATGCCGATGCGCTGGCGCTGGCCGCCCGACAGCGTGTCGCCGCGTTCGCCGACCAGCGAGTCGTAGCCGTGCGGCATGCGGCTGATGAACTCGTCGGCATTGGCCAGCTTGGCCGCGGCCACGATCTCCTCCCGGCTGGCGCCSGGCTTGCCGTAGGCGATGTTCTCGCCGATGGTGCCGCGAAACAGCACCGTTTCCTGCAGCACGAARCCGATCTGCGCGCGCAGCGCCGCCAGCTTCTGGCGGCTGATGTCGAGGCCGTCGATCAGCACCCGGCCGCCGGTCGGGTCGTAGAAACGCGGCATCAGGCTCACGACGGTCGATTTKCCGCTRCCGGTCGGMCCCACGATGCCGACCACCTGGCCGGGCTTGATCGTGAACGAGACRTCGCGCAGCACCGGGGGCTCGTCGCCGTAGCCGAAGGCCACATGCTCGAAGSTGATCTCGCCCTTGGCGCGGCCGGGATCGATGGCCTGCGGGTGCTCGCGGATGATGTCGTCGGCGCCCAGGATCTTCTGGATCCGCTCGAGCGCCACCGTGGTCTGGGCGATGGTGCTGGCCATGCCGGCGAGGTCCTTCACCGGCTTGAAGAACTTGGAGAGATAGGCGAGATACACGGTCAGGGCGCCGGCCGTCATGGTGCCGGCGATGATCAGCGCCGTGCCCTTCCACAGCACGATGCCGGTGCACAGGGCSACCACSACCGCGACCACCGGCGACAGCAGCGACTTGATCTTGCGCGCCCGCAGCGCGGCCTCGGTGCTCGCGTGGCTGGCGGCCTCCATGTGCGTGACCTCGAGATCCTGGCGGCCGAAGGCCTTGATCGCGCGCACCGAGCCCAGGCCTTCCTGGACCACGGCCACGATCTCGCTTTGCCGCACCCGCACTTCGCGCGTGACCTCYTTSACCGCCTTCTTGAAGCGRAACACGAACAGCAGCAGGAAGGGCATGACSGCGACCGCGATCAGCGTGAAGTCCCAGTCGAGCCAGATCATCAGGCCCAGCATGAAGACGATCGTGACGATGTCGACGATGATCGAGAGCGTCGASGAGGAGGCGAAGCTCTGCACCGTCGAGACATCGCTCGTGATGGTCGACATCAGGGTGCCGGTCTTGGCGCTGTCGTAGAACGCCAGCGACAGCCGGTGCAGGTGCTCGTAGATGCGCAGCCGCAGGTCGTTGGCGACCCACTGYCCGATGCTGGTGGTGTAGTAGTTGTCGATGTAGGTCGCGATGCCGCCGATGACCGCGATCATCACGGTGGCGATCCCGGCGAACAGCGCCACGCCCAGCGTGTGGCGGCCGATGCCCCACTGGTGCGCCCATTCGAGCCAGTGCGGCAGGTGGTGGGTGCCGAGCGCATCGTCGAGCACCAGTTTGAGGGGCCAGGGGGCCGCCAGGCTCATGACGATCTCCACCATCATGGCGGCGAACACGATCACCAGCCAGGCGTGGTAGGGCTTCAGGAGACCGAGCACGAGTCGCGTCATGTCCTGGCGCTGCGTCTTGGCGGCGTGCTTCGCCACCCGGGTTGCCGAGGCCTGCGCGGACTCCGCCGCCGCTTCAGTGGGAAGGGGTGTTGACATACGGAAGCCCGGGGATGTTGGGCCGCTCGGGCGCTCAGATTGTGAGCGCAGGCAGGCAGGCAATGCAAGCGCCGGACAGGGGAGGGTCCGCGCCGCGGGCACAATCCGCGCCATGAGGCAATGGTTGCGAACGCAAGGGGGCTGGTGGCTCGCATGGCTGCTGGCCGCCGGCGCCGGTGCGGTGTGGCTGGCGCGGGCCGAGATCCGGCAGTTGCACGAGGATTTCGAGGTCAACGGGCGCATCGCGCACCGGCTCATGAGCCAGCAGGTGGTGCAGTACGACGCCGTGCTGGCAACGCTGGCCTTGCTCGAGCCGGCGGCGGCCTCGGCGCGGCCCGAGCGGCGCCTGTCGTCGGTCTATCCGTCCATCCTCGATGTCCAGCGGCGCGACGCCGGCGCGGCATGGCCGCAGGCGTCGCTGGCCCGCGCCGAGGCCCGCTCGCGCGAATTGCACCGTGCCGAACTCGTCGCCGACGATTTTGCGCATGGCCGCTACCGGCTGGTGATCGGCGCACTGCCCGTCAGCTACGCCCTCGCCATCGATCTCGCCACCGCCGTGCCCTGGCGCGACTGGCCGATGGACCCGAAGATCAGCCCGGTGCGCGTGACGCTGGAGCAGGGCGGGCAGCAGTTCGTCGTCCAGCCGGGCGACCGGGTCGCCGACGACGGTGGCTGGCGCTTCGACTTTCGCAAGGTGCTGGCCTCGGAGAGCCAGGCCTTCGAGCTGGTGGCCGAGCGGCGGGTGTCCTGGCGCGAGTTGCCCTGGGCCGCGATGACGGCCTGGTCGCTCGCCATGGCGGCGGTGCTGGGGGGCGCGCGCGCCTTGCGGCGCCAGCGCGTCGCGCGGCGCCGCGCCGAGGAACTGTTGCGGCTGGGACAGGTGGCGCGTCTCAACGCCCTCGGCGAACTGGCGGCCGGCATGGCGCACGAACTGAACCAGCCGCTGACGGCCGTGCTTGCGAACACGCAGGCGGCGGGGCGGCTGCTCGACGAGGAGCCGCCGGAACTGGCGACCGCGCGCTCCGCCATGAAGCAGGCCGCCGAACAGGCGCGCCGCGCCGCCGAGGTGGTGGGCCGGCTGCGCCGCGTGATCGAGCGGCCCGACCGCCAGGCCGAGATGCGGCCCGTGGCGCTGCGGGACACGCTGCGCAGCGCCTTGCACCTGCTCGCGCCCGAACTGGGCCGCAGGACCGTGGTGCCGGCGATCGACGATGCGGCCCACCCGCCGGTGGTCGTGCAGGCCGAGCCGGTGGCGCTGGAGCAGATCGTCCACAACCTGCTGATGAATGCGCTGCAGGCGCTCGACGAGGTGCCGCGCAGCGAGCGCAGGCTGCAGCTGGCGATCGGCCTCGACAACGGCCGGGGCTTCCTCAGCGTGACCGACAACGGGCCCGGTTTCCCGGCCGATGCCCTGCGACGGCTGTTCGAGCCCTTCTACAGCACCCGCGAGGGCGGCCTCGGGCTCGGGCTGAGCCTCTGCGAGACGCTGGCCAGCGGCATGGGCGGCTCACTTGGCGCCGAGCACGCCGCGCCGCGCGGTGCGCGCTTCACGCTGCGCCTGCCGCTCGCCGGCCCAGCCGACTCGGAGCGGCCGGCATGAACGGAACGCTGTCCCCGCTGATCCACCTGATCGACGACGACCTCGCGGTGCGCGAGAGCCTGGCCCTGCTGATCGGCACCGTCGGCCTGCGGACGCAGACCTGGGCCGATCCACAGGCGTTCCTCGACGGCTTCGACCGCGGCGGCATCGGCGCCATCGTGCTCGACGTGCGCATGCCCGGCATCGGCGGGCTGGCGCTGCTCGACACCCTGATCGCGCAGGGCGTCGACCAGCCCGTGATCATGCTCACCGGCCACGGCACGGTGGAGATGTGCCGACGCGCCTTCAAGGCGGGCGCGGCGGAGTTCCTCGAGAAGCCGGTGGACGACGAGCAACTGCTCGAGGCGCTGCAGCAGGCGGTGCGCCAGCATGTCAACTCGCGCGAGCGGACCCAGGCCGACCAGGCGGCGCGCGAGCGCCATCAGCAGCTGTCCGAGCGCGAGCGCGAGGTGCTGGGCTTCATCGTTGCCGGCCTCACCAACAAGGAGATCGCCCGCGCGCTCGCTCTCTCGCCGCGCACGGTGGAGTCGCACCGGGCCAACCTGTTCGCCAAGCTCGACTGCGACTCGCTGGCGCAGATGATCCGTCGCTACGCGGGACTGGTCGACGCTCCGTAGTTCTACGGAGGGTCGGCGGTAGCCGTACGAATGGCCGCCGGGCGCGGCAATTCCTACAGTGGCGATGCCGTCGGCGGTGTGCCGGCGCAACCCGCTCAATCCCTTTCGGAGAACTTCTTCATGCACCCGTCCTTTCGTCTCGCCAGCCTCGCCGTCCTGCTCACCGCTTCCGCATTGAGCGTGCAGGCCCAAACCCAGGCACCGGCACCGACCCCGTCCGTCCGTGCCGAGAAGAACATGTCGCTCGAACTGGCGAACGAGATCGCCGGTGCGGCGGTCGCCGCCTGCGCCGCCAACGGCTACGCGGTCGCCGCGACCGTGGTCGATCGCGCCGGCACCGTGCGCGCCGTGCAGCGCGCCAACAACGCCGGCTCCCACACGCTGGCCGCAAGCGAGCGCAAGGCCTGGACCTCGGCCTCGGCCAAGGCGCCGACCCTGGTCATGATGGAGAACGCGCAGAAGAACCCCGCGGCCGCGAATCTCGTGAACATTCCCGGCTTCCTCCTGCTGGGCGGCGGCGTGCCGGTCAAGTCGGGCAATGAAGTCATCGGCGCGGTCGGCGTCGGCGGCGCGCCGGGCGGCCACCTCGACGAGCAATGCGCCAACGCAGCGCTCGACAAGATCAAGGGCCAGCTCGGCTGAAATGAAACACCCCCGAAGCGCCTGCGGCGCCTCCCCCTCAAGGGGGCGATACCAGCGGCCCGGCGAAGCCGGTTCCGCGCTATCCCTGGCATGGGCCCGTGCCCGTTTCATGGGTCGCGGGTCACGCAATAGCGTGGTGGAAAACCGAGCCGCATGAAGGCCGTCCTCGTTGCCCTCGCGCTGCTCGGTGCCGGCCTGGCCGCGCCGGTGGCGGCCCAGGTGGCGCCGAGCGCCGCCGATCTGCAGGCCTACCAGGGCCTGCATCGAGCGGCCTGGCGCGGCGACCTGCCGCAGCTCAAGGCGCTGATCGCTGGCGGCGCCGACCTCGAGGCACGCGACGGCCTCGGGCGCACGCCGCTGCACGTGGCGACCCACGCCCGGCAGCGCGAAGCCATCGCCACCCTGGCCCAGGCCGGTGCGAAGCTCGATCCGCTCGAGAACGACCGCTACGACGCCGTGACCATCGCCGCGGTCGCCGACGACGTGCCCACGCTGGCGTTGCTGCTCTCGCTGGGCGCCAGCGCGGGCCAGACCACCAGCCGCTACGACGGCACGGCGCTGATCGCCGCGGCCCACCTCGGCCATGACGAGGTGGTGCGCCGGCTGATTGCCGCCGGAGCCCCGCTGGACCATGTCAACAACCTGCACTGGACCGCGCTGATCGAGGTGATCGTTCTGGGCGACGGCGGCCCGCGCCATCAGCGCGCGCTGGCGGCGCTGGTCGACGCCGGCGCCAGCCTGCAGTTGGCGGATCGCCAGGGCCACACGCCGCTGCAGCTCGCGACCGCGCGCGGCTACGGCGCGATGGTCGAAAAGCTGCGCGCCGCGGGCGCAAGGTAGGGCGGCTCGGGGACAATCGGGCGAACCCGTTTCGGGATCGCAGGATCACGCCCCATGTACATGCCGCCGCAGTTCAACGTCACCGACCGCGCCGTCGCCGCGCAGCTCATGCGCGACCATCCGTTCGCCAGCCTGATCTCGAACGACGACGAGGGCCTGCCCACCGTCACCCACCTGCCGCTGGTGCTCGACGAACGCGGGCCGGAGGACTTCGTGCTCTTCGGCCATTGCGCCAAGCCCAATCCGCACTGGCGCCACCTGCAGGCACGGCCGCGGGCGCTCGTGAGTTTCCTCGGGCCGCACGCCTACCTGTCGCCCTCGGTCTATCCGGACCTGGCGCGGGTGCCGACCTGGAACTACCTGGCCGTTCATTGCACCGTCGAGGCGCGGCTGATCGAAGAAGCGCCTGAAAAGGACGCGCTGCTCAAGCGCCTGATCGGCCAGCATGAGCCGGCCTATGCGCAGCAATGGCGCGACCTGGGCGAGGACTTCCAGCACAAGATGCTCAACGGCATCGTCGGCTTCGAGCTGAAGGTGACGGCGCTGCAATGCAAGGTCAAGCTCAACCAGCATCGGAAGGAATCACACGCCGCGATGTTCGCCGTCTACCGCGAAGGCACGCCGGACGAGCGGGCGCTGGCGGAGTGGATGGAGCGGCTTGGCATGGCGGGGAAGGCTTGAGATGCGCGCGCTCGGTCTGGTCGGGCTCCTGCTCGCGCTGCTCATCGTCGGGCTCCTGGTCAAGAAGCAGCTGAATGGCGTCGCGGCGCCGGTGCTGCCGGCGGGGCCGACCGCGACCGGCAGCGCGCCGGCCGGCGATGCACGCGCACAGAGCCAGCAGATGCAGCAGCAGATCAAGCAGTCGCTCGATGCCGCCATGCAGCCGCGGCCGATGCCCGATGGCAACTGACGCCGACTGGATGGCGCTCGCACTGGCCGAGGCGCGGCAGGCGGCCGAGGCCGGCGAAGTGCCCATCGGCGCCGTGCTGGTCAAGGACGGCCGACGCGTGGCCAGCGGCCGCAACGCGGCGATCGCGCTGCACGACCCGAGCGCCCATGCCGAGATCAATGCGCTGCGGGCGGCCGGTGCCGCGCTCGGCAACTACCGGCTCGACGGCTGCGAACTGTTCGTGACGCTCGAGCCGTGCGCGATGTGCGCTGGCGCCATGCTCCATGCGCGGCTGGCCCGGGTGGTCTTCGGCGCTGCGGATCCGAAGACCGGTGCCGCGGGATCGGTGGTCGATCTGTTCCGCGAAACGCGGCTCAACCATCGCACGCAAGTGCAGGGCGGTGTGCTCGCTGACGACTCCCAGGCGCTGTTGCAGGCCTTCTTCCGGGACCGCCGCAGCGCCGCCCGCGAAACGGCCGAGCCCTTGCGCGACGATGCCCTGCGCACGCCGGCCGATCGTTTCGCCGAACTGGTTGACTATCCGTTCGCGCCGCACCACGTGAGCGATCTGCCGAGCCAGCACGGCTGGCGCATGCATTACCTGGACGATGGCCCGCTCGACGCGGCATGCACCTGCCTGTGCCTGCACGGTCCGGGCGAGTGGAGCTACTTCTTTCGGCATGTCGTGGGTGCGCCGGGGCTGCGGGTGCTGGCGCCCGACCTGATCGGCTTCGGCCAGAGCGACAAACCCAAGCGGCAAGCGGTGCACCAGCTCGGCTGGCACCGCGACCTGCTGCTCGAGTGGCTGGAGCGGCTCGAGCAACAGGGGCGACTGAGGTCCGGGCCGCTGGCGCTGCTGCACAGCGCCGGTGCCACGGCCTGGGCCTCGCTGCTGGCCGACGCCGCGCCCGGACGTTTCCAGGTCGTGATGTCGGCACCGGACGGCGCCGGGGCGGTGGCCGCAGCCTGGCGCGCGCCGTTCCCGGATCGCGGCTACGAGGCCGCCTTGCGGGCCCTGGGCCCGATCCCGAAGCGTGTCTCCGGTCCGACGCCGGATCAGGCGGTGCAACTGGCCCGGGAGGCAATGGGATACTTCGCCCCGTGAAAAAGCACATCTACATCTATTCGCCCTCCAGCGCCGTGCGCGACAAGGCCGCATTCAAGCGCGGCGTCAAGCGGCTCCAGGCCCTTGGCCACGACGTCGAGCTCGACGAGGCTGCGCTCGCCACCCATCAACGCTTCGCCGGCGACGATGCGACGCGCCTGGCCGCGATCTCGCGCGCCGCGGCCAGCGGCGCCGACGTGGCGCTGATCTCGCGCGGCGGCTATGGCCTCACCCGCATCCTCGACGCGATCCCCTACAAGGCGGTGGCCAAGGCGATCCATCGCGGCACCGAGTTCGTCGGGCTCAGCGATTTCACGGCTTTCCAGTGCGCGCTGCTGGCCAAGACCGGCGCCGTGACCTGGGCCGGCCCCGCGGTCGGCGAAGACTTCGGCGCCGAAGCGGGTGCCGACGACATCATGGAAGCCTGCTTCGACGACCTGCTGAGCGGGCAGGGCGAAGGCACCGGCTGGCGCATGCCGGCACGCGACAGCGTCGACCTGCCGACGCTGCGCAGCATCCACGGTGCGGTGCTGTGGGGTGGCAATCTGTGTGTACTGACCAGCCTGCTGGGCACGCCCTGGTTCCCGGCCATCGACAAGGGCGTGCTGTTTTTCGAGGATGTCAACGAGCATCCGTACCGGGTCGAGCGCATGCTCGACCAGCTGCGCCAGGCGGGCGTGCTGGGACGGCAGAAGGCGATCGTGTTCGGGCAGTTCACGGGCATCCGCAAGGCGTCGCACGACCGCGGCTTCGGCATGCAGACCGTGATCGCCCGCCTGCGCGAGCTGATCAAGACGCCGGTGCTGACCGGGCTGCCGTTCGGCCATGTGCCGACCAAGGTGCTGCTGCCGGTCGGCGCCAAGGTAGAGCTTGCCGCCGACGGCCGCGACGTCTTCATGGTCTGGGGACACAGGCACTGAGCTCCCCCCCAGGTTGGGCTCACTTCGTGTAGCCCGCCCACCCCCTACCGGGGGCGCAGCCAGCGGCCCGGCGAAGCCGGTTCCGCGACTGCCCACGAACAGGCGCGCTGCGCGCAGCCGCGAAAGCCAAGACGAATCCATCTGGTTTTTTTGGCCGGCGAAGCCAGGCCCGTTGGTGAAACACCGCGGAACCGGCTTTGCCGGGCCGCCGGTGTTGCCCCCTGAAAGGGGGTGGGCGCCCGACACGAAGTGCGGGCAACCTGGGGGTCAGCTATGAAGATGCGTCCGGGGACCCATGGCACCGGGGAGGCCGCCCTTGAACAGGCGATTGATCTGGTGCATCTGGCGCCGTGCGGCGACTTCGCCATCGACGGCGCTGAGGGCGGTCAGCACGTCCTGGCGCAGATACCAGAGCGCTTCGAGGTCGCCGGCGAAACGCACCCGCTGCGCAACGCGCTGCATCGTGTGGCCGCCGTGGACCTGCAGCAGTGACAGCATGGCAGTACGGACCTGGCCCATCTGGCGATCCGGGGAGCGGCGAAAGCCGAGGCCCGGAATGGACAGAAAGCGGAGGAGTCTGCTGGGTGACAGCATGGGATGCAGGCGTGTTGCCGAAAGCCTTGATGGACGCTACGTTAAGCCCGGCCCCCGAGCCACACAAGCGTGGAAACATCATTTCATGTTCAAAAACAACATACTTCACGAAACTGTTCGAGCAGTAGTCGAACAATTGATACCTAAGTTCTAATTTACGATCGAAAAGTAGCACAGCCGCTTGTGTCGAAATGAAAAAGCAACAGCTTGAGGTTCAGCGGGCCCGATTTGAGCGTTTGAGACCGTGTTTGGGCGCTGCTTTGCCATAATCGAATGGCGAGAGCTACCAAAAACTGCACAACATGGGCGCCAATTCCACTGTCGTATTTGCCGATCTGACGGGAAGTACCAGAGTCTTCGAGGCTATGGGGAATGCGCGCGCCACCGAAACCGTGACCCGCTTGACGCAGTGGATCGGCGGCGTCTGCGAATCGCACGGCGGCCGCGTCGTGAAATCGCTGGGCGATGGCGTCTTTGCGATCTTCGCGGAGGGCGTGAGCGCCACCCGCGCCGTATTGGAGATGCAGCGCAACCACCAGAAGCGGCTGCAGACCTGGCCGGCGCCCTTGCGCATGGAACTCCAGATCGGCGTGGCCAGCGGCGAGGTCGTGGAGGTCGACGGCGATTGCTATGGCGATGCGGTCAACCTCGCGTCGCGCCTCAGCGACCTGGCCGGCCCGGGGCAGATCTGGGCCACCGAATCGGTCATCGAACAGCTACACGGCGGCGAGGTCCGCCACCGCAGCCTGGGGCCGATCAACATCCGCGGCAAGAACGAGATGCCGGTGGTGCACCGCATCGACTGGCAGGACGAGGTCTCCGAATTCCTGACGATGCCGGCGTCGCTGGTGCAGCAGCCGCGCGGCGCCGATTCGTCCTTCGGCCAGATCGAACTGGCCTGGCTCGACGTGCGCTCGATGTTCCGCGCCGCGGAACTGCCCATTCATCTGGGACGGGTCGACGAGGCCCAGTTCGTGGTGAACGATCCGAGGGTGTCGCGGCTGCACGCCAGGATCGAGGCCCGCCAGGGCAGCTGCGTGCTGGTCGATGTCAGCACCTATGGCACCTGGGTGCGCTTCCACGGTACGGCCGGTGCCAGCGGCGAGATCGCGCTCAGGCGCGACGAGTGCGTGCTGCACGGCAGCGGGGAGATCGGCCTGGGTGCGCCGCTCAGCGATTTCAGTGCGCCGACCATCTCATTCAACACCACCGGCGGCAACGTGCTGCTGGCCCGCCGGGACCTGCGCTAGCGATCGACTTGGGCCGGCTCGATCATCGCGAGCACGCGGCCATCGCCGACGAACGAATCGCCGACCAGCATCCTGAAGCTGGCGCCGGGCTCGAACTTGGGTAGCGCGAGGTGCGGCGCCAGGAACTCGACGTCCAGCGCCTGCGCCGCGCCGCGTCGAAACCGCTCGTCGGGAGACACCCACCAGCGGGCCGAGAAGGCCTCGTTGCCGACCACCAGCGCGCAACGGTGTTCGCCGGCGGCGACGGCCACGTCCTCGGAGGGCAGCTTCGGCGCACGCAGCGTGAGTTCGACCTGGAGTTGAGGCTCGAACACCGTCCGGGCGTCGAAGGGAGAGGGCGCGGGCGCCGCAGGGCGCCGCAGACGCCCGATCAGCCACGTGATGACGTTGCCGATGATCGGCACCCACAGCAGCATCAACAGGGTTCCGACATCGCGTGCCGTCGAGCCGGGCGCAGCCCGATGCCGCATGACCGCGCCGCCCACCGCCACGCAAAGCAGGATGATCACGATGAGCTTGCGTCTGGACTGGATGGTTGTCATGGGAATTTCGGCTGTCGGGGGGCGGCTTGGGGCCTGAACAGGCCCTAGCTTAACGGTCCGGCCGGAAGGAGGGCGTCCGCCCCCACTGCCTGTTTCGGAGGCAATGAAGCGGAACCCCGCGCGGGGCCACGCTTCGGGCATCGGTGTCCCGGCACTTCACACAGTGTTATCCACAGAATGGCGGCACAAGTCGGCGAGGTGCCTGCGGCGCCGCCACGCTGCGTCTTGCCAGAACGCCTTTCGGCCGATGCGCCGGCCGCGGCGCTCAGTTGATCAACTGATTCTTCAGCGCGTAGTAGGTGAGGTCGCTGTTGGAAGCGAGGTGCATCTTCTCCATCAGCCGGCTGCGGTACGTGCTCACGGTCTTGACCGACAGCGACAGGTGCTCCGCGATGGCGCCGGCGGTCTCCCCGGTCGCCAGCTTGAGGAAGACCTGGAACTCGCGTTCGGAGAGCTGCTCGTGCGGCGCCGCGTCGGTGTTGCGGTCGAGCTGGCGCGCCAGAAGCTCGGCCACGCCCGGCGTGATGTAGCGCCTTCCGAGCGAAATCGTGCGGATCGCCTCGACGATTTCCTGCGGATCGCACTCCTTGTTGAGATAGCCGCTCGCGCCCTGGCGGATCAGGCTCATCGCGTAGTGCTCCTCCGGATAGCCGCTCAGGATCAAGATGCCGGTGTCGGGGGCCTTGGCACGAACCATCGCGATGGCGTCGATGCCGCTCTGGCCTGGCATCGAAAGGTCCATGACCAGGACGTCGATCTCGTGATTGCGCACCAGGTCGATCGCTTCGCGCCCGTTGGCAGCCTCGCCGACCACGCGCAGGTCCACGTGCTGCGAGAAGAAGTCGCGCAGGCCCGAACGAACGATGGCATGGTCATCCACGATTCCGATCTTGATCACCGCTGTCTCCTCGAGTTGTTGGAGGTGGAGAGCTTGCGGGCTGGAGCAGGCGCTTTGCGTCTCCCGAGGGCCCGAGAACGCGTAGGAGAGACGCGACTTCAGCCCGGGCGGATGGATGACACGCGATGCGCGCCTCGCCCCCTCGCCGGCATCGAAGCCGGGGCTGCGACTGGCCGGGTGCCGGTCAGTGCAGCAGCGCAAAGACCGCGGCCGCGGCGGCCAGGCCGCCCAGCACCAGCCAGCTCTTCGAGAAACGCGGCGCGCGGTTCGCCCGGTAACTCTCGAGACGAGCGGGGAGGGTCCGCGAATCCTCCGTCGAGCTGCGGGGGGTGGGGCGTTCGTCGCCGGCAACGGCTTTGGGGTCGGAAGGCACTTGTCTCATGCGGACCGCATTATTCCTTCGAACCGCCGCTGGCGCGAGAGGGCAAACGACTGGTTTGCTGGTCATCATCGAGGAGCGCTCCGCACCCGTCGGCGTCGGATGGGCGCGACAGCGGCAGCACGGAAATCCGATCTCGGGCGTCAGATTCGATGTTTTCGTCGACGCCCTCACGCGACCGGGGGTGATCCCGGGTTGCGATGTGCCCGACTAGCGCAGAGGCTTCGATCATCAGAACTCTGAAAACCCGGAATGACACCCGAGGCGTCGTTCGATGCAAGGCCGGTCCTCGCACGCGCGCGGGTGTCGTTGCGCGCAGAACCCGGCCGCGACCCGGCGCCAGGTGAAGTCGAGGAGGACGCGCCCGCCTTGCGCAACCGCTGGATCCTGGGCCAGCTGACCCGGAGCTTCCTGCGCCAGTCGCGCGCGCGCCAGCCGCTGGCCGTGCTGCTGATCCTGACGATGGCGGCGATCTGCTGGGGCCAGGGGAACCACCTGGCGGTGTCGGCCTGGCTGGTCGCGGGGTTGCTGATCGCGGCGATGCGCTGGCGGGTCGGGCAGGTCTACCTGCGCGACCACCAGGGCGCCGGCCTCGACGCCCTGGCCCTGCTGCTCGCCAGGGCGGCGCCCGTCTTCATCCTGGAGGCGCCGTTCTGGGGTGCGTCGGTGCTCCTGTTCTTCGGCCGCCTTCCGGAGGTGAACCAGTTCGGCTGCTGGCTGGTGCTGACCTTGGTCGTCTACGGGCCCCTCACCCGCCTGGCGCTGGTGCCGTTCGTGTTCCATTGGTCGGTCAATTCGCTCTTCATCGTCATGTTGGCCTGCGTCCTGTACGGGGTCGTCCGCGGGCCGATGCTGGGCTCGGTGAACGACTGGTTCGTGGCGCTCACGCTGCTGCACTGGGCGGTGATCGTCGGGCTGGGCAGGGCGGTCCATGCCAACCAGGAGGAGCACTTCGGCCTTCAATACGACCTGGCCCTGAAGGAGCGGCAGGCCACCGAGGCGGTAAAGACCAAGAATCGCTTCCTCGCGGCCGCGACCCACGACATGCGCCAGCCGGTCTCGGCGCTGGCGCTGTACGCCGACTTCCTCAAGGACAACCCGGAGACGCACGCCGAACTGGCGCCCAAGATCGCCAAGGCCACGGCGGCGGTCAGCCACCTGTTCGACTCCCTCTTCGACCTCTCCATCCTTGAAAGCGGACAGGTGCACCTGACGATCGAGCCGGTCCAGATCGCCGATATCGTGCGCGACCTGCAGCTGCAGTACGAGCCGCTGGCGCAGGCGAAGAACATCCGTCTGCGCGTGCGCGCGGGCCACGCGGTGATCCATTCGGATCGCGTGCGCCTGCGCCGGATGGTGGGCAACGTGCTGTCGAACTCCATCAAGTACAGCCAGGCCGGCAAGAAGATCCTGCTGGCCGCCCGGCTGCACAAGGGCGACGTCGTGGTCGAGGTGTTCGACCAGGGGGTCGGCATCGCCGCCGACAAGATCGAGAAGGTGTTCGAAGAGTTCTACCGCGTGAACGATGCTGCAACACCCGCGGTCGACGGCGTCGGGCTCGGGCTGTCGCTGGTCGCACGCCTGGCCAAGGCACTCAAGTCGGAAGTGCGGCTCGATTCGATCGCGGGCCGTGGCACGCGTTGCTCGATACGCCTCGGCAACCTGCTGCCGGGCGCGGGGAACCACGGCGAGGGGCGAACCCGCCCGTAGCCTTGCCGCTGCCGTCAGGCGGCGGCCTGGTGGACCGAGCGCGCGACCGCGACCACGTGGTCGACAGTGAAGCCGAACGCCTTCTGCAGTTCGGCGAGCGGTGCCGAGGCACCGAAGGTCTGCATGCCGACCACCTTGCCGATCGAGCCGACGTAGCGCTCCCAGCCGAAGGCCGAGGCCTGTTCGATGGCCACGCGCGCGGTCACGGCAGGCGGCAGCACGGCGGCGCGGTAGGCCGGCGTCTGCTGCTCGAACAGGTCCCACGACGGCATCGACACCACGCGCGATCGCAGGCCCTGGGCCAGCAATTGCTCGTGCGCCTGCAAGGCCAGGCTGACCTCGCTGCCGCTGGCGATCAGGATCAGGTCGGGGGCGCCGTCACCCGGCGGCTCGGCCAGCACGTAGGCGCCTTGCGCCACGCCGGAGGCCGGGGCGAGCCGGCTGCGGTCGAGCGTCGGCAAGGGCTGGCGCGAGAGCACCAGCGCGGTCGGCCGGTGCTGCGACTGCAGCGCCACGCGAAAGGCTTCGACCACTTCGTTGGCATCGCCCGGACGCAGCACCGTGAGGCCGGGCATCGCGCGCAGCGACGCCAGCTGCTCGATCGGCTGATGGGTCGGCCCATCCTCGCCATCGCCCATCGCATCGTGCGTGAAGATGAACAGTGTCGGCAACTCCATCAGGGCCGACAGCCGGATCGCCGGCCGTGCGTAGTCGCTGAAGATGAAGAAGGTGGCACCGAAGGGCCGCAGCTTGGACAGCGCCATGCCGTTGACCGCTGCCGCCATCGCATGCTCCCGGATGCCGAAGTGAATGTTCTTTCCGCCCGGGCTCGCGGCCTCGAAATCGCCCGCGCCGGCGTACTTCAGCGTGGTCTTGTTCGAGGACCCGAGATCGGCCGAGCCGCCGATGAACCACGGCACGTTCTGCGCCAGCACGTTGAGAACCTGGCCCGATGCGTCACGGCCGGCCAGGCCCTTGGCATCGGCCGGGAACACCGGGAGGTTCCGGTCCCAGCCGGCGGGCAGCTCGCGCCGCTGCGCCTGTTCGATCTCGAGTGCGAGGGCAGGGAAGCGTGTCCGGTAACGGGCGAAGGCCTGGTTCCAGGCGCTGCGCGCGGCGGCGCCGCGCGCGCCGATGCCGGCCTGGAAATGCTCGCGCACGCCGTCGGGCACCAGGAAGCTGGCGTCTTCGGGCCAGCCGTAGCTGCGTTTGGCGAGGCGGACTTCCTCTTCGCCCAGCGGCTCGCCGTGCGCGGCGGCCGTGTCATGGCGGTGCGGCGAACCCCAGCCGATGTGGCTGTCGAGAATGATCAACGTCGGCCGACCCCGGGTCTTGCGGAAGGTCGAGATCGCCTCCTCGATCATCCCGGTGTCGTTGGCGTCGCCGACCCTCAGCACGTTCCAGTGGTAGGCGGCGAATCGCATCGCCACGTCTTCAGTGAAGGTGATCCGCGTGCTGCCTTCGATCGTGATGTGGTTGTTGTCGTAGATCCAGCACAGGTTCTCGAGCCCGAGGTGGCCGGCCAGCGACGCGGCCTCGGACGCGACGCCCTCCATCAGGCAGCCGTCGCCGCAGACCGCATAGATCCTGTAGTCGAACAGCGCGATGCCGTCCTGGTGATAGCGGTCGGCGAGCCAGCGCTGCGCCATGGCCATGCCGACGCTGGTGGCGACGCCCTGGCCGAGCGGTCCGGTGGTGGTCTCGACGCCGGACACCCAGTGGTACTCGGGATGGCCCGGCGCCTTGCTGCCGAACTGGCGAAAGCGCTGGATGTCGTCCAGCGTGACGGAGGGGGCGCCAAGCAGTTCGTACTCGGCATTGACCGCCATCGTGCCGCTCAGGTGCAGCACCGACCACAGGAGCATCGACGCGTGGCCGTTGGAGAGCACGAAGCGGTCCCGGCCGGGCCAGATCGGGTCCTGCGGGTCGAAGCGCATGACCTTGTTCCACAACGTGTAGACCAACGGAGCCAGCGCCATCGGGGTGCCCGGATGGCCGGAGTTGGCGGCCTGCACCGCATCGATCGACAGCGTGCGGATGGTGTTGATGGCCAACAGGTCGAGCTCGGCATCGGTCATGGTTCGCTCCGTGGATTCACGGCCCGCCGGGCTTTTCCAGATGGCCGCCGAACTGGAATCGCATCGCCGACAGCAGCTTGTTCTGGAAGTCGGCCTCGCCGCGCGAGGAGAAGCGCTCGTACAGCGCCGCGGTGAGCACCGGTGACGGAACGGCTTCGTCGATCGCTGCCTTGAGGGTCCAGCGGCCTTCGCCCGAATCGGAAACCCGGCCGGCGAACTTCGCGAGCGCCGGATCCTCGACCAGCGCGGTGGCCGTCAGGTCGAGCAGCCAGGAGGCAATGACGCTGCCGCGGCGCCAGACCTCGGCGATGTCGGGCAGCGCGAGATCGTACCGGTAGCGCTCGGGGTGGCGCAGCGGCGTGGTCTCGGCATCGACGTCGTGCTGCTGGCTGCCGATGTTGGCGGCCTTCAAGATGCCCATGCCTTCGGCGTAGGCGGCCATGATGCCGTACTCGATGCCGTTGTGGACCATCTTCACGAAATGGCCGGCACCGCTCTCGCCGCATCGCAGGTAGCCGTTCTCGGCAGTGCCGGCCGCCTTGTCCCGGCCGGGGGTGCGCTCGATGGTGCCGATGCCGGGCGCCAGGGTCTTGAAGATCGGATCGAGCCGCTCGACGGTCGCCCGCGGACCTCCGATCATCATGCAGTAGCCGCGCTCGAGTCCCCAGACGCCGCCGCTGGTGCCGACGTCGACGTAGTCGATCTTCCTTGCTGCCAGCTCGCTGGCCCGGCGAATGTCGTCCACGTAGTAGGAGTTGCCGCCGTCGATCAGCGTGTCGCCGGCGTCGAGGTGCGGCAACAGGTCGGCAATGGCCTGGTCGACCACCGCCGCCGGCACCATGAGCCAGATGGCACGCGGCCTCTCGAGCCTGGCGGCCAGGTCGGCCAGCGACGAGGCGCCGGTGGCGCCTTCCTCCGCGAGCGCACGGACCGCGTGGTCCGAACGGTCGAACACCGTGCACCGATGGCCATTCCCGAGCAGACGGCGAACCATGTTCGAGCCCATGCGGCCGAGACCGATCATTCCGAGTTGCATGCTGATGTCCTTGTGGTTCGACGACTGGTGGGTCCAAAGAGATCGACGCGGCGAGCAGCCCCCTGCAGCCGCATGCGGCGGCCGCCTGCGCGATCATGCGCTTTTCGACCGGCAATCGTGAAGGGCAGGCCGCGCGCCTCAATCCGGAAGCGCGACCGGAACATAGGCCCAGCGGCGATCGCGTACCACCAGCAGCGCGACGGTCCGACCCGGGGGCAGATGCTCGAGCGCCCGCCTGAAGTCCTCGACACGTTCGAGCCGCGTGTTGTTGATGGCGACGATGAGATCGCCCGGGCGAATGCCCTCGCTGCGTGCCAGCCCGGCGGACTCGCGGACCATCAGGCCGCCGTCGCTGCCCAGTTGCAGTTGCACCCGCTGTAGCGGCGACAGCTCGCCCAGGCGCAGGCCGAGGCCGTCGCCCCAGGCCGCTGCAAGCGGGATGCCCAGGGTCCGCCGCGGCGCAGGCTGCTCGGAGAGCGTCACCCTGAGCGACTGCCGGGTTCCTGCTCGCCATACGTCCAGCTGCCGGCGGGTTCCGGGCGGGAGATCGGCAACGCGTTGCACCAATTCGGTGAAGCGCGAGACCGCGACGCCGTCGAACGCCGTGACGATGTCTCCGCGCACCAGACCCGCGGCCTGGGCCGGACCGTCGGCATCGACCCGGACCACAAGGGCACCCTTTGCCTCCGGCAAGCCGAAGGAACGGGCCAGTGCGGGCGTCACCTCCTGGAGTTCGGCGCCGAGCCGGGCCCGGCGGACGCGGCCGGTGGCCCTCAGCTGCCCGGCAATCTTCATCGCCAGGTTGATCGGCACGGAAAAGGACAGCCCCATGTAGCCGCCGCTGCCGCTGTAGATCAACGAATTGATCGCGACCACTTCGCCGCGGCTGTTGAACAGCGGGCTGCCGGAACTGCCGGGATTGATCGCAACGTCGCTCTGGATGAAGGGAATCTCACCGGCGCCGCCGATGAGGCGGTCCACCGCGCTGACGACACCGGTCGTGACGCTGCCATGAAAACCGAACGGTGCGCCGATCGCGGCCACCCAATCGCCCGGTGCCAGCTGCGACGAATCGCCGATGACAGCGACGGGCAGGCCGGTGGCCTCGATCTTCACCAGCGCGACGTCCGTGCGTCGATCGGCTCCGACCACCCGGGCCTGGAAGCGGCGCCCATCGTGCAGCCGGATGGTGGCCTCGTCGATGTCCGCGACCACGTGTGCGCTGGTGAGGATCAAGCCGTCGCTCGTGAGGATGACGCCCGAGGCGACGTCCCTGATCTGGCTGACCTGCACGCTCGCGGGCAGCGACCAGGGCAGGCGGTCCGCGAAGTCGAGCTCCGACGCGATCTCGAGTTCGAGTCCTTCGCGGCTCTCGTCGCGGCCGACACGCAGCGTGTTGATGTCGACCACCATCGCGGTGCGACTCGCCACCAGCGAGGAAAACGCAGGCGCGGGCGAGCCCGAAGCATCGAAGGCGGGCAGCCGCGCGGCACCGCCGGCGCAGGCATTCAGCAGGCAGGCGAATGCGAGGGCCAGGACGAGGCGAGGGCGCCGAGTCATGGCTCTCACCCCCCGCTCACTCGGGCGCCAGGGCGGCCGATGGCGGGCTGAGGCTCGCGGCGGCCTCTTTGGCTTCGACCCCGGCTTCGACTGCAGGCGCGCGCACCAGCAACACGGGCACGGTCGCATGGCGCAGGATGTGCTCGGCGCTGCTTCCCAGCACCAGGCGGCCGACGCCACGCCGCCCGTGGGTGCCGAGGACGATCAGGTCGGCCGCCCACTTGACGGCTTCGGCAATGACGGTCTCGTCCACCGGCGCGGAGAACCTGTCGCACAGCACGGTGTCGGCCTCGATGCCGGCCGCCTGCGCGGTGGCCTTGGCCTGTTCGAGAATGCGGTGGCCGTTGTCTCGCAGTACGCCGAGCCAGTCGCCGGCATGGCCGGCATAGGCGTCCATCGAGAGGGCGAACGAGAGCTCGTCGATGACATGGCACAGCCGCAACCGCGCGTGTGTGAGCCTGGCGAGCTGGATGGCCTCGTCCAGCCCGCGACCGGAGGTCGGACTGCCGTCGACGGGAACAAGAATTCGCTCATACATGACAGGCTCCTTCGGCGTACGGGTAGGGGAGACCAGTATCCAAGTGAGGGTGCGCCGGACCTTGATCTGGCGCAAGTCGATCGCAGAAGACCACGGCGAAGCTCCGGGCATGGCCCGCGGCTTGCGCTTCGCCGGCGTGTCCGCAGGGCAGCTCCTGCGGACCCGGTCGCCTGGCTAGCGGTTCACGCGCGCGCCGGTGGCCACGTCGGTGACCGAGCCGTCGACCAGGCTGATCCGATAGATCTCCCGCGTCACGTTGCCGGCGAAGGCCAGTTCCACGATCGACACGTCGCGCAAGGTCGTGTCGATGCCGTTGGGCAGGAGCCCGTTCATCTGCTCGGCGACCTGCTTCATCGACGACTGCAGCGCGGGCGTGAACGGCGTCATGCTGTAGACGAGCGTGTTGTGGGGGTTGTGGGCCCGCAGTTCCTTGCCGTCCTTCACGACGTTGACGCCGCTCACGCCCACGGTTCTGACGAGTTCCCGACCAGGCTCCGCCATCTTTGCGAAGACCGGGCCCGTCACGCGCGGCAGCGGGCCATCGCGCAGCGGCGCCACGGCCGCGGTGACGCGGGTGTTGAACGCCATCATGTCCTCGAATCCTTGCCCGTTTTTCACGATGCCGAGATCGAGCCACCATGGACGGCCCGCATCCTTGGCCGCCTCGGTCGTGTAGAAGGTCTTGAGTGTCAGCTGGATGGGCGCTGGCGGCTTCGGCAGCGCCTTGAGCATCTTCTGCGGCGTGGTCGGGTCGGCGCTGTGGATGTGCACCACGGTGACGTGCGGGAGGTTCGGGTTCTGGGCCTCGGCCTGCAGGCCCAGCCTCAGCAGGTCCTGTTTCAGAGGCGCGTTGATCTTTGCCTCGAGCACGTCCGTCACGTCCTTGGGCAGCCGGTAGACGACGCCGTAAGTCGCCTTGTGCGCCCGAAACTCGGCCTGGCCGAGCGCGCTGTTGTCGATCGCTGGCGTCGAGGAGCCGGGTGTTCCGCAGGCGGAAAGCAAGGAAGCGGCGAGAAAGCCGAAGGCCAGGGGTCGCAGGACGCGCATTGAAACTCCATTCATGAAAATCGGGAGGGGCAGAGGCAGGGGTTGTGCCGGCCCCGGTGCATATGACCGATGTCCATGCTACGAAGGAGTTGTGACAAATCTGGAGAGCCCGGGCGCACGTCGCTCAGGTGCTGCGCCCATCATTTAACATAATATACATTGTATAAATGAAAACTGTAGGAGCGATTTAGTAATGTCGCGTTCTAGCCGATTTCAAATGTCGCAAAGTCGCCCGACCCAGGTTCTGGGCTTGGGGTACGGCCATGGCGAAACCTGCGGCGACGATCACGATGACGATGCGCGAAGCAGACCGCCTCAAGACGATCCAGGCCGTGATGGACCGGGTGCTGCGCGTCGGCCAGGCCGCGCAGCGGCTGGGCATCAGCCGACGACAGGTTGAGCGCATCGTTCAGCGGTACGTCGCCGAAGGCGCTGCCGGCCTGGTGTCACGCAAGCGCGGTCGCCCCAGCAACCACCAGTTGGCGCCCGGAGCTGCAGAGCGCGCGATCACATTGATCCGGGAGCGCTACGCGGACTTCGGCCCCACCTTGCCGAGCGAGAAGCTTCTCGAGTGTCATGGGCTGGCCGTTGGCAAAGACACGGTTCGTCTGCTCATGACCGCTGCTGGCCTGTGGACGCCGCGCAAGCAGCGGGCCGCAAAGGTGCACCAGCCGCGCAATCGCCGCGCTTGCCTCGGCGAGTTGATCCAGATTGATGGCAGCGACCACGCCTGGTTCGAGGAGCGAGCGCCGGCCTGCACACTGCTGGTGTTCATCGACGACGCCACCAGCCGGTTGATGCAGCTGCGCTTCGTGCCCACGGAATCGAGCTTTGCCTACTTCGAGGCAACCCGCGGCTACCTGGAGGCCCACGGCAAGCCTGTGGCGTTCTACAGCGACAAGGCGAGCATCTTTCGGCCGGTGACCAAGCCGGAGTTCAGCGAGCGTGGCGTCACCCAGTTCGGGCGTGCCTTGTACGAGTTGAACATCGACATCATGTGCGCCAACACCAGCCAGGCCAAGGGCAGGGTTGAACGCGCCAACCAGACCTTGCAGGACAGGCTGGTCAAGGAGCTGCGGCTGCGCGGCATCAGCACGCTCGAGGCAGGCAACGCATTTGCGCCGCACTTCATCGCCGACTTCAACGGCCGGTTCGCCAAGCCACCGCGGCGCGACTTCGATGCGCACCGCCCGCTGCGCGCGGACGAGGACCTGGACCTCACCTTCACGTGGCGCGAGCAGCGCAAGGTGTCGCTGTCGCTGACGTTGAACTATGCGCGCGAGATCTACATGCTGGCGGACACGACAGGCAACCGGAGGCTGATCCAGCGATACATCGATGTGTACGAGTATCCCGACGGGCGCATCCAGGTGCGTGCGGGCGGTCGCGCCCTACCCTATGTGCGCTACGACAAGCTGCCACAGATCGACATTGCGGCCGTCGTGGAGAACAAGCGTTTGAGCCATGCCTTGCGTGCGGCACAAGCTGTTCAGGAGCGGCGAGACGACCGCCGCTGCGCGCCATCTCGAACGAATCAGGGCCAGCTTCCGCGACCCAGGAAGGCAGCACCGGGAGTCGCGCATTCCCGGCAGTTCAACGTCGAAGAATTCGAGCAGGCATTGCGCAAGGCTTGTAAATCAACGACCCCCTCGCCCAGCGCTTCGAACTCAAAGGCGCGTCAACGTCCTCCGAAAGCAGTTCATTCAACTCGTTAAACCCGACCGATCGCTCCGGCCTTCGGCTGACAAGGACGTGTGGTGCAGAGGCAAGGCGGTCACTGCGTTCGCTGGAGTCCTTCAAGAAAGAAGAAATGCGACATTTCAACTTCGCTGGCGCTGCGACATTTGAAAGCAGCGTTGACAAAAACGGGTGGACTGCAGGCCTACGAAATCAACGGCCGCTGGTTGCAAGCCGTGACGCGTTGAATGTGAACCTGGGCGTCAGCCGCGCGATGCCGGGGACATCATCCGGACCCGCCGGCTCACCACTTCCCGTCAGCCGGCCGCTTCGGCTTCGCAGCTGCGCCCAGCAGCTGGACCGCGTCGGGCCGCTTGCCGCGCTCGGCGAAATCGGCGGCCGTCATGCCTTGCTCGTTCTTCATCGAGACGTCGGCGCCTTCGTCGAGCAGCAACTGGACCGCTGCAGCGGATCCGTACATCGCGGCCATCATCAATGGCGTGGTGCCGTTGGGCGACTGCGCGTTGATGAAGGCGTCCTTGTCCAGCAACTGCTTCATGATCGCGACCTGGCCGCTCGTGGACGCGTAATGCAGCGGCGTCCAGCCAGGCTTGTTGATGTCGGCGTCGCGCGCGATCAGCTTGGTCACGAGTTCCTGCTGGCCCTTGATCGCGGCCAGCATCAGCGGGCTCTCGTCCTTGGCATTGCGGGCCTCGATGTTGGTCTTGGGGAAATCGATCAGCACATCGATCACCTTCGGCGAGGGTTCCCGTATCGCGATCAGCAGCGCCGTCTGCCCCTTGTCATCGCGCGTGTTGGGATCGAACCCCTTGGTCAGCAGGCTCTTGATGCCGCTGACGTTGTCCGCCCGGGCGGCCCGAAAGAAGTCGTCGGAATCTGTTGCCTGTGCCGAAAAAGATGCTGCAAAAACAGCAAGATATAGAAGTTTTTTAAAGTGATTTCTCATGTCTTGGCCCCGCTGAACAGGGTCTCGAAATTGTCGCTCGTGGCCTTCGCGATCACCTCGACGGGCAGCTGGCGCAACTGTGCGATCTGCTGCGCCACGAAGGGCACGTAAGACGGATTGTTGGTCTTCCCGCGGTACGGCACCGGGGCCAGGTACGGGCTGTCGGTCTCGATCAGCATCCGGTCGAGCGGCACGAAGGCGGCGACGTCGCGCAGATCCTGCGCCTTCTTGAAGGTCAGGATGCCCGAGAACGAAATGTAGAAGCCGAGGTCGAGCGCGGCGCGCGCCACCTCGGCAGTCTCGGTGAAGCAATGGAACACGCCGCCGGCCGCCCGGCTCCCGCCCTCCTCGCCCTCCTCCTTCAGGATCGCCAGTGTGTCGGCCGAGGCTTCGCGGGTGTGGATCACCAGCGGCTTGCGCGTTTGTTGCGCGGCCCGGATGTGGACCCGGAAGCGGTCACGCTGCCATTCGAGGTCGGCAATGCTGCGGCCGCCCTTGCGCTCTTCCATCTGGTAGTAGTCGAGCCCGGTCTCGCCGATGGCGATCACCTTGGGCAGCGCGGCGCGCCGCACCAGGTCCTCGACCGTAGGCTCGGCGATGTCCTCGTTGTCCGGATGCACGCCGACGCTGGCCCAGAAGTTGTCGTGGCGCTCGGCCAGGGCCTGGACCTCGGGGAATTCCTCCAGCGTGGTGCAGATGCACAGCGCCCGGTCGACCTGCGCGGCCGCCATCGCGGCGCGGATCTGCGGCATCTGGTCCGCGAACTCGGGAAAGGTCAGGTGGCAGTGGGAATCGGTGAACATCGCAGGATCGGCTTGGGCGTCGGCAGCCCCGGAATGGCGCGGCCGCCGCAGCGACCGCGGCTTCGCGTCATGGGGGCCGGACTCAGATGGTCTGGGTCGGGCGGTCGGAGGCCAGGGTGGCGCCCAGCGCCTCTTCGATGCGCGCCTTGAGCTGGCGCGACTTCTCGTCGGAGGGAAAACGGATGCCGACGCCCGGTGCGCGGTTGCCCGCGGCACGCGCCGGCGTGATCCACGCGACCTTGCCGGCCACCGGATAGCGCTGCGGATCTTCGGGCAGCGTCAGCAGCACATAGACGTCGTCGCCCAGCCGGTACTCGCGCGAGGTCGGAATGAAGATCCCGCCTTCGGCGAACAGCGGGATGTACGCCGCATACAGCGCGCCCTTTTCCTTGATCGCCAACTGGATGACGCTGGGCCGGACGGGGGCGGAGGGGGAAGGAGCGGCAGGTGTGTTCATGGGCGGCGGCGTGCCGAGTTTAGGGTGGTTCTCGCCTCGCTCACAAGCGCTTCCAGCATCAGGCCCGCATTGAACGGATGTTCTGCGGTTTTTGCCGCATTCGCGAGCGAGCGGGACCAGCGCGCCAGCGCGGCCCGGGGCGGTGCCGCGGGCAGGTCGGCGGGCTCGAAGAAGCGCGGTTCGGCACCGCAGTCCGTGGCCATCAGATCGTGGCAGAGTTTCTGCAGCGCGCCGATGGCCTGGGCCGGGGCATGGTCGGCCAGTGCGCCGACATCGCCGCGCGACATCGCCTTGGGCAGCAGGGCCCAGGCCTTGGGCGACTGGCCCTGGCCGGCCAGGCGCAGCGCGTCGCTGGGCCGGCCGCCGGCCGCGCGCAGCAGGCCGGGCGCATCGCCCGCGGGAACGCCCTGCCCGACCAGCCACTCCAGGGCCGCGTCACCCTCGGGCCAAGGCAGCGTGAAGCCGAGACAGCGGCTGCGGATGGTGGGCAGCAACTGCCACGCGGCCTCGCTGGCCAGCACGAAGCGCACGTCGCCGACCGGCTCCTCCAGCGTCTTCAGCAGCGCATTGGCCGTGATCAGGTTCATGCGCTCGGCCGGATAGACCAGCACCGCCTTGCCGAGTCCGCGCGCACTGGTGCGCTGGGCGAAGCCGATGGCGTCGCGCATCGCCTCGACGCGGATCTCGCGGCTGGGCTTGCGCTTCTTGTCGTCGATGTCGGCCTGCGACTTCTCGTCCAGCGGCCAGCCCAGGGCCTGCATCGCGACCTCGGGCATCAGCACCAGCAGGTCGGCGTGGGTGCGGACCTGGATCGCGTGGCAGCTCGGGCAATGGCCGCAGGCGCCGTGCGTCTTGGCCTCGTCGGGCTGCTCGCAGAGCCAGGTCGCCGCCAGCGACAGGCCCAGTTCGTACTGCCCGAGCCCCGAGGGGCCCTGCAGCAGCCAGGCATGGCCGCGCTGGCGCAGCAGTTCGGCCAGCGGCTGGCGCAGCCAGGGCTGGAGCGTATCCACCGTCATCGGGCGCGCCCCGCCAGCGCCGCTTCGACCTGCTGCCAGACCTGGTCGCGCGACTGGCCGGCATCGATACGCACGAAGCGGGGCGCACCGGCTGCGCGCTCGGCATAGCCGGCGGCGACGCGGCGGAAGAACTCGACCGGCTGCGACTCGAACTTGTCCGGCAGTCGGGCGCCGGCCAGGCGCTCGGCCGCGGTCTCGGGCGGGAGGTCGAACCACAGCGTGACGTCGGGTTGCAGCAGCGGGCTGGAAGCCTCACCCGGCGTGCCCTGCACCCAGTGCTCGAGCGCCGACAGCACGGCCGCATCGAAGCCGCGGCCCGCGCCCTGGTAGGCGAAGGTGGCGTCGGTGAAGCGGTCGCACAGCACGACGTCGCCGCGCGCCAGCGCCGGCTCGATCACGCGAACGATATGGTCGCGCCGCGCCGCGAACACCAGCAGCGACTCGGTCAACGCGTCCATCGGCTGCACAAGGATCAGTTCGCGCAGGGTTTCGGCGAGCGGCGTGCCCCCGGGTTCGCGCGTGCGCGTCACCTGGCGGCCCTGCGCCTTGAACAGCGCCTCGAGCGCGTCGAGGTGGCTCGACTTGCCGGCCCCGTCGATGCCTTCGAGGGTCAGGAAAAGCCCCTTCATTGCCCACTCCGCTGGTTGGGATCGCCGCCGCGCTGGTAGCGGTTCACGGCCCGGTTGTGCTCATCGAGCGAACGGCTGAACTGGCTCGTGCCATCGCCTCGGGAAACGAAATAGAGCGACTGGCTCTGCGCCGGTTGCACGGCCGCCAGCAGCGCGGCCTTGCCCGGCATCGCGATCGGCGTCGGCGGCAGGCCGTTGCGCGTGTAGGTGTTCCAGGGCGTGTCGGCCTGCAGGTCCTTCTTGCGAAGGTTGCCGTCGTAACGCGTGCCCAGGCCGTAAATGACGGTGGGATCGGTCTGCAACGGCATTCCGACGCGCAGCCGGTTGACGAAGACGGCCGCGATCTCGGCGCGGTCCTGGGCCTTGCCTGTCTCCTTTTCGACAATGCTGGCCAGGATCAGCGCCTCGTCGGGCGTCTTGAGCGGCAAGTCGGAGGCCCGGGCGGCCCAGGCGGCCTCGAGTTTCCTGTCCATGGCGCGCATGGCGCGCTGCAGCAGGGCGATGTCGGTCGAGCCCTTCGAGTAGGTGTAGGTGTCGGGGAAGAAGCGGCCCTCCGGGTGCTGGCCCGGCCGGCCCAGTGCAGCCATCAATTCCTCATCGCTGCGGCCGACGGTCTCGGGCTTGAGCTGTTCGGCCTTGGCCAAGGCCGCGCGCACCTGGCGGAAGTTCCAGCCCTCGACCAGCGCCAGGCTGCGTGTCGCCTCCTCGCCGCGCACCAGGATGTTGAGCAGCAGTCGCGGCGTGACACCCCGCTCCAGTTCGTAGCTGCCGGCGCGCATCTGCCGGTCCTGGCCCGAAAAGCGGAACCACAGGTAGAGCAGTTGGGGCGGCACGTCGACGCCCGCGTCGGCGACTGCCTGCGCGATGCCGCGCGGCGTGGTGCCCGGCTCGACCGACAGATCCACGCTGGGCGCGGGCAGCTTGAGCGGCTGGTTGACCCACCAGAGGCCTGCTGCGCCCGCGGCCAGGGCAACGAGGGAGGCCAGCAGAAAAAGAGTGAGAAAGAAGCGGCGCACGGATTCCGGGAAAGGAGGCGAACAGAGAAACGAGGTAGCCCTGCGGGCCAAACGGAACGAAGCAGGCCATGATAATTCAGCGATGACCTCTGTCGTTCTGAATGGCGTGACCGCCCTCTCCCACCTCGGTGTGATTCGAGCCGCTGGCCCCGATGCCGCGAATTTCCTGCATGGCCAGTTGACCCAGGATTTCGCCTTGCTCGACGCTTTCGAGGCCCGCCTGGCGGCGCTGTGCACCGCCAAGGGCCGGATGATCGCCAGCTTCGTCGGCATCCGGCCCGAGCCCGATCTGGTCCTGCTGGTGTGCAGCCGCGACATCCTCGCCGCGACCTTGAAGCGGCTGTCGATGTACGTGCTGCGCGCCAAGGCCAAGCTCAGCGACGTCAGCGATGAATTCGTCCTCTACGGCATGGCCGGAACCGCGCTGATCGCCAACGGCGTCGATGCCGGCGCGCCGCCGGGGCGCTCCAGCGCGGTCGGCGCCGCCCACGCGGTGACTCTCTACCCGTCCGACGGCGTTCCGCGCGCGCTGTGGATCGCACCGGCCGGCAGTGCCGCGCCCCAGGGCGCCGCGCTGGACCCGGCGCTCTGGTCCTGGAGCGAGGTGCGCAGCGGCATCGTGACGCTGAGCACGCCGGTGGTCGAAGCCTTCGTGCCGCAGATGCTCAACTACGAATCGGTGGGTGGCGTGAATTTCAAGAAGGGCTGCTATCCGGGCCAGGAAATCGTGGCGCGCAGCCAGTTCCGCGGCACCTTGAAGCGGCGCACCTACATCGTGCAGGCCAGCGACGAGGTGGCGGCCGGTGACGAAGTCTTCGCGGCCAACGATGCGGCGCAGCCGGTCGGCACCGTGGCCCAGGCCGCCCCGGCACCGGGCGGCGGATGGGCCGCGCTGATCTCGATCCAGATCGCCGCGGTCGACGCCGGCGGGCTGCATGCGCGGTCTGCCGATGGGCCGGCGCTCACGGTGGAGCCCCTGCCCTACGCGCTGCTGGAGGATATCTAGGGCCGGCACGAAGCACACGCAGGCGGCAGCCGTTCCTGCTGGCGGCGCCCGCCGCTCTTGGGGCCGGCGCGCTTGTCTCCTGCGCCCGAACGTGGTGTACTTTCCGTTGGTCCCGCGGCAGCAGAACGTTGGTCGCATCTTCGCCGGCCGCAGGCTTCTGTCGATGACCTCTCTCAAGGAGCGGACATGTCACTGCGTATCAACGATCTTTCACCCGACTTCACGGCCAACACCACCAAGGGGCCGATCAAGTTCCACGACTGGATCGGCGACAGCTGGGCGATCCTGTTTTCGCATCCCAAGGACTTCACGCCGGTGTGCACCACCGAACTCGGCTACATGGCGAAGATCGAGCCCGAGTTCACCAAGCGCAACACCAAGCTGATCGGCTTGAGTGTCGATCCGGTCGACGCCCACGACCGCTGGGCCAAGGACATTGAGGAGACCCAGGGCTACCTGCCCACGTACCCGATGATCGGCGACACCGACCTCGCCGTGGCCAAGCTCTACAACATGCTCCCGGCCGACGAGCCGGGCACCTCCGACGGCCGGACGGCGGCGACCAACGCCACGGTGCGCTCGGTGTTCGTGATCGGCCCCGACAAGCGCATCAAGCTGATGCTGACCTACCCGATGACCACGGGCCGCAACTTCGACGAGATCCTGCGCGTGCTCGATTCGATGCAGCTGACGGCCGCGCACAAGGTCGCCACGCCGGTCAACTGGAAGAACGGCGAGGACGTGATCATCGCCGGCTCGGTGTCGGACGATGACGCCAAGAAGCTGTTTCCCGACGGCTGGAAGTCGCCGAAGCCCTATCTGCGCGTCGTCAAGCAGCCGGGCTGATCCGAGCGCACCGCAAGCCGCCGAACCAACCGTCGCAGGACACGCCCCATGGTCTTCGCGCAGATTGCGACCGGCGGCTGCCAGTCCTACCTGGTCGGCTGCGACGAAACCTGCGCCGCCGCGCTGATCGATCCCGAGCTGAGCCAGATCGATCACTACATCGCCCTCGCCGCCCGTGACGGCGTGCGCATCCGCTACCTGATCGATACCCACACGCACGCCGACCACTTCTCGGCCACCCGTGAACTCGCGCGCCAACTGGGCGTGCCGGTCGTCATGCACCGGGCGAGCCCGGCGCCTTTCGTGGACATGCGGCTCGGCGACGGCGAAATGGTCGTGCTCGGCAAGCTGCGGCTGCAGGTACTTCACACGCCGGGGCACACGGCGGACTCGATGTGCCTGCTGGTGGGCGATCGCCTCTTCACCGGCGACACGCTGCTCATCGGTGCGACCGGCCGCACCGACCTCCCGAGCGGCGACCCGGAAGCGCTCTACGACAGCCTGTTCAACCGCGTGCTGCGGCTGGACCCGGCGCTCAAGGTGTGCCCGGCGCACGACTACAAGGGCCGCAGCCATTCGACGATCGCGGAGGAGCTCGCCTCCAACCCGCGGCTGCAGAAGCGCGAGCGCGGCGACTTCGTCGAGATGATGCGCAGCCTCAATCTCACGATGCCCACGCACATCACCGAAGCATTGCGCACCAACATGAGCGGCGGCAAGACGGTGGCGCGGCTGCTGGCCGAGGCCACGGCGGCCGTGCCCTTCATGTCGCTGGCCGAACTCAAGGGGCGCGTGGAGGCCGCCGAAGACGACCTCATCGTGCTCGACGTGCGCGAACGCGATGCCTATGAGGGCGGCCACATCCCGGGCGCCCGGCTGCTGCCGCGCGGACAGCTCGAACTGCGCGTCAACCAGGACCTGCCGGACCCGACGCGGCGCATCCTGAGCTGTTGCGAGCTGGGCTACATCTCGACGCTCGCCGCATCGACCCTGCGCCAGATGGGCTTCCTGCACACGGTCGCGCTCGATGGCGGCATGAAGGCCTGGCGCGAAGCCGGCTATCCGCTGAAGACCGGCCGGGAACCCTGAGCCGCGCGAAGCCGCGCGGTGTTCATCAGCAGCACCGTCCCTTGCCGCCGCCGTACCGCGCCTCCAGCCGCTCGCGGAAGAAGGCCTCGTAGCTCATCGGGGCCTGGTCCGGATGCGTGCGCTCCATGTGGCTCAGGTAGGTGTCGTAGTCCGGCAGGCCCACCATCAGGCGCAGCGACTGCGCCAGCGAGCGCGTCAGGTAGCGCCCGGTCTCGGCCAGGCTGGCGCCGGCGGCCCTCATGCGGCGGCCGACGGCACCATCGGTTCGAACGGCGTCTCGCGGGTGGTCGGGTGGTTGGCCCGGCGCGCGGCCAGCGCACTGCGCACGCTGTACACCAGCACGCTCAGCACCACGAAGATGAAGAGCGCGCACAGCCCGGCGTCGAGCCGGTCGTTGAAGACGATCCGGGCCATCGCCTCGGGCGTCTTCGCGGGAGCGATCAGCACGCCCTGCGCCAGGCCGTCGGCGTACTTCGAGGCATGGGCCAGGAAGCCCACCTTCGGGTCGGCCGAGAAGATCTTCTGCCAGCCCGCGGTCAGCGTGCAGATCAGCAGCCAGGCGGCCGGTGCCGCCGCCACCCAGGCATAGCGCTCGCGCTTCATGCGGAACAGCACCACGGTGCCGAGCATCAGCGCCACCGCGGCCAGCATCTGGTTGGAGATGCCGAACAGCGGCCACAGCGTGTTGATGCCGCCGAGCGGATCGACCACGCCCTGGTACAGGAAGTAGCCCCAGGCCGCGACGCACAGGAAGGTCGCGATCAGGTTGGCCGGCAGCGAGTCGGTGCGCTTGAGCGCCGGCACGAAACTGCCCATCAGGTCCTGCAGCATGAAGCGGCCGGCGCGGGTGCCTGCGTCCACTGCGGTCAGGATGAAGAGCGCCTCGAACAGGATCGCGAAGTGGTACCAGAAGGCCATCATCGCCTGGCCGCCGATCACCTGGTGCAGGATGTGCGCCATGCCGACCGCCAGGGTCGGGGCGCCGCCGGCGCGGCCGAGGATGGTGCTCTCGCCGACGTCCTTGGCGGTCTGCACGAGCATCTCGGGCGTGACGGCGAAGCCCCAACCCGAAATGGTCTGCGCCACTGCTTCGGGCGTGCTGCCGACCAGCGCGGCCGGGCTGTTCATCGCGAAGTAGACGCCCGGGTCGATGCAGGCGGCCGCCACCAGCGCCATCACGGCGACGAAGGATTCGGCCAGCATGCCGCCGTAGCCGATGAAGCGCGCGTGCAGCTCGTTGTCGAGCATCTTCGGCGTCGTGCCCGAGGAGATCAGCGCATGGAAGCCCGACACCGCGCCGCAGGCGATGGTGATGAACAGGAACGGGAACAGGTTGCCCGACCAGACCGGGCCGTTGCCCTGCGCGAACTGAGTCACGGCCGGCATCTGCAGGGTCGGCGCGACGAACACGATGCCGATCGCCAGCGCGATGATGGTGCCGATCTTGAGGAAGGTCGACAGATAGTCGCGCGGCGCCAGCAGCAGCCACACCGGCAGGCTGGCGGCGACGAAGCCGTAGCCGATCAGCATCCAGGTCAGGGCCTTGCCGTCGAAGGTGAACATCGGGCCCCAGGTCGGGCTCATGCTCACGGCCTGGCCGCCGAAGATCGCCGCCATCAGCAGCACGAAACCGATCACCGAGACCTCGCCGATGCGGCCCGGCCGGATGTAGCGCAGGTAGAGGCCCATGAAGACCGCGACCGGAATCGTTGCCGCCACGGTGAAGGTGCCCCACGGCGATTCGGCGAGCGCCTTGACCACGATCAGCGCCAGCACCGCGAGGATGATGATCATGATCATGAAGGTGCCGAACAGCGCGATCATGCCGGGCACGGTGCCCATCTCCTGCTTGATCAGGTCGCCCAGCGAACGGCCGTCGCGGCGGGTCGAGATGAACAGCACGATGAAGTCCTGCACCGCGCCCGCGAACACCACGCCGGCCAGGATCCACAAGAGCCCCGGCAGGTAGCCCATCTGCGCCGCGAGCACCGGGCCGACCAGCGGACCGGCGCCGGCGATGGCCGCGAAGTGGTGGCCGAACAGCACGTTCTTGTCGGTCGGCACGTAGTCCAGGCCGTCGTTGTGGCGGTGCGCCGGCGTTTTTCGACTGCCGTCCAGGCCGAGCACACGGGTGGCGATGAACAGGCTGTAGTAGCGGTAGGCGATCAGGTAGGTGCAGATCGCGGCGACCACGATCCAGAGCGCATTGATGGCTTCGCCGCGGGACAAGGCCACGGTGCCGAGCGCGAAGGCGCCGACCACGGCCACGACGAGCCACACCAGGTGGCGGCGGATGCTGTGCATTGGGAATGTCTCCGGAAAATGAACCCCCGGGAGTTTCGCGAGCCTGGGCCGCGCCTGCATCGGTTGCACCGCGCGAATCGGGTGCGTGGCACCACCTAAGGGATAACCCTAGGCGACCGATCAGCTGCTCTTGAATTCCCGGGCGTGTTCCACGGCGTACTTGATCAGGGCCGACTGGCCTTCGAGCCCGAGCCGCCGCTTGATGCTCTGCCGATGCGCCTCGACCGTGCGCACGCTGAGGCCGAGGTCGCGCGCGATCTGCTTGCTCGAGTCGCCGCGGCCGAGCGCCGACAGGATCTCGCTCTCGCGCGGCGTCAGCAGCGGCCGCGGCTGCTGGTTGGCGAAGAGCCGCTGCGACACCGCCGAACTGAGGAACGTGCCGCCGGCCGCGACCGCCTCGATCGCGGCGACGATCTCCGCCGCCGGCGCGTCCTTGAGCACGTAGCCCCGGGCACCCGCCTGCAGCGCCTGTTGCACGTACTCGGGGTTGTCGTACATGCTGAGCATCAGCACCCGCACGTCGGGCTGGCGATCGTGCAAGAGCGATGCCAGCTCGATGCCGCTCATGCCCTTCAGGCCGACGTCGGCCAGCACCAGGTCCGGCCGGGCGTCGGCGATGCCTGCCAGCGCTTCGGCGGCGCCGCCGGCCTCGCCGACGATCTCGAGTCCCGGCAGCGGACCGAGCCGGGCCCGCAGGCCGTCGCGCACCAGCGGATGGTCATCGACCAGGAACAGGCGGATCACCGCGCAGGCCGTCATGCGCCCTCCCCCGCGATCACCGGCACCTCGGCCAGGATCGAGGTGCCGTCACGGTCGGAGCGCACGCCCAGCGAGCCGCCGATGGCGGCCACGCGCTCGCGCATGTTGCGCAGGCCGATGCCGCGCTGAGGATCGAGCTCGAGCGCGGCCTCGTCGAAACCTGTGCCGTCGTCGCTGACCTCGAGCTGCACGGCCTTGCCCTCGAAGGCCAGCACGATGCCCACCTGCTGCGCCCGCGCGTGCTTGCGCACATTGGTCAGCGCCTCCTGCGCGACGCGGAACAGCGCGGTCTTCACTTCCTGCGGCAATTCGCGTGGTCGTCCCTGCACCGTGACCGAGGCGGCGACGCCGCCCTCCTCGCCGAACTCGGCGCCCAGCCGTTCGAGCGCAGCCGGCAGGCCCAGCGTGTCGAGCAAGGCCGGCCGCAGCCGGTGCGAGATACGCCGCACTTCCACCAGGGATTCATTGAGCCGCTGCAAGGCCTTGCCCAGCGTCGGCGGCACCTGCTGGCGCGCGCGTTCGAGCGCATCGACCGCGGATTCGATCATCAATTTGGCCGACACCAATGTCTGGCTGGTGCCGTCGTGGAGCTCGCGCGCCAGGTGGGCGCGTTCGTCCTCCTGCGATTGCACGACCTGGCGCGCCAGGAGCCGCAACCGGGCCTCGGCGATGCGGTGCTCGCTGAGGTTCAGCAGCAGCCCGGCGGCGCTGACCACGGCCAGGCACAACGCGGCGATGCCGGCGATCCAGAGCATGGTGGTCGTGACGTTGGTGTTCATCTGCCGGTCGAGCGTCTGCATCGCGACGTCGATGTCGTCGAGGTAGAGGCCGGTGCCGACCATCCAGTTCCAGCGCGGCAACGCGGTCACATAGCCGAGCTTGGGCGCCAGCTGGGCGCTGGAGGGTTTGCGCCACTGGTACTCGACATAGCCGCCGCCTTCGCGCGCCTGCGCGATCAGCTCCTGGATGGTGGGGCGGCCCTGGGAATCGTGAAGCTCCCACAGCGACTGGCCGACCAGCTCGGGCTGGCGCGAATGCATCAGCGAGCGGCCCTGCAGGTCGTAGACGAAGAAATAGCCGTCGTTGCCGTAGTCGAGCGCGGCCAGGCGGCGCAGGGCCTCTGCGCGGGTGGCCTCGTCGTCAAGGCCGGCGTCGTACAGCGGCCGCACGGTGCTCACGGCCAGGTCGACGTAGCTGCGCAGTTCGCTGCGGCGCTGCGTCATGTAGGTCTTCTCGATCAGCGCCCGCTCGCGCTGCGCCAGGTCGCGCTCCTGGTGGCGCACCGCGAAGGCCACCAGCATCAGCGCGACCAGCAACGGCGCCACCGCGAGGGCGACGATCTTGGTCCTCAGGTTCATGGGGCGGCAAGACTAACATTTGCTGTGCGGGTAGGTCCGTCTGTTGGGGCCGCCCGGCACGCGGTACGGGCCGAACGACCCCACTGCGCCGGCCCTTCGGGCTGCCTTGCGGTGCTCGCTTCAGGCGGGGTCCGCGCAAACTCGCTGCGCTCAAACACGCGCGGCCCTTGGCCGCCTGAAGCTGCGCTCCTCAGCGGCGCAGAGGGGATCTCCCGTCCCGCACCGCATGCCGGGCTTCGGGGGGGTCAACGGCCAGCTACGTCTCCAACGTTCAGTGCAACCCCAACCTGTCCACGGCGGTGGGCGGTAGGCCTCGGGCCGGCCGTTGAGGCACCGCCGAGCAGCGCAGCGGTGCGCGGATCAGGGCTCGCGACTGTTTGAGTGGAGCGCAGCGGAGCGAGTTTGAGCGAGACCCCGCGTACCGTGAGCAGCGCAGGGCAGCCGCGAAGCGGCCGGTGACGTCGGCCGGCCCGGGGCCTAC